>CAUSRF010000001.1:0-69546 GCA_963534275.1 uncultured Streptococcus sp.
AAGGTTACTACGTGAGTACAGTAGGACTTAATGGAGCCACAATTAAGAAATATATTCAAGAGCAGGAAAAGTATGATACTGCACTAGATAAATAGAGTGTAAAAGAATATGAGGCTCCCTTTAGGTATAGTGGTAAGTAACACACAAGCCTCTTTGAGAGGTAAGTGACGAGTCAAGAGCAATAAGGCTTGAACAATGTAAAAGCGAGGGTCTTTTGGCGCTGGCTGATAATTTGGGCTTATATCCCTAGTGCATACTACCCATTAGAGGGTGGTTCTGATTTTATAAATGAAGTAAACTTCTCAAAATTCAAAACTTAATTTTTGCATCTATAAATGCCTCTTTATTTTATTTTCAGTTCGTTTAGCTTTAAATTCTGCTTTTATAGGATTTAAAGCTTTTTTTGTTTTTATTTTTGTTAGACTAGTGTTAATAATAAGAAAGGGATTTTTTATATGCTTCAAAAATTTTATGATCGAGCATTTGTCTTTTTAAAATTAGTTGAACAAGAATATGCTTCTTTATGTCAGAGTTGTGCAGAGTGGGAATCACTTCATCTTCGTTTTTTACTTTATTACTTGATAAGATTTAGAATTACAAGTGTTAAAGACTTTAATTTATATCATTTTCAGACGGCCTATCGCTTGTATCTTGATAAATTCTTTCTAGAAGGTGCTATCCTAAACTAGTGAGGATCATATATATCATTTATCACGAACAATAAGGAACATTGAATTTGTGAATTTAAGGATTTTATTTAAAATATGTGGTTTTGAATTTTATAATTTACAGAAATTCCAAATCTTTTCTATTGTTTCTTCTTGATAAAATAGTGTTTTTTTCTTATAATAAATTGTAAGATATAATTGCGGGTGAAATTCCTGCCATGTATATGAGAAAGGACGAGCTCCTGGTAGCTCAGACGAATTTTATTATGACTTCAGTTGTTGTTGTAGGTACCCAATGGGGTGATGAAGGTAAAGGGAAAATTACAGATTTTCTTTCAGCTAATGCAGAAGTGATTGCTCGTTATCAAGGTGGTGATAATGCTGGTCACACAATTGTGATTGATGGCAAAAAATTTAAATTGCACTTGATTCCATCTGGGATTTTCTTCCCTGAAAAAATCTCTGTTATTGGGAATGGAATGGTTGTAAATCCTAAATCTCTTGTGAAAGAGTTGAGCTATCTTCATGAGGAAGGTGTAACAACTGATAATTTGCGTATTTCTGATCGTGCCCATGTCATTTTGCCTTACCATATCGAGTTGGATCGTTTGCAAGAAGAAGCTAAGGGCGATAATAAAATCGGGACTACTATCAAGGGTATTGGCCCAGCTTATATGGATAAGGCTGCTCGTGTTGGGATTCGTATTGCTGATCTTTTGGATAAGGATATTTTCCGTGAACGCTTGGAACGCAATCTTGCAGAAAAGAATCGTCTGTTTGAAAAATTGTATGACAGTACCCCTATTTCAATTGATGATATTTTTGAAGAGTACTATGAGTATGGCCAACAAATCAAGCAGTATGTGACAGATACGTCCGTTATCTTGAACGATGCGCTTGATAATGGCAAACGTGTGCTTTTTGAAGGTGCGCAAGGTGTTATGTTGGACATTGACCAAGGTACTTATCCATTTGTTACTTCATCAAATCCTGTCGCTGGTGGTGTGACAATCGGTTCTGGTGTTGGTCCAAGTAAGATTGACAAGGTTGTAGGTGTTTGTAAAGCCTATACGAGTCGTGTAGGAGACGGCCCTTTCCCAACTGAATTGTTTGATGAAGTGGGAGATCGCATTCGTGAAGTAGGTCATGAATACGGTACAACAACTGGCCGTCCACGTCGTGTGGGTTGGTTTGACTCAGTGGTGATGCGCCATAGTCGTCGTGTATCCGGTATTACCAATCTTTCATTGAACTCTATTGATGTTTTGAGCGGTTTGGATACAGTGAAAATCTGTGTGGCTTATGATCTTGATGGACAACGTATCGACTACTATCCAGCTAGCCTTGAGCAGTTGAAACGTTGCAAACCTATCTACGAAGAGTTGCCAGGTTGGTCAGAAGACATCACTGGAGTCCGTAATTTGGAAGATCTTCCTGAAAATGCGCGTAACTATGTTCGTCGTGTTAGCGAGTTGGTTGGTGTTCGTATTTTTACTTTTTCAGTAGGTCCTGGTCGTGAACAAACTAATATTTTAGAAAGTGTTTGGTCATAGGAAATTTTTAAGATTAGTTTAAGATAGGTCGGGTATACTATAGACAGTTACAAGAAGACCTCCTAACTTGTTGTAACAAATATCCTAAACTTTTCTTTTTCATAATAATCTCCCTATTAAGTCACCCCATTGGGTGGCTTTTTTTGTGTTGAGAATCATGATATAATAATAAAATCGACAAGTAGGAAAAGAGAAGAACGATGAATTATACAGTTGAAGAAAAAGAAGCCTTTATGAGAGAGGCTTTGAGAGAGGCTGAGATTGCTTTAGAACACGATGAAATTCCAATTGGTTGTGTGATTGTCAAGGATGGAGAAATCATTGGTAGGGGGCATAATGCGCGCGAGGAGTTGCAACGAGCGGTTATGCATGCAGAAATCATGGCCATAGAGAATGCGAACGTGAGTGAAGAGAGTTGGCGTTTGCTGGATTGTACACTTTTTGTGACCATTGAGCCGTGTGTTATGTGTAGTGGGGCAATCGGGCTTGCACGTATTCCAAACGTAGTTTACGGGGCTAAGAATCAGAAATTTGGTGCAGCTGGAAGTTTGTACGATATCTTGACAGATGAGCGTCTCAATCATCGTGTAGAGGTCGAAACGGGAGTTTTGGAGAGTGAGTGTGCAACGATTATGCAGGACTTTTTCCGAAATCGACGGAAAAAATAATTTCTCTTTCAAAACGGAGGGGAATGTGGTATAATAAATAGTGGAGCAACAGTTCTGCGTGAAGCGGGTCAGGGGAGGAATCCAGCAGCCCTAAGCGATGTGAATTGTGTGCTCTTTTTTCGTGCACTTTAAAAACCCTTTAAAAATCAACACTTTAAGGGGTTTTTGTTTGTCTTGTATAAGAAAAAGGGGCAGACGAGGGGCACAATTTAAAATTTTATCTTGTCTAACTTGCTAGATATGTCTGATACCATTTTTTGGGTAACGTGAGAATAAATCTCTAGTGTGGTCTTTGAGTCGCTATGCCCTACTCTGTCCATGATAGCAGTCAAGGGGATACCTAATTCAGCAAGTAGGGATATATGAGAGTGTCTGAACATATGTGTAGTGATGTTCTTATCTATGCCAATTTTCTGGCCATGTCTTTTCAATGCACCAATAACCCGAGCATTTGTTATTGGCTCTCCTAAAGTATTTATAAAAATAAAATCTGTATCAAATCCATTTGTCGCATTCTCTATTATCTGCTCTTTGATGATGTCTAACACTTTTTGAGGTGCTGTTATAACCCTATCAGACTTGATTGTCTTTGGTGTAGTTCTCTCTTTTTGTCTGAAATCGTATGTATGCTTGATGTGAATGGTCTTTTTAGAAAAATCTATATCCTCCTTGTAATTTAAGGCAGCCAGCTCTCCATATCGCATGCCAGTAAGAAAAAGAACTTTGGCTATTCGGATATACTTTGTAATTCGATAATCACATAGGGCCTCTTCTTTTAAATTTTGGATGAACAACTTAAACTCTTTCTGATCTAAGTATTTTGTATTTTTCTTTCTGAGATCTTCAGTTGTAATTACCTTTCTAGGCATTTCAACAAATAGCATTTCATTTGTATCAATATAACTCATTCTGACAGCGAATTTCATTATCTGATTAAGCTTGAACTTGATTTTAGAAACATAGTTATGAGACCTTCCATCTTGTAATAGCTGATCTATCACTTTTTGCAATAATCGTCTATCAATGTTTCTAACTAAATAGTCGCCCTCTATCTGCTTTAAAATCTCTTTTTTAACATTCTTTGAAGCGTAGACGGTTGAGTTTTTAACACCGTGTTTCCAATTTTCCTCAAATTCCTCATATAGTTTTTCAAAAGTTATATCAGAAACAAAATGTTGTTTTTCTCCTAATTTTTGATTTATTTTCTCTTGTAACAAGATGGCAGCTTGATTTCTTGCCTGGGGAGTTTTCTTCTCCATGGTTACTGAAACTTTTTTTAATTTCTCAGTATATGGATCTTTGTATCGCTCAAAAAATTTGTATTTCCCGTTGGGAAGTTCTTCCATCCACATTGATTTTACCTCACTTTTTTGATAAAATGGGTATAGTAAAGAGGGCTTTTTAATGCCTTTTACTATACTGAACACCTCACACTCTCCTTGGCCAAAATTTGAGTGTGGGGATTTTTATTTACGAATTATGAACGATAACGTCCAAGGCTCCCATGATCCGTTGAGCGTTTTCAACTGCTTCTTTGTACTCTTTCGAAGTGTTCTTTACTGGTTTTTTTATCAAGTCAATGAATATGACTGGTTTGGTGAAGTCGTTTGAGGTCACACGGACTGTCATGTTCAAAATTTTTGTAGTTGATTTTCGTTTAGATACGATACCGCCTGCGACAGCACCAATCGCTCCAAACATAGCGCCTGCAACCAAAGCTTGACCAACACCACCCGAAACAACAGTCTGATTATTTACAATCAATTCATAGGATACTAAATCCTCGAATGAATACCAATCAGTGTCATTCTTATCTTTCTTTACCAATGACGGTATTAACGATAACCCCATTGTACTAACCGCAAGTGTAGCTTTTACCGATCCTTTAATTGCTCCACCAACTAGACCAGATGAGCCTTTTGCTTTTTGGGCACCGTGGATGCGATAAGTGCGATTGTACCTATCAATTTCAAGCGGTCCAACTTTGTCCGTTTTTCTACTTCGTGGAGCAGGAGATGGAGAAGCAGGTTTATCGACTGGCTGAGCTTGTTCGGTTGGTTCTTGGTTAGCAATAGAATAACCGCAATTTGAACAGAACTTGTAACCCTCTACTGGATTGCCACATTCAGGACAAAATTTCATAATAACCTCCAAAACAATAACTATTTAAAAATCTTTATACTCTTTTTTCTTACCCATAGCCGACGAGGTTATGGGTTTTTATTTTTTTCAATACCTCGCTACAATGTACCAGCTATCACATCTGCTTTTAGCATTATACATCAATATCATAATATTGTTGTAAGATATTGTTCCCTTGTTTGTATTTTGTAACGAGTTCAATAGCTACTCGTCGTTGCTGTTGGTCGTCTAATAAGTGTTCATCATAGCTCAATATCCGATAATGAACAAAATCAACTAATCGATTAAAAAGAGCGTTATCACTGATTGTATTTGCTTGTTTAATTTGCTCGTACGAGTGCTTGTTTTTGAGGTGCCAGACCATGCGCTCATTATTGATATAAAAGAGAGAGGCCATAGTGTTAGCTTCTATCTCTAGCGGATTGCTCTGATAGTTGTTAGCGCAAGCCAGGGCGACCTCATCAGAACGACCCGTGCTAAAATGGGCAGCGATGTGGGCTAATTCATGCAAAATGGTAAAGATAATCCGTCTTTTGATATGTGTTTGATTGATATAAACAAGGTACTTTTCTTTTTCTTTGCTATAAATGGTAAAGCCGTCATTGTGTTTACAGATGATATCATCCAAGTAAGTAACATCTGGATTATTGACAAGCCCTCGATATTTAATGTATTCAGAACTAAGTAGACCAGCTGAAGGAAGCATAGGAAACGGGTCCTTTTCAAAGAAGATAAAATGAAGGTTGTAAGTCTGTTCAAAGTAACGGATAATGTGCTGAAAAGTAACTTGTTCAAGTGGAATATTATTCTGTCGAGACACTGCTTCAATCACCGGGACGGCGTAATCCCAGTGTCGGATGTACTGTCTACGTGAAATAATTTTTCTAGCCATAATTACCTCCACTTACTGTCATCGTCCATCAGGGTTTTAGCAGTTACCATCAAGCTTTCAATCGCCTTGTTAAAACGAGCCTTTTCTTCCTCGGTCATGTTCTGGGTCTGATTTCTGAACGCTGCGACTAATTCAGTCTCAGCTGGACCAAGATACTTATTTGTCTTGTCATCGCTCGCTATTGCTGGGTTATCTGTACGACCAAGCAGATAGTCGGTAGACACATTGAAGTAGTCGGCGATTTCTGAAATTCGTTCAGTGGACGGTTTTGAATTTTTTAGATTATAAATAGTATTTCTACTATAACCAAGTTTTTCTTCCAATAAATTTATTGAAAGGCCTTGCTTTTTGGCAAGTTCTTTTATTCTGTCAAATGTCTGAAACATTGATTTATCAACCTTTCTAAGAACATGACAAAAAATATTTAATATTTCTCATTAAAATGCTTGACAAAGTTAATGCTAAGTATTAAAATAGTTTTTGTAAGTTAGTGAGTTAGTAAAAAACGAAGTAAAAACTTATCTAAAAATAATAGCTTTGGCGAGCGAGAGAATTGATAGATATTGTTTTATCAAGGTTTTTAATTATGCTTTCATTTTAATACTATACATTAATTTTGTCAAGTAATTTATAAAATAATTTACTAACTCATTTTCTTACTTTTAAAGAAAGGAGGGAGACGAATGTCGAAAAATGAAGCTCCTCTAATATCTTTAGAGAATCTAAAAAACGATATTCAAAGTTTTGTTGAGAAGGTCGCTGATGAAGCTATTCAACAATCTGAGACATATTCGCAAGCAATTTTGCTAGTTTCGAAAAACACTAGTTTTTCAGAGCATGGCTTAGCAATGACAAAAGCTATCCAAGACGAAATCACGAAGCGCGCCTTGAATAGCCGTGTGTAAAAATTATATCGCTTCGATTTTCACAATTGAAGTAGAAGCGTAGATGGTTGATGGTTTTTCAACATCAAAGAAAAACGGAGCGTTTGCTACTATTTCTAAAAAACTTGGAACCAAACCATCGTGATGATGATACCAAAGTCCGCTAAGTTCACCTAATGAAACTGAGTTGTTTGAAGTTTTCCAAGTTTGAAAAGTTTGTTCTTCATGGAAAATAGCTTCGGTACCATCTGAAAAAGTAACTTTTATTCTATGCATATGATCCTCCTTTCTAGTTTTATTATAGCAGAAAGCGAGGAGAGAAAAAGAAAAGAAAGGAGAGAAATATGCCAAATATGGATGGTGGACGTCAAAAAATCAGAGATTATCTGAAAGAGCATAATTTGACGATGGCAACGCTAGCAGTACAGTATAGCATGGCTCGTCAAGATGTAACTAATATCCTGAATGGTAAGCTGAAAAATCCACAAGCAAATCAGTTCATTGCTCGGGTTATTGAAGATTTTAAAATTCGGTAACGCAAAAAGCACCTAACAGAAGTCAGGCGCTAATCAAAATAACTAACTGAATTATAACACGAAAGGAGCAAAAATGGAAGCAGTTGAAATTGTAAGAATTAAAGATGTGATCATTGAAAAAGTCTCTGCTAATGATGAAGAATTGGAACACATCTTTGGATGCTCAAAGCGACAAGCGGGAGACATGAGACGCGAGATGAAGAAGCTACCTAGCCAACAGAAGCATCTTAGGAATGATGGCCAACTTGTCACGATTAAAGGTTTTGATGCCTACCTGAAATACAGAGGCAGTCGAGATTGGAAAAAAGAAATGGTGAAAAGCAAGAAAATGAGGTCAGTCGGATGAACCTACTAACAAGAATTAAAAACTACTTTTCGGAAGAGGTCGAAGAAACCAATCTGGACTGGAGAGTGGTCGCTCTGGATATCAATCAATCACTGATTGAAACACAAGAAAAACTTCAAAATGCCAATCAGCGTATTGCTGATCTTGAAAACATGGTGGCAATCTATAAAGAAAAGGAAAACTCAAAATGATGGAATACCTTTATTTCGTGACAATCGTCGGAATCGGGCTCTGGTCTCTAGTAAATACGCTGGATGAACACGCTGAAATGAAACAAAAAGAGCGTCAGCGAATAGCTAACAATGTCGCACGGATGAACCTGAGAAATTCAGATAAGCAATTTACTTATGACGTGCAACCGCCTGTGGGACTCGCAAAAGGTGTAGAAGAAGGAGTTTAAAATGGTAACAATCAATAAACTAGAAATCGAAAACATCAAGCGCGTTAAAGCGGTTAAATTAGAGCCATCAGCGACTGGTTTAACCATTGTCGGCGGAAATAACAATCAGGGGAAAACAAGCGTGCTGGACGCGATCGCTTGGGCGTTAGGTGGTAACAAGTACAAACCTAGCCAAGCTCAGAGAGAAGGCAGTACAATTCCGCCTAGCCTAAAAATCACGCTATCAAACGGCTTGATTGTGGAGCGTAGTGGTAAGAACAGCACTCTCAAGGTCATCGACCCGAGTGGCAACAAGGCTGGTCAAAACTTGCTGGATAGCTTCGTGGAAGAACTGGCTATCAACTTGCCAAAATTCATGGAGCAGACCAGCAAAGAAAAGGCTAAAACTCTGTTGCAGATTATCGGAGTCGGTCCGCAACTTGCCGAACTTGAAATGCAAGAAAAAGCCAAATATGATGAGCGCCATGCAATCGGTGTGATTGCTGACCAAAAAGAAAAGTTTGCTAAAGAACAGCCTTATTATCCAGATGCACCGAAAGAATTGGTCTCTATCGCTGAACTTATCCAGCAACAACAAGCTATTCTTGCTAAGAATGGCGAGAACGCCCGTAAGCGTCAGAACTTGGTATCTATCCAAAATCAACATGCTTCAGCAACTGCAGAAGTTGAACGATTGGAGCAATTGCTGGCCGATGCCAAAGAAAAAGAAAGTCAGTTAGCTCAAGACTTGGCTATCGCGAATACCGATGCCATGGACCTTCTCGATGAATCGACTGAGGAGATTGAAAACAACATCGCAGAGATTGACGAAATCAATCGTAAAGTACGTGCTAATTTGGACAAGGATAAAGCAGAAGAAGATGCTAAGGGTTACCGCGAGCAATACAAGGAACTTGATAATGTGATTGCTGACATCCGCAAGCAGAAGACAGATTTGCTTACAAACGCAGATTTACCGTTGCCGGGCTTGTTCGTAGATGATGGCGAATTGCTCTATCTTGGCCAGCGCTGGGATAATATGTCCGGTAGTCAGCAGCTGCAAGTTGCGACTGCAATCGTGCGTAAATTGAAACCAGAGTGTGGGTTTGTGCTGATTGATAAGCTGGAGCAAATGGACCAGTTGACTCTACAAGAATTTGGCGCGTGGCTTGAGCAAGAAGGTTTGCAAGCAATTGCGACACGAGTATCAATAGGAGATGAATGTAGCATTCTGATTGAAGACGGGTATAGTGTTAAGCCAGTGAAATTTGAAAGTTCCGCTCAGCAAGGACACGCTGAAACAGTCGCACCAACTTGGCAAGGAGGATTTTAGAAAGGGGGATAATATGGCTACTGCACAATTACATAAAAAGAACTCAATGATTATGAGGTTTCATCAGGCTGACGGAGTTCATCCAAAAAATGGTGAAAAAATCAACATTTCATTTTCTGGAGTGACGACTGTCATTGAATACAAAGGTCGATTAGTCACTTGGGATATCCAGGAAATGATTAACGAAGCGATTGATTTAATTGAAAGCGAGGACGAATAATGCAAATCACTAGAGGAAAACGGGCGCGAGCTCAAAAGGTAGTTATCTACGGTCCTGAAGGAATTGGGAAGTCCACGTTTGCTGCTGAATTTCCAAATGCTGTCTTCATCGATACAGAAGGTTCGACAGACAACATGGATGTGGCACGACTCGACAAGCCAACCAGTTGGACCATGCTCATCAATGAGATTGCTTTTATCAAAGCAAATCCGACTGAGTGTGGGACACTCGTTATTGACACGATCGATTGGGCAGAAGCTTTGGCAGTTAATTACATCTGTTCGCAACATGGCAAGCAAGGGATTGAGGATTTTGGCTGGGGCAAGGGGTACACCTTTGTACAAGAAGAAATGGGACGTTTCTTAAATAGTCTGTCTGACTTGGTTGATATGGGTATCAACGTGGTATTGACTGCGCACGCTCAGATTAAGAAATTCGAGCAACCGGACGAGATGGGTTCTTATGACAGATATGAGCTCAAACTTGGTAAGAAGACGAGTTCCCAAACAGCTCCACTAGTAAAAGAGTGGGCGGACATGATTCTATTTGCCAATTACAAAACCTTAGTCATGACGGCCGAGAACGGCAAGAAGAAGGCGCAGGGCGGTGAGCGCGTGATGTATACCAATCATCGACCGGCTTGGGATGCTAAGAATCGACATGGTTTACCAGATGAATTACCGTTCCATTATGCAGGAATCGCTCATATCTTTGCGAGTCAGCAAGTGCATACACAACAGCCACAACCGCAGACAGTCGCTCCAGAGCCTCAGCAGGCTGTTCAGCAAGCCCCTGAGCAAGTTCAAGAAGAATTGCCTCTCGATATGTCGCAGGTAGCTAAAAAACCTCAAAATGAAGCTTCTAGCACGCCACAGACATTACCTGAACAATATCATGCAAGCTTGCCAAAGAGTTTGACGGACCTCATGTCTCAAGGTAACGTGACAGCAGAAGAACTTCAAAAAGTAGCTTACATTCGCGGGCACTTCCCGCTAGGAACTCCGTTCGAAAACTTTCCGCCTGATTATTGGGATATGATTGTGGCACATTGGCAGGCAACTATGGAAGTTATTCAAAACCAAGTGCGAGCAGACCCTGAATTGCCCTTTACCGTGTAAGTTTTGGGAATTAGAAATCATAGCAAAATATAATAAGGAGTATCTATGAAAGATAAAACTATTAAAATTGATTTGTCAAAAATTGCAAATACAGCCTTACAAGAAAAGGTTGACAAAGAACTTGAAAAAGTCCTTGAGAATATTCTGGATCTCAATACAAAAGCCAAAGCAACCCGCAAGGTTACTATCACACTAACGATGTCAACAGATGATGAGCGTACAGTCGTTAAGACAGGTATGGAAGTCAAATCTACTTTAGCACCGCAGAAAGGTGTCGCAACAACTGTCATTGTCGGTCGTGACGACACTGGTAAAATTCATGCTAACGAGCTCAAAAGTGGCATTCCTGGTCAGACTTACTTTGATGACAATGGAGACATGAGAACTGACACTGGCGATCTTATTGAAAAAGTGGAACAGCAGGAAAAATCTAAAATTATTGATTACAATCAAAAGAAAGCAGGTAACTAACCATGACAGAAAATCTCAAAGAAGCATTATCTTACACAGTCGAACTAGCGGGTAAAGAAAACAAAATCATTCGTTCAGAAACTGGGAAGGAATATTTTGACAGCAATGAATATGACTTACAGGAACTTAATCCTCGTAAGTACGCACCTATCCTTGAGCTTCAGACACTCAAAAGTCTAGTTGACTATCTCAAGTCAGATAACGATTTCATCAGTGATCGTAAACTTGTAGTTGTCGTGGACAGTTGTCAAAAAGTATCTGTATATGATCAAGTTGATTTTGAAAATGGTAAACGTCCTCAACTTGTTTCTGTAAGAGCATCTGTCCCAGTTATTCCATTCAGCAATTGGCGTGACCAGGAAGAATTCAACATTATGCTGCAGTCTATGTTTATCAATGATGCAGACCGTAATTTGGTTTTGGATTTTGCTAGCCATTTGAAAATCGAAAAATGTGCAGAAGTACAGGACAATGGCATCAGTCAAATGGCTACAGTTCGCGATGGTGTGGCAAGCTTAGCACAAGCTAAGACTCCAAATCCAGTAACCTTGCGACCATATCGTACTTTCAACGAAGTAGAGCAGCCTGCTAGTCAATTCGTCTTCCGCATCAACAAATTGGCGAACCTTGCGCTCTTTGAAGCAGATGGGGGTAAATGGAAATTAGAAGCCGTCGAAAGCATCGCAAATTATTTAAAAAATGAACTTGCTAGCAACAAAAAAATTACTATTTTAGCTTAAAGGAGAAATCAACATGACACAACAATACAACAACTTTGATCACGAAATTGGTTGGGAAGATACGATCGAAAAAGACTCGGATTTCGTCCTCTTGCCTGACGGCTTGTACCATTTTACAGTCGTTGGCATGGAACGTACACGCCACACGCCGAATCCGCAAAATCCAGGGAAACTACCAGCGTGTAATAAGGCTATCGTCAGCCTCAAAATCGTGGCAAACGAAGGTGAAACAGAACTGCGCCACAATCTATTCTTACATAGCTCAACCGAAGGAATGCTATCTGCTTTCTTTGCTGCAATTGGCCAAAAGAAAAAGGGCGAACCGCTTCGCATGAACTGGAATACCATCATCGGTGCAAGTGGAGTATGTAAAGTCGGAACCCGACAATACAATAACAACAATTACAACGAAGTCAAATCCATGCTCTACCCTGAAGACGTGGATTATACAAAAGTGTTGAACCAACAACCAGGACAAGTTACACAAGCAAGCTACCAACAACCACAACCGCAGAACTTTGGCCAACAACCACAAGGACAAGCTGGATACCAAGCTGGGCAATTCTAGGAGGTAAGGGATGCAATTAAGACCTTATCAACAGGAAGCACGGGAAGCTGTTCAAGCTGAATGGGCTAAAGGTCGCAAGCGCACGCTCTTAGTATTGCCTACAGGATGTGGAAAGACAATCGTCTTCTCCAAAATCATTGAAGACCAAGTGAAAGAGGGCAAGCGTGTGCTTGTCCTTGCTCATAGGTCAGAGCTTTTAGAGCAGGCTAGCGACAAGCTCAAGACTGCGACAGGACTCGGCACGGCCTTAGAAAAAGCTGAGAATACCTCTATCGGTTCATGGTATCGTGTTGTAGTTGGTTCTGTTCAGACGATGCAGAGAGAGAAGCGACTTAGTCAATTTCCTCCTGACTGGTTCGATACGATTGTGGTTGACGAAGCTCATCACGCTATTTCAGACGGTTATCAACGTGTCCTTGGTTATTTTGAACAATCGAATGTATTGGGAGTAACTGCAACGCCTGACCGCGGAGATATGAAGAACCTTGGTTCTTACTTCGACAGCTTAGCTTATGAGTATTCGCTAGTTCAAGCTATCCAGGAAGGGTATCTATCTAAAATTAAGGCCTTGACAATACCGCTCAGCTTGGATTTAACAAACGTCAGTATGTCAGCTGGTGATTTCAAAGCGAGCGATGTCGGAACGGCACTGGATCCATATCTGGAACAGATAGCAGATGAAATGGCCAAGCAATGTGCAGACCGCAAGACAGTTGTATTCTTACCCTTGGTAAAAACTTCGCAGAAGTTTCGCGACATCCTAAACGCAAAAGGTTTTCGCGCTGCTGAAGTCAACGGAGAGTCCAAGGACCGTGCAGAAGTCTTAGAAGACTTCGAGAATGACCGCTACAACGTTCTTTGTAACTCTATGCTCTTGACTGAAGGTTGGGATTGCCCATCAGTAGACTGTGTAGTTGTGCTAAGACCTACTAAGGTGCGAGCGCTCTATTCTCAAATGGTGGGGCGTGGGACTCGCTTGCATCCAGGAAAGGAAGAATTGCTCTTGCTAGACTTCCTCTGGCATACTGAACGCCACGAACTATGCCGGCCAGCTCACTTAATCTGTGAGACTCCAGAAGTTGCTCAGAAAATGGTTGAGAACATGGAAGAGCAAACTGGTGTTATGCTTGACCTCGAAGATATGGAAGTCAAGGCAACCGAGGACGTCGTCGCACAGCGTGAGGAGGCTTTGGCAAAACAATTGGAAGAAATGCGCAAGCGTAAACGCAAGTTAATGGATCCATTGCAATTTGAAATGTCTATCCATGCTGAAGACTTGTCGAACTATGTGCCCAATTTTGGATGGGAAATGGCGCCTGCTAGTGACAAGCAAATTAAAGCGCTTGAGAAATACGGCATACTTCCTGATGAAATCGGGAATGCTGGAAAGGCTGCTTTATATTTAGACAGATTGCACAAGCGACAATCAGAAGGCCTGACCACACCAAAACAAATTCGATTCTTAGAAGGTCGAGGTTTCAAAGATGTTGGCATGTGGCAATTTGATCACGCTAGAAATATGATTGATCGAATAGCAGCGAACGGCTGGAGATTACCAGCAGGCGTTCGACCAGCTGAATATATACCGGGGTGATGTATGAAATATGAATTATTTAACGACCATTTTGAAAATGCTAAACGTTACAATATACCACGGGCGCAGTTGATTATTGCTGATATACCTTATAATCTTGGAAACAATGCTTATGCCTCTGACCCTAGATGGTATAAAGACGGTGATAACAAAAACGGTGAAAGCAAGCTGGCTGGTAAATCATTCTTTGACACGGACAATGATTTTAAAATCAATAACTTTTTCGACTTTTGCAGCCGTTTGCTTAAAAAAGAGCCAAAAGAAAAAGGGAAAGCACCTGCTATGATTGTCTTTCATGCCTGGCAACAGCGAGACATGATTATAGAATGTGGTAAAAAGCATGGTTTTAATAATGCTTATCCGCTCTATTTTACGAAGAAATCAAGTCCGCAAGTGTTAAAAGCGAACATGAAGATTGTCGGAGCAGTTGAAGAAGCAACGGTATTATATCGTGACAAACTCCCTAAATTTAACAATGGTGGGGCTATGATACTCAATCACGCCCCGTGGGAAAAAGATAGCTCTTACCCCGTTATTCACCCTACGCAAAAACCGATACCAGTTTTGAAGCGATTGATTGAAATTTTTACAGATGAGGGTGATGTTGTCATTGATCCCGTAGCAGGTTCTGGTTCAACTTTAAGGGCTGCTATAGAGATGAATAGGTCAGCCTATGGCTTTGAAATCAAGAAAGATTTTTATAAGGCTGCACAGGAGAAAATGCTCTCAACCTTTCAAATTAGTTTATTTTAAAAAAGGAGAAAACAGTGGCAGAGAATGATTTTAATTTGTTGCCGTTGCTGGATTACATCAATCCTGCCACGGTAGACTACCAGACATGGATAAATGTGGGCATGGCCTTAAAACACGAAGGCTACACGGCATCTGACTGGGATAACTGGTCACAAAATGATAGTCGATACAAGAAATTCGAGTGTTTCAAGAAATGGGATACCTTCAACGAGGAAGCAGGAACTATCGTGACGGGTGCGACTATTACCCAACTTGCAAAAGAAAACGGTTGGGTGTCGCAGTCTAGCTATGATAGCGAGAATACGCATGAGTTAGGATGGACCGATACAATAGACCGTGATTATCGTGTCATTGATAAAGACTGGATTGAAGGTAAAGAAATCCATGAGCCGACAATTTGGAATCCGGTTCAGGAGATTATCAAATACCTTGAAACACTTTTTGAAGCTGGCGAAAATGTAGGTTATGTGACCAAATGCTACCAAAAAACTGACGCTGAAACTGGCGAGATTGTCAAATGGCTACCAACTAAGGGAGCTTACGACCGCACAGCTGGGGAATTGATTCAACTCTTACAAGAATGTAATGGAGATATTGGAGCTGTCCTTGGTGACTATCACGAAGAAGCTGGCGCATGGATCCGATTCAATCCAATGGATGGGAAAGGTGCTAAGAATGAAAACGTGACAGATTTTCGCTATGCTTTGGTAGAATCCGACAGTATGCCAATTGACAAGCAGAACGCCATTTATAAAGAGTTGGAGTTGCCGATTGCAGCCTTAGTTCACAGCGGGAATAAGTCGCTACATGCTATCGTCAAAGTAGATGCCAAGAATTACGAAGAGTATCGTAATCGTGTTGATTATCTTTATAAAATTTGTCAGAAGAATGGAATCATAGTTGATACTCAAAATAAAAATCCAAGCAGACTTTCGCGTATGCCGGGTTTTATCCGAAATGGCCAGAAGCAATTCTTAGTAGATACCAACATTGGTAAGGCCGATTGGGACGAATGGTATCAGTACATTGAAGACTTGAACGATGATCTGCCTGATCCTGAAGGATTGGCCGACAGTTGGGATAACTTGCCAGAGTTAGCTCCTGAGTTGATAAAAGGCGTCCTTCGTCAAGGCCACAAGATGCTGATTGCTGGTCCGTCCAAGGCTGGTAAGTCATTCGCTTTGATTGAGATGTCGATAGCGATTGCAGAGGGCAAGAAGTGGCTAGGCTGGGATTGTACGCAAGGGCGTGTCCTCTATGTCAATTTGGAGCTAGATAGACCGTCTGCCTTGCATCGTTTCAGCGATGTCTACCATGCAATGGGATTGGCTCCGCAAAATATCAACAACATCGATATCTGGAATCTACGTGGGAAGACCGTACCGATGGACAAGCTAGCACCTAAACTCATTCGTCGAGCTTTGAAGAAGAATTATATCGCAGTCATCATCGACCCGATCTATAAGGTATTGACCGGTGACGAGAATAGTGCAGACCAGATGGCACATTTTACGAATCAATTTGATAAAGTGGCCACAGAGTTAGGTTCTAGCGTTATCTACTGCCATCATCATTCTAAAGGTTCGCAAGGCGGCAAGAAGTCCATGGACCGCGCTAGCGGTTCGGGTGTATTCGCTCGAGATCCTGATGCGCTTATTGACCTAGTTGAGCTGGAAGTGTCAGAGGAATTACTTACTCAGAGACTGAATCAGGCAGCGTGCGAAGTATACAAACAGGCTTTGCAAGAGCGAAACAATGCCTACTATCAGCAGAATGTAGGCCTAGATGACCTCTTGAGTCCTGCGCAGATGAGAACGCACTTCGAGAAAGGTATTCCTGATGTCATGGCTCGCGCTCCGTATGTAGACAAGCTCGAAGAAGTCCGTAACAAGATCCAGATAGCGACCGCATGGCGTGTCGAGGGCACGCTCCGAGAGTTTGCCAAGTTCAAGCCAGTCAATATGTGGTTCAGCTATCCAGTACACGCGCTTGATGAAACAGGCGTGCTTGCGGATATTAAGCTGGACGATGATAAACCGAGCTGGCAAAGAGCTAAAGAAACTCGCAAAAAGAATGCGAAGGAAGATAAAAAGCAAAAGCTGATAGAGTTTGATGAAGCGATTGAAAATGCAAATTACGGTGAACCACCATCGAAAGAGGATGTGGCCGATTATTTAGGTATAACAGTTAGGACTGTCGAAAGACGAATAAAAACATCTAAAAAATACCAAATAGATAAAAATACAGGCAATATTATCCCTGTAATAAAATCAGCGACATAACCGTAAAATTCTGGTCGTGTCCTAATAGCGACAGCACTATAAAAATACGGTGTTGTCGTTGTCGCGACAGAACCATAAAATACGGTAGTGTCGTGCGACAGACAACTATATATTATATATATAGATAATGTCCTGTCGTCCATCATGTCCATACCTGTATAGACAGGGTTGCTTAAAACGCACCCTGTCATATACAAGGATCATGGACTAAAAGCGAAATTTAAAAAAGAAAGGAAGTGCATTTATAAAAATGTCTATTGAATTCTTTTTATCGATGCAAAAAATTCCGACTACGACTCACCAGCAAAAAAAGGTAAACGTGCAATTTGGTAAGCCAATCTTTTATGAGCCAGAGGATCTGAAAAATGCCAGGGCGAAATTTGAGAGCTTGCTTGCCCAGCATGTGCCTCCTGATAAATTTAAAGGAGCCGTTCGACTGACAGTCAAGTGGTGCTTTCCTCGTATCAAAAGAAGCTACGATGGCCAGTACAAGACCACAAAGCCCGATACAGATAATCTGCAGAAGCTACTTAAGGATTGCATGACAAAACTTGGCTATTGGCAAGATGATGCACAAGTGGCCAGCGAGATTGTTGAAAAGTTTTGGGCGGACACAGTCGGGATCTATATCAAGATTGAGGAATTGCCATGAAAATCAATTATATTGATTTCTTCAGCAGAGTTATTCCGGAATGGATGGCGCGCAGCAATCAGAAGAGCCAAGAGGTTGGTTTTGGTTCGGATGCCTATTGGCTGTGGGCAGTGTCGTCGATTAGCGAAATTTGTAAACAATACAATGATGATGAGCTGGTGACGGAGCAGTTCGGTCTGCTCTTTAATTGGCTAGAAAAACAAGCAGGAGGAGTTGGAAAATGAATAAGCAGGAATTGATAAAAAAATACGAGATGAAGGGAGAACAACTTAAAGAGTTTCCAGTTGTTGCAATTGGAGATGTTTTAAAGAATCTTCGAGAACTAGACGAACCCGAAAAAGTCAAAGTTCCGCAGTTTGTGGCGGATTGGTATGAAGAGAATAAGGATGATTTTGAAGGGAATTTGTTTCGATGTGTCCATAATATTACATCGATTTTTGACGGTGCTAAACTTAATGAGTTTGAAAAGTGGTTTCTAATTGCTAGCACAAAATCATTTCAGACTCTCGTCAACATGCACCAGTTTGGCTACGAGGTCGAGAAAGAGAAGCGGTATATTGTGAGATTGAAAAATATTCGAGAAGATCACGAAACTTTGAACTGCGAAAAACATTCAAAAATATGGAATTTTTCAAGTGAAGAAGAAACCACACTTTATAAAACAAAACACACCCGCAAAGAACTAGAAGAAGCTGGGTTCGGCTGGGTATTCGATTGTCCAGGAATCAAGATCGAGGAGGTGGAGTGATGAGTTATGAGTGTTCGAATTGTTGCAAAGAAATCGAAGATGAGTTTCTGGTAGTGCAAGAGAATCATGTTATTCTTGCGTTATTTAACGATGTTGAAAATTGTTTTTGTAGTCAGCAATGTGTCAACGATTTCTTGATGATTGAATCTAAATACTTATCAAATGGAGACATACCATACGATGAAGAAGAGGTGGAGTGATGGATAAGGTCCAAGGTGTTTGGTGTCCTAGTTGTCACGAATTTCGTAAACTACAGGATCTTAATAAATCAAGTTTCAGTAAAGAATTCGACCTATACGAGTGTAATAATCAACTGCATTCAATGGTTATACTACTAATTGTGAAGAAGGAGACAACCGAATGAAAAGATTTATCGCAATCTGGATTCTGCTGTCTGCTGGATTGAACATCTGGCAGATGGACAGGATTCGAGATTTGGAAGAAAAGCGACCGATTACCATCTATAAGGCTGATAACGCAGGCGCAGAAATAAAAGGCAGAGTCGTTCATAAGGAAAAAATTGGCGACCTGCATACAATTACACTACAAAACTATGGCATTTTTGTAGTCACGCAAACAAGCTACGAATCATTAAGGATTGGAGATGAGGTGAGGTTATGATACCAAAATTTAGGGCGTGGGATAAACTAAGGAATTTTTGGAGGTAAGCGATTGACGATAAATATTAAACAACGACTAAAGGCCTTACAGTACATTGATATCAAAGCGAAGTCGAAACACCAGGAAATCATCAGCCTGAAATCGAGCATTTTGCGAGGGCAGCAGTTTAACAATATGCCAAAGTCAGAAAACTCGTCTAATCGCTCTGAAGAATTGAATGTGCTGATTATTGATAAATCGGAACAGCTGTATCAGGAAATCCAAGAACTTTATCAAGAACGAGACGAGCTTGTGCAAGTGATTGAGTCATTAGACGACCCTGTGGAAAATATTATCATGCGCTTGTTGTACATTGATGGATTGTCATGGAGTCAAATTCAGGCTCAGTTACGTTGCGGGCGCGGAACGATTCATCGGGCTAGAGAGAGCGCTTTGAAAAAAATTTCTAAAAAATGGAACTAATGGAACTCTTTGGAATTTTTAAAGTGATATTATGGTATTGTCAAGAAAATGAAAGCAAAACGTTTTTATGAGGACTCCTAGAAAAAAGGCGCATACACGCGTCTTTTTTTGTTATAAAAAATAAGGTGGTGATGGAAAATGGGATGACTGAAAAACAAAAGATTTTTGCCGATGAGTACATCATCTGCTTAAATGCAACGCAGGCTTATAAAAAAGCCTATCCAAATATTAAAAAGGATGAGGTAGCAAAAGCTGCAGGAAGCAGACTGTTAACTAATGTTAACGTCAAATCCTATATAGAAGAGCGATTGGAAGAGTTGAAATCCGAGCGTGTAGCAGACCAGCAGGAAGTCCTAGAGTTCCTCACTTCTGTGATGCGCGGTGAAGTTACGGAACCACTGCTTGTTTTAGACGGAGAAGGCACTCAACGTGTCGTAGAGGCAAAGCCTAATGTATCAACTCGTAAGAGTGCTGCTGTTGATTTAGGCAAGCGATATGGTCTGTTTACCGAGAAAGTAGATATCAATGCTACAGTTACCGAGACTAAGAAGTTTGACGATATCGTTAGTCAGTTGGGCGGTGATGGACTTGACGAATAGCTTCCCTTTATCTCAAAAGTACATTGATTTTTGCAATAGCTTTAATAATGTTGATGCGGACTTTTTGGAAGGTACAACGGCAGCTGGAAAAACAACGGTTGGTGTTGGTGTCAAGTTTATGCGAGCAGTTAGCAGAAATTCGAAGAAGTTTCACATCATTGCAGCAAAGACAGTTGGTGTAGCTGAAAAGAATATCATTAATCAGGATAACGGAATTTTAGACATACACAAATCAGCCGTCTATTGTGGTAATGGTGATAAAGATTCGAAGATTCCTCACATCAAGTTTGAGGGGAAAATCATTTATGTATTGGGATATGACAACAAGGAAAAATGGAAGCTGGTCCTTGGTGGTCAGTATGGATGTGTCTATATTGATGAGGTCAACACGGCTGACATCGAGTTTGTCCGTGAGTTGTCCACACGTAATGATTATTTGATGGCAACGCTCAATCCGGATAATCCTGATTTACCAGTCTACAAAGAGTTCATCAACAAGGCGAGACCGTACAAAAAATACGCAGGCGATGTTCCGGAAGAGATTATGCGAGACCTATCAGAACCAGCTAACCCTAAATGGCGTTACTGGTTTTTTACGTTTAATGACAATTTGTCACTAACACCAGAAGCTATCCAGAAGAAAAAGGATGCTGCACCAGTTGGGACTAAACTCTACAAAAATAAAATACTTGGTCTACGTGGCCGAGCAACAGGAATTGTCTTCGTTAATTTTGATAGCAAAAAACACGTATTGAGTAAGTCTTTTGTAAAGAATACGGTCACGTTCCAACGGTTCACAGCTGGACTAGATACAGCTTACTCAGCAAGCAGTCCGGATACAATTGCAATGATTTTCCAAGGGATATCAGATGACGGAAAGTTATACACGCTGGATGAGGAAGTCTACAACAACGCTGAGCTTGATGTACCGATTGCACCATCTGATACGGTGGTCAAGTTTATCAATTTCCTAGAGCGCAACCGTGGTGAATGGGGGCTGGCGCGTGATGTATTTGTTGATAGTGCGGACCAAGCAACGATTACAGAATTAAACAAATACAAGCGACAATACGGCTGTCTGTATATCTTTAACAATGCTTATAAGAAAACCAAGATTATTGACCGGATCAACTTCCAAATTGGTTGGTTAGCTCAAGGTTGCTACTATGTGTTAAGTCATTGTACGAATCATATCAAAGAGCTAAACACGTATGCGTGGAAAGAAGGAAAAGATGAGCCGGAAGATGCAAACGATCATACAATCAATGCGAATCAGTATGCGTGGTTGCCATACAGGAAGATAATCGGAAGAAAGGAAAACTAAAGTGGGAATAATGGATATGATCAGAAGGAGTATGAGAAGCTTTCTCAAACTGGAACAGGCACAGCCAAATGTCATCACAATTACAGAGGCAATGACGTTTGAAGATAATGCAGCAAAGAACCAAATTTGGTATCGCGGTGACTCATACGAACTGGACCAGCTCTACAAGCAATTACCACACAGCAACATCAACTTTTGGGGAGCGACCAGCACTCCTGGTCAAGAAATTAGAAAGATTCACACAGGAATCCCTGGTCTTATCGTTGATAGGTTGGTAGATATCACGCTGCACGATATGAATGATTTAGATTTTGCCGAGGAAATGCAAGGAAATTTGTGGGAAAAGATTGCTGAAGATAGCAACTTCCACGATCAATTGCAGGAGGCGATTAAAGATAGTCTTGTGATGGGTGATGGTGCTTTTCGTATTTCATTTGATCCAGAACTTACAGCGTTGCCTATTGTTGAATGGGTTGGTGGAGATAGAATTGAAATCATCTACAACCGCGGAAGATTGAAAGAAGTTATTTTCCGCACACACTTCACAGAACACAGACGGAGCTATTTGCTCGAGGAAATCTACGGCTACGGCTCATTAACTTATAAGCTCTACAGGGGCGAAACTGAGCTAGATATGAGCGCGACAGAGTACACTGCTAACCTTGTCGATGTGGAGTTCGATAAATCCGTTATCTTGTGCTTGCCGTTTAAGATTTACACGTCACCTAAAGTAAAAGGCCGTGGTCAATCTATCTATGATCGTAAGACAGATGCTTTTGATAGCTTGGATGAGTCTTGGAGTCAGTGGATGGATGCTCTTCGTTCTGGACGATCACGAGAGTATATTCCTGAGAATTTACTTCCTAGAGATCCCTACACAGGCGAAATTAGTAAGGGCAATCCTTTTGACCATCGTTTTATCAAGGTCGAGACGGCGATGGGTGAGGATGCAAAGAACACAATCACATTGCAACAAGCTAATATTCCTCATGAAAGTTATTTGAGTACATACGTGACTGCGCTTGATTTAGCTTTACAAGGCATCATTAGCCCATCTACACTCGGTATCGATGTCAAGAAGCTAGATAATGCTGAGGCACAACGTGAGAAAGAAAAGACAACTCTCTATACTCGTAATGCTATTGTGACAGCTCTGCAAGATTACTTGCCAAAGTTAATTAGTATGGTTTTGAATGCTGATAGCGTGCTTAAGAAAAACCCGCTACAGAAAGTAAAGGTCGACGTGCCGTTTGGTGAGTATGCTAACCCTAGTTTTGAATCGCAGGTTGAGACAGTTTCTAAGGCTAAGACAGGTGGTATCATGTCGATTGAAGCGAGCGTTGAGGAGTTATACGGTGACTCAAAAGACCAGAATTGGAAAGACCAGGAAGTGGCAAGAATAAAAGCAGAGCAAGGTGTGACAGAAGTCAAAGTGCCATCGTTGAATGAAGCTGCTAACGATTTTGAGATAGAGAAGGAGGCTGAAGATGCTGAAGACGGTGACGATAGGACAGAGGATCTATCACATGAGTCAGAAGGAAGCGCAGGGACTTCTACAGATAGCGAGCGATAATGTAGAGTTTGGTATCTATGCTGTTGAGAAGAACAACAAGTTGGATATGCTCAACCTCAAAATGCCTAGTAAAACGGCTTTGAAGCGACAATTGAGAAGTTTTAAGGCGCAAGGTTTTAAGGTGTACTGCAATGGCTTATGATGTATCTAAAGCATTTGAGCGAATTGAAAACGATCTTCTTGATTCTATGATTAGAAATCTCGGAAGGCATAAGGCAGAGGAAACTGCTGAAGGTTTTGAATGGGAACAATGGCAGGTCGCTCAATTGAAAGAGCTTGAACGATTTAAGCGAGCCAATGCCAAAAAATATAGCAAAGAGTTTGCCAATATCAATAGCAAGATTTCCACAGCTATCCAAGAAGCCTATAAGCAAGGCATGGATGATGAGGAAATGTCTATCCTGGAAGCTATCAAGAACGGTTTTGAATTTAACAGTGGAACAGATAATCTGGGGGCTTCATTTTTCGCTATCAATGAACGAAAGTTGAATGCGTTACTTAACTCGATCGAGCATGATATGAAGACGGCAGAGCATGCTGTATTGAGGTATACAGACGACCAGTACAGGCGCACAATATTTGATGCTCAGGTAGCAGCTAACACGGGAGCTAAGACATATGAGCAATCAGTGGATATGGCCACCAAAGATTTTCTAAGTCGGGGAATCACATGCATCCAATACAGTAACGGGGCCATGGTTAATATCGTATCGTACGCTGACATGGCCATTCGGACAGCAACCAAAAGAGCCTACTTAATGGGCGAGGGAGTCAAGCGCCAGGAGTGGGGGATTCACACTGTTATCTTAAACAAGCGATCGAATGCATGTCCTCTGTGCATGCCTTTTGAAGGTAAAGTATTGATTGATGATGTCTGGTCAGGAGGCAGTGTGGCTGATGGTCCATATCCATTGTTAAGTTCTGCAATGGCAGCTGGTTTGTATCACCCTAACTGCAAAGATAAGCATACAACTTATTTTCCTGGGGTCAGTAGCGAGCCAGAGAAAATATTTACAAATCAGGAATTGGACGACATAAAGGAAAGACAGTTACTGGACAACAAAGTTCAGCATGCTAAGCGACAGGAGAAACGCTTTAGCATATTATCGCAGTTCAGTCTCGATGAAGACAATGTTCAGAAGTACACATTAAGGGCGGAAGAATGGTCTAAACTTAAGTCTAATGCAGAAGAAAATCTGAAATACTTTGAAGCGGAAAAAGGATACAAATTATACCAAGAACTTTCACTCGAAAGTGATAGTGATTACAAGAAATTCATCAATCGTCAGAGATTGCCTAGAGATACTAGTGGCGTAGCTTCGAAGAAGATTGCTGCAGAGACACGACACATGTATATCGATGCGACTCGAAAAAAATTCAAGGGAGGTACAGAGATTGGACAAGACTTGTTTGCAAGATTAGCCGACCAGTCGGCGATTGCAACTATTGCAGAAACAGGAGTTGTGAGATATGAATCTGGAAAACTCTTCCTGAACATGTATAAGGACATAGACGACCCTCGCGGACCTGGTACTGGTTATTTCCATGAATTTGGTCACCAAATAGATGAGAAACTAGGTTGGGAATTCACAAAGGATAAAAAAATCCTGCAACTTCTGCGTAAAGACTTTATCAATTTATCTGACGATACTATTTTTGAAGCAGTCCATATCAATGATAAAGCCTCTTCGGTATCTGATATATTAGGAGCGTTGAGTGAAGGGAGAATACAAGGTAAGTATTCGCACTCGCTTGTTTACTGGGAGAAAAAAGGAAATATCGAGAGCGAGTTTTTTGCGCATGTGTTTGAGGCACAATTTGATGGTGAACGCAGAGAAATACTTGAAAAAACTTTTCCTGAGAGTTATAATTATGTTATAAATAAACTAAAGGAGAGGTAGTCATGCGGATTATCGAAAGCTATCTACGTGTAGCAGAAAAAGCAGATACATTCAGCGAAAACTTTGGATATCGTTTAGTAGCCCCGATTTTTCCTGTAGCGGCTATCTATGGACCACAAGAAGAGAGTGATATCTTTGAAGCAAAATTGGACAAATGTATCAAAGATCAATACGATTATTTTGCAGATGAGTACGGCTATGATTCAGATGAGAAAAAACGTAGACTGCAACGTGAGAAGTATGTATTTTACGATTGTTAATATCACAGAGCGCCGATAAGGTGCTTTTTTGTACTCAAAAACAGGAGGTAACTATACGTAAGAAAGATTACAATAAATTACTATAAATAGCTATAAACCGCGTCGAATTCGAGGCGGTTTTTCTTATACTCTAATTTTTGTCCGAAGACTAAAAACTACGTGGAGACACCAGTGACAATAACTGAAATAGGGAGACACCCTTAAAACTGAAAGGAGAACGCTATGTTCAAACGCAAACTATTTTTCCATAATGCAGATACAGGAACTGGCTCTGCAGGTGGACAAGACACGTCAAGCCAAACTCAACCAGCTAGCACTCCTGAGATTGACTATGACAAAATCGCTAGCATTGTCGAAGGCAAGCAAAAAATTGCTGAAGACACTGTGCTAAAAAATTACTTTAAGCAGCAAGGATTGAGTGGTGAAGAAATGGCTCAAGCTATTACTGCTTTTAAGTCGCAGAAAGCTGATGCAACACCAGACGTCACATCACTACAGCAACAGTTAACGCAGGCACAAGCAAGTGCATTGCAAGCTAATTTAGAGCGCAATCTACAATTAGCAGCAATCGAGGAAGGATTGCCTGTTGGTGTGCTACCTTATGTGATGAAATTGGCTGATACATCAACTCTCACACTTGAATCGAAACCAGAAGATTTCAAAGCTATTGTCGCAAAAGTTTTGGAAGACGTTCCTGCACTGAAGCCGAATAAAGAAGAATCAACTGGGTTTCAACAAATCGGATCTACCGGTAAAACACAACAAACTAGCCAAACTGATGCCATTGCTGCAGCATTTGGTCTTTAAGAAAAGGAGAATTAAATTATGACAGTTTATAACTACGCAGAACAATTCGAACAAGCTTTGCATCAAAAATATGCAAAAGAACTTGCGTCTGTAGATTTGTTTAACTCGAATCCGCAAGTGAAATTTATCAACGCTCAAACAATCAAGTTGCCGAACATCACAGTATCTGGTTACAAAGACCACAATCGTCAAACTATCGGTTTTAATTCTGGAACAATTTCAAACGATTGGGAACCAAAGAAACTCGAACATGACCGCGACATCGAATTTGCAATCGATCCTATGGATGTTGATGAAACAAATCTTGTCGTTTCTATTGCCAATGTCCAAAACACTCTGGAAACTGAACAAGGTATTCCTGAAAAAGATTGCTACGTGTTCTCAAAACTCTATACTGAAGCAGGTAAGTATGCTGCTAATGGTGCCACTATCGACACTACAACATTGACTGCAGAAAATATCTTGCAAAAATTTGATGACGCCATGGAAAAAATGGACGAAGCAGGTGTTCCGTCTGAGGGTCGCATTTTGTACGTCACTCCAGCTGTCAACAAGCTCTTCAAACAGGCTAAAGACATCCAACGTGTGCTAGGAGTGAATGGTTCAAATGGCGACGTCAAACGCTCTATCTATAGCCTTGATGATGTTAAAATCAAACAAGTGCAATCAGCTCGCATGAAATCACAATACAACTTTACAAATGGTTGTGTCGCAACAGATGAAGCGAAACAAATGAACTTTATCTTAATCCACCCATCTTGTGAAGTTGCTCGTGAAAAATACTCTTACATCAAAGTATTTACACCAGGGCATGACTCACGTACAGCTGATAACTATTTGCTCCAATCTCGCTTCTACATGGATGCATTCTTGATCAAGAATAAAGCAGCTGGTATCTTTATCAACGCGACAGCGTAAGAAAGGATGGTGTAGTATATGGTATTAAAAGCAATTAAAGGAGCTCGAGTCTATGATATCGATGAGTCAGCGATCAATGATTTTGTTGGTCGTGGCTTTGAAGTCTACGAAGATGGTGAATTAAAATATGGTGAATCTGTCGACAAGGTTTCAAAAGAAGAGTACGAAAAAGTTTTGGATGACTTGAAAAAAGCTAATGCTGAAATCAAGAAGCTGAAAGAAGCTAAGGAGTAACAGTCATGTATGCTAGTCCAGATTATTACAAAAAGACGTTTGTTGGTGTGATTTCTGCTGATTCAGAAGTTCTGGCTAGCAAACTTAAATCAGCTTCTGACAAGATTGATATACTTACGTTCAACCGAATCCGTGGCATTGGATTCGACAATCTGACGCCATTTCAGCAGGAAGTTATCCGAAAGGCTTGTTGTCAGATTGTTGATTTTGAGGAGGTTAATGCTGATTTGATAGCTACTACAGTTTCAAACTACAGCATTAATGGTGTGTCAATGCAATTTGGATCAAATTGGAATATTGCTACAGAACAAGGTATTGTTATTTATCGCAAAACCTATGAACTTTTGAAGCAAACAGGATTGACAAGGAGGGTTATTTGATGAAATTTCCACAACTTGTCTTACCTCAATTTTGCCAGACGCAAATCACAGTCACAGTCAACCAAGAAGGAGTTTCCGAAGACGGCGAACCTTTAGAGGCGTTCAGAGCTAATCTAAAATGCAATTATCAGGACAGTGTCAAAACAGTTCTAACTGAACAGAAGAAGCTGGTCCAAATTACTGGGTCAGCTTATTTCGTTGGTGATATTGCACCGTATTTGCCTACATTGAGCGGTGGGACTGCAATTGTATTTGGTATTGTCAGGAGGATTGTGGACAGCCGGAAAGCTAGAAATCCAGATGGGACTGTTAACTATACCTACATCGGATTGGAGTGATGCTATGTTTGTGAATTCTACAGTAAAGCTAGATTTTGGCACTATCCGCAAACTGGAAAGGGCTCAAATCATAGCACTGGAACAGACTGCTGAATACCTGCATACAGAAGTTGTGCAGGCGCAGGTAGTGCCTTTTGATAAAGGTGTGTTGCAAGGTGATGCAATGGCTCCAGACTACTCACATTCATCCCAAGGTGTAGTAAGCCTGGTACATTCCACTCCTTACGCAAGACGATTGTACTTTCATCCTGAATATCAATTCCAGACGAAAGAAAATCCTCATGCAAAAGGAAAGTGGTTTGAGGACTGGGCTGATGGTGGCAAGAAGTCACACAAAATAAAACAAGCCTACGGGCGACTTTTCAAACAAATCACGGGGGTTTAAGCATGATTACACTAGCTGAAGTCCGTGACTGGATTAAAACATTTAATGCAGCTAACAACTACTACATTGGCAAGCTCGATAATAAGCAAGAAAACAGTATAGGCATCTATCAACGAAAGACAATCGATGGTCCTCGGGTAGCAATAGGAGGTAGATCACTGGCAAGCTATGAAGTCAAATCAATCAGCATCTTAATTCACTGGAACAAGAATGCGAATGAGACAGAGAAGCGTGCTCAGTACCTCTATAATCGTCTATTTGATGCTGAATCGGTTGTTATCGGTGAAACACCTATTAAGATGATTGCCTTGTTACAGAACGAGCCTGTGGATGTAGGAACAGACGATAATAACGTGTATGAGCGTGTTATCGAACTTGATTTATATTACGAAAGAGAGGGCAACTAATGGCTCAGAAAACTGGGGTATTCCCCGTATATGAAAATCAGTTCCAAGTAAATAAAGGAACTGCAGGACTGGAATCACTTGTTAATATTGCAGATATGGAATCATTCTCAGTATCATTTGACAATGGTGTTGAAGAATGGAAACCATTTGATCAAGCAGGTTGGACACGTCGTTTGATGACTGCAAAGTCAGTTACAATTTCTGTTTCTGGTAAACGAAATGTAGGTGATGCAGGAAACGACTACATCGCAGGTCTTGCCTTCAAAAATGGTCGTGATTCTGAAGCGGACTTTCAATGGACTTTCCCAGATGGAACAAAAGTCAAATTTAAAGACGCGGTTATCAATCTTAAGGACTTTGCTTCGGGGGATTCAACTGGTGTTGCACCATTGTCATTTGACGTTATGTCAAATGGTAAACCAGAAGTGGTGCCAGCAGGTTAATTTAGAGGGTTTCGACCCTCTTTTTATTTTTAAGGAGGAAATATGGTTGAAGCTGAAGAAACCAACGCAATTGCAACCATAGCTTTTATTGATATCGATACAGGTATCGAATACAAAGCTGGAGATACAGTTGATTTAAGCGGTAAATCCAAAGAGCGAATCGAAGCTATGGCAAGCAAAGAAAATCGAACTGGTCAAGTACTGATCAACATTTTATCTGAAGAAAAGGAATTTGAATAATGGCAAAAGTAATTGATATTACAGAAAAACTCAATTTTGAAGAAAATCCAAAATTGAAAATTAAAGATGCTGAAATTGAAGTCAATACAGATGCAACAACTGTACTGACTCTGATGCAGACTATCGGTGATGAAGAAGGAACTCCATCTGCCAAAAAAATGATGGAAATGTTTGAACTCATCTTCCCTGAAAATAGTCGAAAAACACTTGATAAAATGCGTTTGAATTTTGCTGATTTAACTACAGTTATTGAAGCAGCGATGACATTGGTCATGGGAGAAGAAGAAGTGGGAGAACAGTGAGCCATACTATGACCTATTTGAGGATTTCGATTTAATCGTCAGTTCTCTTAGGACACAGTATGGCTTATCTGTATACTCTAATGAATTTAAGAATATGAAGTGGAAAGAGTTCAAGGCTCTCTTAGCTGGTTTGTCCGGAGAAACACCGCTTGGTCGAATCGTCCAAATTCGAAGCGAAGATGACCTTAAAATGCTAGAAGTATTTTCAGAAGGT
The DNA here is from genome assembly GCA_963534275.1 of uncultured Streptococcus sp. Classification (GTDB taxonomy): domain Bacteria; phylum Bacillota; class Bacilli; order Lactobacillales; family Streptococcaceae; genus Streptococcus. The sequence goes on from CAUSRF010000001.1 coordinate 29,956, forward strand.
CAGCACCGCATTCGAAACGAATGGAGATTGAGACTTGCCAAAGAGAAAACTGAACAAGATTTGACTCAAGTTCTTGAAGAATTAAAACAAGCCTTTATTGAGATGGCTAAGTAGGAGGTGATAGCTATTGGCACAGACAGTTGGCCAGATTGGTCTTGACCTTGTCGTCAACGACAAACAATTTAAAGGGCAGATGAGTGGCTTGCAAGGGATGGCGACAAAAGCTGCCAAGATGCTTGCGGGAGCATTTGCAATCAAGAAACTTGTTGATTTCGGAGCTCAAGCTATCAAGCTCGGCTCAGATCTCAACGAAGTACAAAACGTTGTTGACGTTGCTTTCCCACGTATGAGCAAGCAAGTTGATGACTTTGCAAAAAAAGCTATGTATACCTCTGGGTTATCAGAGACCATGGCAAAACGATACACCGGTACATTTGGTGCGATGACGAAAGCTTTTGGTTTTAACGAACAGAAAGCTTACGAGATGTCGACAGCCTTAACTAGTTTAGCGGGCGATGTGGCATCTTTTTATAATATTAGTCAAGATGAAGCCTACACAAAGCTGAAATCAGTCTTTACTGGTGAAACAGAGACACTTAAAGATTTAGGTGTGGTCATGACTCAATCAGCGCTTGATGCCTATGCAATGGCTAACGGATTTGGAAAGACAACACAAGAAATGTCTGAGGCTGAGAAAGTTGCTTTGCGGTTTGCATTTGTAACAGACAAGCTTTCACTAGCTAGTGGCGACTTCGCTAGGACATCTGATAGTTGGGCTAACCAAGTTAGAATTATGAAGTTACAGTTCGAAAGCTTTATGGCAAGCGTCGGAGCTGGCTTGATTAACATTTTTACCCCAGTTATCAAAGTCATTAACTTTTTGCTCAGCAAATTGCTGACAGTAGGTAATGCTTTTAAAGCATTGACTGAACTATTTACTGGCAAGAAGTCTATGAAAGGCTCGGGTATCCAAGAAACAGCTGCTGCAGTTGGTAATTTAGGAGAGGCTTCTGATGGTGCAGCAGGAGGAGCTGGCAATTTAGGAAAAGCCGCTAAAGGAGCCGGAAAGGCTGCGGATGGAGCTGGCAAAGCAGCTAAGAAAGCTGCTCAAGAAATGAAATCTCTCATGGGATTTGACCAAATCAATAAACTATCTGACTCATCCGATAGCGGAGATGGTGGTGGAGATTCCGGAGGCGGTCCTGGTGGTTCAGGCGGCGGAGGTGGTGGAACACCTAAAGGCGCTGAAGTCGACATGGGAAAAATTGCTGAAGGTGGGAATCAATTAGACGGTCTGTTTGATGGATTATTTAAACGATTGCTTGAGCTCGTCAAATTGTTCCAGGATGGTTTCAATGCTTCATTTAGATTCGATGGCATCGAACGACTCAAAACGGCATTGCAACGAATCGGCGAATTACTCCAAGAGATTTTTACAGATCCAAAAGTGGTTGCTTCATTTCAAACTATGCTTGATAAGATAGCTTATGCTCTAGGGCAGTTTGTTGGCTCGATAGGGACTGTTGCTCTCGGGATAGGAGTCTTTATAGCCGGAAGTATAGCTAATGGCTTACAGCGCCAAAAAGAGCGTATTAAGAGCGCTCTTGTATCTCTATTTACCAACATAGGAAACGTAGCTGAGGTTGCTGGTAATATCGTTCAAGCTTTCTCAAATGGTTTTTACGATGTCATCACATCTTCTGGCGCTGTTAGAATTGGCAGTGCGATTGTATCTGCGATTTTAAGTGCTGGTAGCACAGTAATCGAATTAGGCAGTAAGATAGCAGGAGATTTTGCTAAAGGAATTGAAAAAGCAATAGTCCCGAATGTTCCACAGTTAGTACAAGCCTGGACAGGATTATTAGATGGCATTGCTCCTGTTTTTGAAAGTTTAGAATCACTGGTAAATGATGTTGGTGATGCGTTGAAACGCGTGTACGATGACAAAGCAAAACCATTTATTGACTCTTTGACAAGTGGTTTTGGTCAGTTAATGAAAAGCTTTTTGGATGGGTGGAATACTTACCTCAATCCAGTTCTATCAAAATTGGGCAAAATGTTTTCGGAAGTCTATGACGCTCATGTAAAACCAGCTATCGATAATCTCTCTATGCTTTTAGGTAGTTTTTTTGATTTTTTCAAAGCAGCTTGGGAAGACTTTGTTTTGAATGTAGATATCACAAAATTTATGGAGATTCTTAGCGGATTAGCAGAAGTTATCGGTACAGCATTGATCAATGCTATTGCAGCACTCTCTGATATTATCGGTGGTCTTGCTCAAGCTCTATCTGGTTTGATTGATTTTGTAACGGGTGTTTTTACAGGGGATTGGGATAAAGCTTGGAACGGAATTAAAAATCTATTTTCCGGTATCATCCAATCTCTCTTAGCCGCACTTGGAATTGATATCGATTCGATGATTGCAGAGTTCACACGTTGGTGGGAATCTGTTAAGACCATTTTTGCACCTGTTGTTCAATGGTTCAAGGACAAGTTTAAACAAGCCTGGGATGCCATTGTTGCTATCTTTACCGGTATTGGTTCTTGGTTCTCTCAACGCTACAATGAGTTAAAAAGCAATCTTGCTTCTATTCCTGATTGGTTCAAAGACAAGTTCCGCAACGCGTGGACAGGTTTGACAGGTATCTTCAATCCTATTGCAAGTTGGTTTGCAGGGAAGTGGAGTAATATCCAATCTGCTCTTGCTAGTATACCAGGGTGGTTTTCTTCAAAATTCCGCGAAGCATATAACAATGTCAAGAATGCATTTTCTGGCATTATCGGGTTCTTTAGCGGACTTTGGGGGCAAATACGCTCAACGTTTACTCATGTTGGAACCATGGTAGGGAGTGCCATTGGCGGTGCTGTACGTAGCGTTATTAACGGGGTGCTTGGCACGGTAGAAAGCACAATCAATAGTGGTATCAGCTTACTCAATGGCGCTATTAGCGTGATTAATAAATTACCTGGTGTAAATATCGGTGGATTTAGTTACATTGGACTACCTCGACTTGCTCAAGGTGGCTTTGTTAAGGCTAACACACCACAAATTGCCATGATTGGTGACAACAAGCATTACGGTGAGATCGTTGCTCCGGAAAATAAAATGCTTGAAATGGCACGTCGTGCAGCAGAATTGTCAAATAATGGCGGTGGACCAGAAGTTCTAGCCTTACTGACACAGTTGTTGCAAGCGGTTCGTGCTCTTGATTTGACAATTGATGGTGATAAAATCACCAAGAAAATTGTAGATAAAATCAATGAAATTGCAATTAAAACAGGGGAATCCCCCCTCATGATTTAGGAGGTATGCATGAGTGAAATATCAGTAGGTGGAGTAGCTCTTGCTTCTCCAGTTGAAATCAGTATCAATAATGAGATTATCTGGTCGTCTTCTACCGGTCGTAGTGCTAGTGGATTGATGACGGGTGACGTCATTGCAGAAAAACGTACATTCTCCATCAAATGGGGAATTATCACGGAAGCAGAAAGAAATCTTATCAAGTCTAAATTGGTAGCCGGATTTTTTACTGCAAACATTTTAGGACAGTCTATCACTGGTTATCGCGGAACTATCACAGAGACAGTAATGGGGCGTCTGAGTGACGGTGTGGCCTATTACAACGGCTTATCTGTATCTATTATCGAGCAGTAGGAGGAATTATGCTAGAAGTAACATCAGATTATATCAAAGCAATAGAGAATCATCTGCGCGTGTTTGAGGCTAACTTTGACTTAAACGGTAAGAGATACACAAAAACCAAAATTGCATCAGCTACTTACGATAGTTCCATCGGTAATAGTAATGATTTTACAATTGGTGGTGGATACATCAACAGCCTAGAAATTGAAATTAAAGAGATTATTGAAGGTCTGCAAGAAATGATGCCTGCAACAATGTCGGTAATGATTGCGGGTAAATCCGTCCCACTTGGCAAGTTTTTTGTCGCCGAGGTCAAGCTAGACCGTAATGATAAAAAGACCAAAATTAAGCTACAGGACGAGTTTATTAGATTATCTGGTGCTTATGATAGTCAGCTTACTTATCCAGCTTATACAAGGGATATTTTAGCCGAAATCGTGAGATTGACAGGTATCACGACAGATACTAATATCCAATTAGTAAATGATCAAGTTGCGAAGAAACTAGAAAAAACAAGTTATCGTGAGGCATTAGTTTATTTGGCGCAATTATCAGGAAGCTTCGTCAGATTTAATCGTAATGGGAAGCTTGATTTTATCAAGTTAAAGACAACATCAAGACATATCACAAAAGATATGTATAAGCCAGGTGGATTAGAACGTGACGAGATACCTTACAGGTTGAAAGGTATTGAGTGTGAGTCTGCTGATAAGGTTGTATATAAATCAGGATTTTCCACAGGTAATATCATGAAGTTAAAAAATCCATGGGTTACACAAGAAATTCTGGATCGTATCTTCAATGAATACCGTGATTTTAATTTTTATCCATATACGCTCTCATGGCGAGGCGATATGGCTATGGAAGCTGGTGACTGGGTTACAGTACACTGGGATGAAAATATCTATTTTGACATTCCAATGCTGTCCTACAAACTTTCGTTTGATGGTGGTTTATCTGCTAATAGTAGTGGAAATGCTGCTGGGGTTGCACAAGGTACTTATAAATATAAGGGGGCCATGCAACGTCAAATTGAGTATTTGGACGAACTTATCACTAAACAAGGTAGTATGTATCTTGATACATCAAGCCCTACCAAACCAAAAAATGGAGATATATGGTTTAAACCAAACGGTGGCTATGTTGAAATGTGGGAGCGTGTAGAAGGTTCATGGGTTAAAAAGGCAGACAGCGCTAATGTAGGAGAAATTGTCAATACGATAACCACGGATGAATTGCTAGCAAAAAAAGTCTCTGCAGCAATTGGTAATTACATTACGCTAAATGCCAAAAATATAACTGCTGGAGATCTGGATTTAGCACGTTTGCGAATCATGAATGGTTTGCAAGAGATTGTTTCCGTACGTGACGGCAAAGTTGTAATGAACATTGATAAGCTCACAATAAACTCTAAAGATGTAGCAACGAAAGAAGATCTAAAAAAAATTGAATTGGCTCCTGGACCTCAAGGGGAACGTGGGCAACAGGGGGTACCTGGTGTCCAAGGTTTGCAAGGCCCGAAAGGCGACCAAGGTATCCCAGGAAAAACTGGAGCTGACGGACGCACTCCATACTTGCATAGAGCTTGGGCTAATTCTGCTGACGGTCGTGATGGTTTTAGTACAACAGATAGCACAAATAAGCGCTATTTAGGTACTTACACTGATTTCACTGAGGCAGACAGTCAAGACCCTACAAGGTACAAGTGGACAGCTCTCTTTGATAATGTGAGTATCGGAGCTAAAAATTATATCAGAAACGCCTCATTTCTATCTGGAGAAAGAAAGTGGACTAAGGCATCTGTCAATGGATTGGCTTATAACTTTACTCACTCTGTATCTAATAAAGGCAGGTCAGGCTTGCATATGTTTAGCGAGAATGACACGACCATCCCTCGCTGGAAAGGGATATATCAAAAAATTCCATTGCCTCAACCGGCAGACACTCCAGTCACTGTTTCGGCTTTGTTTGCGAAAGATGGAGCGCCTCAAGAGGCTCACATTGGGATACATTTCATAAAAGATGATGTCATAGCCAGACAATCATGGATTGATATACCTGCTTCAAAAATCACAGACAAGTATCAGCGTTTTTCTCTTTCAGCAAAGCACAATATACCTTTTGATGAAATAACAGTCATGCTTTATGTCGGATATGACAAGATTGTCAATCTGTATGTTACGGATGTTCAGCTTGAAATAGGGAATGTAATGACTGATTTTAGATTATCAGACGAAGACGTGCAAGACAATATCAATTCCAAAGCTGACCATAAATTGACTAATGATCAATTAAATGCTCTAGCTGAAAAAGCTCAACTTCATGACGTTGAGCTAAAAGCTAAAGCGACAATGGATCAGTTCAGCGATTTAGAAAAAGCCTATAATGCCTTGGTAAAATCAAATGCAGACAGCCAAAAAAAATCTGAATCTGATTTAATCGAAGCAGGCAGGAGAATTGAGTTTTTAACAATAGAATTTGGTGGCTTGAAAGAGCTGAAAAAGTTCATCGATACCTATATGAGTGCTTCAAATGAGGGGCTCATCATTGGAAAGAACGATGCTAGTTCATCAATAAAGGTCAGTCATGATCGAATTTCCATGTTTTCTGCAGGCAAGGAGGTAATGTATATTTCGCAAGGTGTAATCAATATTGACAACGGTATTTTCACCGCGTCAATTCAAATTGGACGCTTTAGAACAGAACAGTATTATCTTGACAAAGATGTGAATGTTGTTCGTTATGTAGGAGGTTAAAAAGAGGAAAATGACTAAATTTATTAATTCTAGTGGCCCATTGCACTTGAATATTTATATTGAGCAAGTTAGTCAGGACATCGCTAACAACTCCTCTAAAGTTAGTTGGAGAGCTACAGTTGACCGTGATGGAGGTTACCGAACTTGGAACGCAGAAAACGGAAGTGTTTTATCCGTATGGCTAAACGGGGCTAGTGTCTACAAAAGTAACCTCAGTTTCGATACTCGAGGGCAAGAGACTACTCTTGCTTCTGGAGAAACTACTATCCCTCATGAAAGCGATGGGACAAAGACTTTCTCAGTTTGGGCTTCATTTGATCCTAATAATGGAGTTCACGGAAATATTACTATCTCGACTAAGTACACGTTATCCAGCTTACCTCGTTCTAGTGCAGTTGCAGGGCTAGATGGTGATAGGAATTTAGGATCTCGTCATACTATACGAATCGACAGAAAAGCAAGCTCATTCACTCACCAAGTTTGGTACCGAGTTTTTGGAAGTGACTGGATAGATTTAGGTAAGAACCATACTGCTAGCGTTTCTTTTACTCCGTCTTTAGATCTTGCTCGACACTTACCTAAGTCAAGTTCAGGGCTAATGGACATATGTGTTCGAACATATAACGGTACTACTCAAATCGGTAGTGACGTGTATTCTAATGGATGGCACTTTAAAATCCCAGACAGTGTAAAACCTACCTTCACAGGTCTTTCATTAACTGACATGAATACAGTTGCAAGACAGCTTTTGAGTGGAAATGACTTTTTACAAATCATTTCAGATATACAAGTAAACTTCAACAATGCGTCTGGCGCCTATGGATCTACTATTACAGGATATCGAGCTGAAATTGTTAATAAAAAAATGGTCGTAACTAAAAACGGTGGTAGTTTTGGTATCATGAACTTCAGCGGTTTGGCGACCATTCGAGCTTATGTTGTCGATAGTCGGGGTAAACAATCAGATACTAAAGATATTACTATCAACGTGATTGAGTATTATGCCCCCTCATTTAGCTTCTCCGCACTTAGAACTAGAGGCAATCCAAATACATTACAAGTGTTAAGAAATGCCCGAATAGCCCCTATAATGCAGTCAGGAAAGCAAAGGAATGTAATGTCTTTAACTTTCGAAGTTGCTCAGATAGGTAATGAGAATTTCACGGATGATAATGGTAGTGCATCTGGTAATTTTACAAGTATTCATACATTGACTAATTCGGCTGCTAACATGGCAGGGAATTATCCATCGAATAAATCCTTTGTGATTATTGGTAAGCTTGAAGACAAGTTTACAAGCGTTGAATTTTATACAACAGTAACAACTGAAAGCGTAGTAATGTCCTATGATAAGAACGGGCGTGTAGGCATCGGTAAGGTTGCAGAATTTGGGAAACCAGGATCATTAGATGTTCTAGGTGATATCTACTCAAACAACAAGCCCATACAGCAATATCAGCTGACTGATAATAACGGATGTGGAAAACTCATCAAACAGGATTTCAACAACATGAAAGATACTGGTTTTTGGTGGATAGACAGAACTTCTCCCAACAATCCATTTGGCGGTTCATGGGGGATGCTGGAAGTATTCAGACCTAACCCTAATTCTCAGGAATGTATCCAACGTTTCACAACGTCTGTAGGATATATGGCTGTTAGAGAGAATGGCTTTGATAACAACTGGCGTCCATGGCGCTATCTAGTGCAACAATCAAAATCCACTAATAACTCTGACTATGTAGCCTTGTCGAAAGCAGAAAGCAATCCGACACCTTGGCAAAACATAACTCTACAAAATGGATGGCAACATCATCAGCAATACAATGATGTGCAATACTCAAAAACGTTCGATGGAGTGGTGTATTTGCGTGGAGTTGGGACGAAAGGAAAGACAGCTTACGGAACGGTTATAGCTCAATTACCAGTGGGATTTAGACCGTTACATTCAACTTACGTTTTTGCGCTCAACGATGATTTTACAGTCGCGGTTTTATGCATTTTAACATCGGGAGAAATAGTTGTAAGAAAGAACGTTGACGCCACTTGGCTCAATTTCGATAATGTTTCATTCAAAATTTAAAAAGGAGGAAATATGAAACTAGAATACGGGACAAAGTCCTTGGAATATGACGGCAGCGGAACAGCAACCGCTACAAAGGTCACGTTAGTCAATGCAGACGGTGCTATCGTACCTATCTTGCTGCCAGCTGACAAAATCGGTTTGTCAAATACGGAGCTTTTTGAGTTAGCACTTGAGGCTCTTTATCAAGAGAATTTTCCACAGCGTGCTGAAAAAGAGAAATTTAATCAGGTAGAAGCGCAGCTCAAGCAAAATAAGGAAATGGCAACTAAGGTAGAGCAAGCGACAGTAGAAAACAAAGAAAACCTCGACATGGTGTCAGCTATCACAGAGGTCTTGATTGCTTTGGCAGTATCTCAAAATGGAGGAATGCCTACCCATGCTTATAGCAAGGTGGCTGCATTTGTCAAACCACTAGTAAAAAGCACACGCTACACAAACGGAGACATTGTTGCTATGCCTTATCCGCACGATGGCAATCCGAAATGGCCAAAAGGTACGCTAACTATCTTTAAGTTCCAGATGCAAGCAACAGAGGGCTATACTTACAAAGACCAGTCACTCTCTGATATGCTGCAGCAAGGTGTGCTGACTGTTGTAATGCCACGGATTGAGTAAGGGGTGATATATGCAAATCGAATTTTTTAATTTTTTCAGAAGCGTAGTCCAGACCGAAGATGGTCTGGTCTTGTACGCTCTTGCTTTGATTGTTTCGATGGAAATCATTGATTTTGTGACAGGAACGATTGCAGCGATTGTCAATCCTGACATCGAGTATAAGAGTAAAATCGGTATCAATGGGCTTCTTCGTAAGATTTTAGGGGTTCTCTTGCTGATGATCCTTATTCCGATGTCCGTACTCTTGCCTGAAAAGACAGGCTTCGCATTCTTGTACTCGATTTATCTTGGGTACATCGCATTTACTTTTCAATCATTGATTGAAAACTACCGTAAATTAAAAGGAAATGTCACTCTTTTTCAGCCAATTTTAAAAGCATTTCAACGCTTGCTTGAAAAAGATGATGATAAAAATAAAGGAGAATAACACATGATTAACTGGAAAGTACGTTTTAGCTTAAAAAATAAAACATTCTTATTGCGAGTGGCATTTGCTTTAGCTTTGCCAATTCTCGCATATTTTAATCTTAAACTAGAAGATTTGGTTAGCTGGGGAGTCATTTTAGACTTGCTTGGCAAATTCTTTGCGAACCCTTATCTTGTTGGGTTGACGATTGTAAATATCTTAAACATCATTCCAGACCCAACAACTAAAGGGCTAACTGACAGCAAGCAAGCACTTGGGTACGAAAATCCAAAGGAGGATTAAACGATGGTAGAAATCATTAATCATACAATTTTCAATGGAATTGCTGGTTCACGTCCGACCGAAAAACCCAAATACTACATCATGCACAATGATGCAGGTTCTATGAGCGTTGAAAGCTATGTAAATTGGTTGCAATCGCGATATGATAACGGCCAGTCTGAGCTTGGTTTCGCTCATTACTACATTACTCGTGATGCAATCGCTCGCGTTGAAGATACTTACAATGGTACCTGGAGCGCTGCGAACCGTGACGCTAACATGAACTCAATTAGCTATGAAGTTTGTCAACAATACAACTCAACAGATGCCGAGTTCATCGAAAATGAAAACATGGTATTGCGTCAAATGGCTGAAGACATGAGCTACTATGGTGATACACCGAATTATTCAAATATCAAGTTCCACAATGAATTTTCAAGCACTTCATGCCCTGCACGTTCCCTTGAACTGCATGGTGGAGACAATGACAGTCTGCGTGACTACGTGATCGCTAAGATCAAGCATTATCAATCCCTTGGTTCAACTGTCCAAGAAATGCTAGGTAAAGCTTCAGAAGAGCCGACAGTCCAAGAAACGGTTGTACGAGAAAAGACAACTCAAAAGACCAGCGGTAAGTCAGTAGACGAAGTAGCACAAGAAATTCTCCAAGGTTTGTGGGGTAACGGTCAAGAGCGTTATGATAGCTTAACAAGAGCGGGATACGACGCACAAACCGTGCAAGATAGAGTTAATAGTCTCTTGAATGGTGGAAACGATATTTCAGATCTCGAAAGTGTGGCAAACGAGGTCATCCAAGGCCTTTGGGGCAATGGACAAGAACGCTATGACAAATTAACGAGCGCTGGTTATGACGCACAAGCCGTGCAAGATAGAGTAAACGAATTGCTTTCTTAAAGATCTGACTAAAAAACCAGTATAAAATCAAAAATATAGTACACTAATCGCAAGCCTAAGCTTGCGGTTTTTTGTTTGCTCTGACCTAAAATGTGGTATAATATAGTTGATAATCGAATATCTACCTACTTTTCAAACACTAGCCCCACTAGTGTTTTTTGTTTTTAAAAGGGGCAAAAAAGGGGCAAAAATGTCGTAAATGTCTGTGAAACGATGTAAAAAGTCAACTTTGCTCTCGCTTTAAAGCTCTAAATTTCAACGTATTGTGAAACAGTGTAAATTATCGTATCGCCTATAACTGTTGTGTGCTCTTTTTTCGTGCTTTTTTCGAATAAATAAGATAGAATAATCTAGAATAAGTGATAATAGAAAAGAGAAGATGATGAAAATTCGTGGTTTTGAATTGGTTTCGAGTTTTACAGACGAAAATTTATTACCGAAGCGTGAGACGGCTCATGCAGCAGGTTATGACTTAAAGGTTGCGGAACGCACTGTGATTGCGCCAGGAGAGATTGTTCTCGTTCCAACGGGGGTCAAGGCCTATATGCAACCGACAGAAGTGCTCTATCTCTATGATCGTTCATCAAACCCTCGCAAGAAGGGTCTAGTCTTGATTAACTCGGTTGGGGTCATTGATGGGGATTATTATGGAAATCCTGGAAATGAGGGACATATTTTTGCGCAGATGAAAAACATTACTAATCAGGAAGTGGTTCTTGAAGTTGGGGAACGTGTGGTTCAGGCTGTCTTTGCACCATTTTTAATCGCAGACGGAGATGAGGCAGACGGCGTGCGAACTGGTGGATTTGGATCAACAGGGCACTAAGATGAAGATTATCTTTGTACGTCATGGGGAGCCAGATTACCGTGAGTTAGAGGAACGTTCTTATACAGGTTTTGGGATGGATTTGGCCCCCTTATCTGAGAAGGGACGACAACAAGCTCAGGAACTTTGCCAAAATCCCTTACTACAATCAGCTAACTTACTAGTGACTTCAGCAGTAACGCGAGCTTTAGAAACGGCTTCTTATGTTTCTTGTGCTACCGGACTTCCTTTGAGAGTGGAGCCTATGTTACACGAATGGCAGGTCTATGAAGCAGGAATAGAAAACTTTGAAAGAGCTAGATGTCTGTTTTTAGAAAACAAGGGAGAGTTGCTCCCCAATGCCCCTATTCAATATGAGACAGCTGCGGAGATGAAGTCTCGTTTTCTAGAATGCATGGTTAAGTATCGAGAACATCAGACTGTGGTAGTTGTCGCTCATCGAATGCTCATGCGCCAGTTTGTTCCAAATGAGACCATCGATTTTTGCCAAGTGATTGAGTGTGAGGGAGAGATTTAGAAAGAGGTTTATCATCGCAAAGAAAAAAGCGACATTTGTGTGTCAAAATTGTGAATATAATTCACCTAAGTATCTAGGACGCTGTCCAAACTGTGGAGCTTGGTCTTCTTTTGTAGAAGAGATCGAGGTTGTCGAGGTTAAGAATGCGCGTGTGTCTTTGACAGGTGAAAAAACCAAGCCTATGAAACTGGCTGAAGTAACGTCTATCAATGTCAATCGAACCAAGACGGAGATGGAGGAATTTAATCGTGTACTTGGAGGTGGAGTGGTACCAGGGAGTCTCGTCCTTATCGGTGGGGATCCAGGAATCGGGAAATCAACCCTTCTCCTACAAGTTTCAACTCAGTTGTCTCAAGTGGGAACTGTTCTCTATGTCAGTGGGGAGGAGTCTGCCCAGCAAATCAAGCTACGAGCAGAGCGCTTGGGGGATATTGATAGCGAGTTTTATCTCTATGCAGAGACCAATATGCAGAGTGTTCGAGCTGAGGTAGAGCGTATCCAACCTGACTTTCTCATCATCGACTCTATCCAGACTATTATGTCTCCTGAGATTTCTGGAGTGCAAGGGTCAGTTTCTCAAGTGCGAGAGGTGACAGCTGAACTCATGCAGCTGGCCAAAACTAATAACATTGCCATCTTTATTGTAGGTCATGTGACTAAGGAGGGCACTCTGGCTGGTCCGCGTATGTTGGAGCATATGGTGGATACGGTGCTTTACTTTGAAGGGGAACGCCACCATACCTTCCGTATTTTGAGAGCAGTCAAAAATCGTTTTGGGTCCACTAATGAGATTGGCATCTTTGAGATGCAGTCAGGTGGCTTGGTTGAGGTGCTCAATCCGAGTCAAGTTTTCCTAGAAGAGCGTTTGGACGGGGCGACTGGCTCATCAATCGTGGTAACCATGGAAGGGACGCGTCCGATTTTGGCGGAGGTTCAAGCCTTGGTGACACCGACCATGTTTGGAAATGCCAAGCGTACTACGACAGGGCTTGATTTTAATCGTGCGAGTCTGATTATGGCTGTTTTGGAAAAACGGGCAGGGCTTCTCTTGCAAAATCAGGATGCCTATCTCAAATCTGCCGGTGGTGTCAAATTAGACGAGCCTGCTATTGATTTAGCCGTTGCAGTGGCTATTGCCTCTAGTTACAAGGACAAGCCAACCAATCCTCAAGAATGCTTTGTAGGAGAGTTAGGCTTGACTGGAGAGATTCGGCGTGTGAATCGTATCGAGCAGCGCATCAATGAAGCTGCTAAACTAGGCTTTACTAAGATTTATGTACCCAAGAATTCCTTGACAGGCATTACTCCACCTCAAGAAATTCAGGTGATTGGTGTGACGACTATTCAGGAAGTTTTGAAAAAGGTCTTTGCATAATCCGTGACAAATCCTCTTAAAAATGATAAGATAGGAGAAATATTTGATTATCAAATTTTTGAGGAGGGAATCGTGTCGTATTTTGAACAGTTTATGCAAGCCAATCAGGCTTATGTTGCCCTTCATGGGAAATTAAATCTGCCACTTAAGCCAAAAACCAGAGTAGCTATCGTGACCTGCATGGACTCGCGGCTACACGTCGCACAAGCTTTAGGTTTGGCACTTGGGGATGCTCATATCTTGCGGAATGCTGGCGGCAGAGTAACAGAGGACATGATTCGTTCTCTAGTGATCTCCCAGCAACAAATGGGGACAAGAGAGATTGTGGTGTTGCACCATACAGACTGTGGAGCTCAAACCTTTCAAAATGAAAGTTTTCAGGAACATTTGAAGCACGAGCTCGGGGTTGATGTGTCTGGTCAAGATTTTTTACCATTCCAGGATGTTGAAGAGAGTGTGAGAGAGGATATGCAGTTGCTTCGAGAATCTCCACTGATTCCTGATGATGTGGTTATTTCAGGTGCTGTCTATGATGTGGATACAGGAAGTATGAGAGAAGTATACTAACTTTGTCTCGAAAAAATCTCATCTTAGCATAAAAACTATTGTTAAAATATAGGATTTTTAGTTTTAATATAGCCAATATAAAATAGTATAAAACAAGGGTATAAATGTTTGCTCTTGTTTTATTTTTGATTGAAAAATAAAGGAAAAAGCGCTACAATGGTAGATGGAAAATGTTGTGACAAAACAAGTGATACATAAATACCGGAGGAAATCATGTCTTTTTCTGATTTAAAGCTGTTTGCCCTTTCTTCTAATAGAGAATTGGCAGAGCGTGTGGCGCAAGAGATTGGGATAGAGTTGGGGAAATCGACTGTTCGCCAATTTTCAGATGGGGAGATTCAGGTCAACATCGAAGAATCAATCCGTGGGAAACACGTCTTTATCCTACAATCAACGAGTTCACCTGTAAATGATAATCTACTTGAAATTTTGATCATGGTGGACGCCTTGAAGCGGGCTAGTGCAGAATCTGTCAATGTTGTTATGCCTTACTATGGCTATGCACGTCAGGATAGAAAAGCGCGAGCGCGTGAGCCAATTACTGCAAAACTCGTTGCAAACATGCTAGAAGTTGCTGGAGTAGATCGTTTGTTGACGATTGATTTGCACGCTGCACAGATTCAGGGATTCTTTGATATTCCTGTAGATCACTTGATGGGTGCTCCATTGATCGCGGACTATTTTGAACGTCGTGGGATGGTTGGTTCTGACTATGTGGTTGTCAGTCCAGACCATGGTGGGGTGACTCGTGCTCGTAAATTGGCAGAGTTTTTGAAAACTCCGATTGCGATTATTGACAAACGCCGTAGTGTAGACAAGATGAATACCAGTGAAGTGATGAACATTATCGGTAAGGTAGAAGGCAAGACTTGTATCTTGATTGACGATATGATCGATACAGCTGGAACTATTTGTCATGCGGCGGATGCACTTGCTGAAGCAGGTGCTGTTGAAGTTTACGCAAGTTGTACGCACCCAGTTCTTTCAGGTCCAGCTATGGACAATATCCAAAAATCAGCTATTAAAAAATTGGTTGTTTTGGATACCATCTACCTACCAGAAGAGCGCTTGATTGATAAGATTGAACAAATCTCGATTGCCCACCTCTTAGGAGATGCCATCGTTCGCATCCACGAAAAACGCCCTCTTTCTCCTCTATTTTGTATTGAGAAAAAGATTTAATCTTTCACTTAAAATAGATAGTTCTCCTAGCAGGTTTCTTTTCTTGCTGGGAGATTTTTGTAGTCAAAATCTGCAAACCCTTTCATAATATGCTATACTGATGAAAAAGGAGGATTTCTATGAGCCAAGAATTTATCAATCCAAGCGATGGTGTGGTCCGTCAGTATCTGGCGACCAGTAAAACGTTAGCGGTAGTGGGTTTGTCTGACCGTGAAGAAACAACTAGCAATCGAGTGACTAAGGAAATGCAGGCTAGAGGATATAAAATCATTCCAGTCAATCCCAAGCTTGCAGGTGGGGAAATCTTGGGAGAAAAGGCTTATGCGAGTCTAGCTGAGATTCCTTTCCCTGTGGATATTGTCAATGTATACCGACGTAGCGAGTTTTTACCAGATGTGGCGCGTGATTTTCTCAAGGCTGATGCTAAGATTTTTTGGGCGCAGCTGGGACTTGAAAGTTTAGAAGCGGAAGAAATATTGCGTGCTGGAGGATGCGACGACATCGTGATGAATCGCTGTATCAAGAGAGAACATACTCGTTTAATTCTTGAACAATAAAAAGGTAGCCATGGGCTACCTTTTGTGTTAGAAAGTACCAATCAATGCTTGCATACCTAGACTGGTAAGGATGATGGCAATCCAGCAAAGAGCTCCGAGGACAATAGATTTGCCACTGGATCTGACCATGGCTACTAGATTAGTTTTGAGACCGATGGCACTCATGGCCATGATAATGAGAAATTTAGATAGTTGTTTGAGAGGGGTGAAGAAGCTACTAGACACACCAAGAGAGGTAAGAAGGGTCGTTAAGAGAGAGGCTAGTATGAAATAAAGGATGAAAAGTGGGAAGACCTTTTTTAGTTGGAAATCTTGGCTGTTTTTTTGCTGGCGACTTTGCCAGTAGGAGAGAAAGAGAGTGATGGGAATGATGGCTAAGGTGCGCGTGAGTTTAACAATGGTTGCAGACTCAAGGGTATTGGTCTGGTAAAGACTGTCCCAGGAGCTGGCGGTGGCCGTTACAGAAGAAGTATCATTGACCGCAGTTCCTGCAAAGAGGGCGAAGCCTTCATTTGATAAGTGAAGCCAGGTTCCCAAGGCCGGAAAGATGAGTGCCGCCAAGACATTGAAGAAAAAGATAACGGAAATGGCTTGGGCGACTTCTTTTTCCTTGGCATGGATAACGGGTGCTGTCGCAGCAATGGCAGAGCCACCACAGATAGAAGAACCCACTCCAATCAAGGTAGCCAGTTTTGTATCCAGTGAAAAGAATCGCTGGAAGAGGTAGGCGACAATCAAAGCTATTGAAATGGTGGACAGGATGACAGGGAGCGAAGATTGCCCAACCGCGAATACTTGCGAGATATTGAGACCAAAACCAAGCAAAACAACGGCATATTGGAGCAATTTTTTAGAACTAAAGGTTAATCCAGCATCCAGTTGTTTATAAGACGAGAGAAAGGGATGTAGGAGCATTCCCGCAAAAATAGCAAAGACAGGTGCACCCACGACTGGGAAAAATCCTCCTAGAAACCAAGAAATGATTGAAATGAGAAGGCAGGCCAAGATTCCTGCTCCATTTTTTGATAAAAATGACATATAAACCTCCGAAAATAAGCACTTATTATTATAGTCCTATCGAGAAGAAAAGTAAAATAGAAAGTAAAAAATGCAGGTTTTAGGTGGATTTTGCGGTCAGGGAGCTTTTGTAGTATAATAGAAATACGTTTTGAAAGTAGGAGGTATCTATGGACTTAACTAAGCGCTTTAATAAACAATTAGACAAGATTCAAGTGTCCTTGATTCGTCAGTTTGACCAGGCTATTTCAGAGATTCCAGAGGTCTTGCGTTTGACCTTGGGGGAACCTGATTTTACAACGCCAGATCATGTCAAGAAGGCAGCCAAGCGAGCCATTGACCAGAACCAATCCTACTATACAGGGATGAGTGGTCTACTGACTCTACGTCAGGCAGCTAGTGACTTTGTTAAGGAAAAATACCAACTGGACTATGCTCCTGAAAATGAAATATTGGTTACAATTGGGGCGACAGAGGCTTTATCTGCTACTTTGACGGCTATTTTGGAAGAGGGAGACAAGGTACTCTTGCCAGCCCCTGCCTATCCAGGATATGAGCCGATTGTCAATCTAGTTGGGGCAGAGATTGTCGAGATTGATACAACTGAAAATGGTTTTGTCTTGACCCCTGAAATGTTGGAAAAGGCTATTTTGGAGCAAGGGGACAAGCTCAAAGCAGTTATTCTCAACTATCCAGCTAATCCGACAGGAATTACCTATAGTCGAGAGCAGTTGGAAGCTTTGGCAGACGTTTTACGCAAGTATGAGATTTTCGTTGTCTGTGATGAGGTTTACTCAGAATTGACCTACACAGGCGAAACCCATGTATCTCTGGGAACTATGTTGAGAGATCAGGCTATTATCATCAATGGCTTATCTAAGTCTCATGCTATGACTGGTTGGCGTTTAGGTTTTATCTTTGCTCCTGCAGCTTTCACAGCTCAGTTAATCAAGAGTCACCAATATTTGGTTACTGCTGCAAATACCATGGCTCAACATGCTGCGGTGGAGGCCTTAACAGCTGGTAAAAGCGATGCAGAGCCTATGAAGAAGGAATACATCCAGCGTCGAGATTATATTATCGAGAAAATGACTGCTCTTGGTTTTGAAATTATCAAACCAGACGGTGCCTTCTATATCTTTGCCAAGATTCCAGTAGGTTACAATCAAGACTCCTTTGCCTTTCTCAAGGATTTTGCCCAGAAGAAGGCTGTTGCTTTTATCCCTGGTGCTGCCTTTGGGCGTTACGGAGAAGGCTATGTTCGTCTGTCTTATGCAGCCAGCATGGAAACGATCAGAGAGGCCATGAAACGACTTGAGGAGTACATGAGAGAAGCATGATTCAGTCTATCACGAGTCAAGGCTTGGTACTCTACAATCGTAACTTTCGGGAGGATGATAAGCTAGTCAAGATCTTCACCGAGCAGGCTGGGAAGCGCATGTTTTTTGTGAAACACGCTGGTCAATCTAAACTAGCTCCTGTTATTCAGCCCTTGGTACTAGCTCGTTTTCTCCTGCGAATCAATGATGACGGACTCAGTTACATTGAGGACTATCATGAGGTCATGACCTTTCCCAAGATCAATAGTGACCTCTTTGTCATGGCTTATGCGACTTATGTTGCGGCTCTTGCAGATGCTAGTTTGCAGGATAATCAGCAGGATGCTCCCTTGTTTGCCTTCTTGAGAAAGACTCTAGAGTTGATGGAAGAGGGCTTGGATTATCAAGTTTTGACCAATATTTTTGAAATTCAAATCTTGACCCGATTTGGAATCAGCCTCAATTTTAATGAGTGTGTCTTTTGCCATCGGGTAGGTCAGGCCTTTGACTTTTCTTTCAAATATGGAGCCTGCCTCTGTCCAGACCATTATCATGAGGACGAGAAACGTTGCCATCTGAATCCCAACATCCCTTATCTGCTCAATCAATTTCAAGCCATTGATTTTGAGACCTTGGAGACTATTTCGCTCAAGCCTGAAATCAAGCAAGAGCTACGCCAATTTATGGATCAACTCTACGAAGAGTACGTAGGGATTCACCTAAAATCAAAGAAATTTATTGATTCCCTATCCGACTGGGGACAATTACTAAAAGAGGAAGACAAATGAAAAAAATCGCAGTAGATGCTATGGGGGGCGATTACGCACCTCAAGCCATCGTTGAGGGTGTCAATCAAGCCCTAGCTGACTTTTCAGATATTGAGATTCAGCTTTACGGAGATGAAAGCAAAATCAAGCAATATCTAACAGCGACAGATCGTGTCAGCATTATCCATACAGATGAGAAAATTGACTCAGATGATGAGCCTACAAAAGCTATCCGTAAGAAGAAAAATGCCAGTATGGTATTAGCAGCTAAGGCAGTCAAAGAGGAAGAAGCAGACGCTATCCTCTCTGCAGGCAACACAGGTGCCTTGTTGGCAGCAGGATTTTTCATCGTGGGTCGTATTAAGAATATCGACCGTCCTGGACTCATGTCTACCTTGCCGACTATCGATGGAAGAGGCTTTGACATGCTGGATCTCGGTGCCAATGCAGAAAACACAGTCCATCACCTCCACCAATACGCCGTTCTAGGTTCCTTCTATGCCAAGAATGTTCG
The DNA here is from genome assembly GCA_963534275.1 of uncultured Streptococcus sp. GTDB lineage: Bacteria > Bacillota > Bacilli > Lactobacillales > Streptococcaceae > Streptococcus. The sequence continues at coordinate 49,300 of CAUSRF010000001.1, forward strand.
TGGGATTGCAAAACCACGTGTTGGTTTGCTCAACAACGGAACAGAAAGTAGCAAGGGAGATCCGCTTCGTAAGGAAACATACGACTTGCTAATAGCTGATGAAAGTTTGAACTTTATCGGAAACGTGGAAGCGCGTGATTTGATGAATGGAGTTGCTGATGTAGTCGTAACAGATGGTTTCACGGGAAACGCTGTGCTCAAATCTATCGAAGGGACAGCCATGGGCATCATGGGCTTGCTTAAGACAGCCATTACAGGTGGTGGCCTTCGAGCGAAGCTAGGTGCTCTTCTCCTTAAGGATAGTTTGAAAGGTTTGAAAAAACAGCTCAACTATTCAGATGTTGGAGGAGCAGTCTTGTTTGGTGTCAAAGCACCTGTTGTTAAGACTCATGGATCAAGTGATGCCAAGGCTGTGTACAGTACGATTCGTCAGATTCGTACCATGCTAGAAACAGACGTAGTTGCCCAAACTGCGCGTGAATTTTCAGGAGAATAAAAAGATGACAGAAAAAGAAATTTTTGACCGTATTGTAACCATTATCCAAGAGCGACAGGGAGAAGACTTTGTCGTGACAGAAGCTTTGAGTTTGAAAGACGACCTTGATGCAGACTCAGTGGACTTGATGGAGTTCGTCTTGACGTTAGAAGATGAATTTGGTATCGAAATCAGTGATGAGGAAATTGACCAACTTCAAAGTGTGGCAGATGTGGTAGCGATTATTAAAGGTAAGATATAACCAAAATCAACATGCAAGTCATGTTGTTTTTTTGTTTGCAGAAAAAAGAGAAACTTTTAGTAAAAATTACGAATAAAGAGATGAGAAAGAAAAAGGAGGAATGTTTATGTACATGCCAATCTTGTATCCATGGTTAATCAAGTGGTTTTTAAAATAAAAATGAATGAATTGTTCGTTTTCGAATTGTTTTTCGAATGGATAAGTGAGAAGAAAAGGAAGGAGACTACGCGATGTATTTACCAATCTTATTGCCATGGTTTATCAAATGGTATTTGAAATAAATGAAATTTACCTGTTCATTTTAAATCACTTCTCGAATAGATAAGTGAGAAGAACAGGAAGGAGAGAAAAAATGATTTCAGTTATTTTTCCAATCTGGTTTTTAAAATGGTTTAAAGCCTAGAGACCGTAAACTAAAAAAATAAAAATAAAGGAGAAAAAAGATGACAAACTTTGACAAAATGGAACAAAACTTTGTAGCTCTTACAGAAGAAGAGTTGATGGATGTGGATGGGGGAGCATGGCCGATTGTAGCTTGGGTGATTGCTAATCCTGTGACAGCAGCTAAAATTGCTGGTGGAATTACTGCAGCAGGAATTGCAGGTTATAATTATGTGACGGGTAGATGGTAATAGAAGGAGGAGATGATATGGAAAAATCTATTTTAGAATTTGAAACAATGACTGATACGGACTTGCAGGAAATTCAAGGGGGAGCCTTTCCCCTTCTTATCCCTGTGGCAGTCGGTTTTGTAAAAGGATTTGTGTATACAGGTGGAGCTATTTTAACAACTCGAGCACTCTTTTCAGGTAAATAGGAGTCTACTATGAAAAAAATCTTATTAGGATTTGCTGAGGGGTATTTTGTCGTATCGATCATTCTTTATATCGCAACGTATATGATTATGAAAAATCCGATCAATACCCTGTTTTATCCAGAAACCTATCCAATTCTGCTTGGTCTGTTTTATGTAGGATACAAGTACAAAACAAAAGAAAGTACGATTGGGAATTGATGGACCATCAGATTGGAGTTTGAGATGAAAGTTGTTCAATTACTAGGAAAAACTTGGCTAGAGACCACTGTATTATTTAGCTCGATGGCTTATCTAATTATTAGAATCGTGGCTGATGTAAACAAAATAAATCTACCTACGATTTCCTTGTTTTTAGTGGTTTTTATTTTACTGTGTCGGGGCCAAGGAGAAAGAAAAGGAGAATAGAATGAATAGGATTGTAAAATATTTTCTACTATATTATTTTTCTATTTTTAATGAATATTTTCAACTTTACGATTCTAGCAACCCTGGGATTTCAGCTGACAATGAGTGAAAAGAGTTATATTGTACCACCGCTGTTTTCGATTATCGTTTTGTACATGATTGACAAAAGAATTAGGAAGAAAAAGAAATAAATATATATTTTAGGTAGGACGTTTGTTCTACCTATTTTTATTTAGGGAAAAGTGCTGTTCAGGTGCGGATATTGTTTTTTCAGAAATAATTCCCTTATTTCTTCCTTGTTTGGTTAAAATAATCTTACAAAGTTTTAAGAGATTATTAGAAAAAAGGAGATGGATATGAAATTTGGGAAAAGGCACTATCGTCCCCAGGTGGATCAGATGGATTGTGGCGTGGCTTCCTTGGCCATGGTATTTGGCTACTATGGTAGTTATTACTCCTTGGCTCATCTACGAGAACTAGCTAAGACGACCATGGATGGGACGACGGCTTTGGGCTTGGTCAAGGTGGCAGAGGAGATTGGTTTTGAGACGCGAGCAATTAAGGCGGATATGACGCTTTTTGACTTGCCAGATTTGACTTTTCCTTTTGTTGCCCATGTGCTTAAGGAAGGAAAATTGCTCCACTACTATGTGGTGACTGGGCAGGATAAGGATAGCATTCATATTGCAGATCCAGATCCTGGGGTGAAATTGACCAAACTGCCACGTGAGCGTTTTGCGGAAGAATGGACAGGAGTGACTCTTTTTATGGCACCTAGTCCAGACTACAAGCCTCATAAGGATCAAAAGAATGGTCTGCTCTCTTTTATCCCTATATTAGTGAAGCAGCGTGGCTTGATTGCCAATATCGTTTTGGCAACACTCTTGGTAACCTTGATTAATATTGTGGGTTCTTATTATCTGCAGTCTATCATTGATAGTTACGTACCAGACCAGATGCGTTCGACCTTGGGTATTATCTCTATTGGGTTGGTCATCGTCTATATTCTCCAGCAGATCTTGTCTTATGCCCAGGAGTATCTCCTACTGATCCTTGGGCAACGCTTGTCGATTGACGTGATTTTGTCCTATATCAAGCATGTTTTTCACCTGCCTATGTCCTTCTTTGCGACACGCAGGACAGGAGAAATCGTGTCTCGTTTTACAGATGCCAATAGTATCATCGATGCGCTGGCATCGACCATTCTATCAATCTTTTTGGATGTGTCGACGATTTTGATTATTTCGCTTGTCTTGTTTTCACAAAATATGACACTCTTTTTCATTAGTCTGCTTGCACTTCCTATTTATACGGTGATTATCTTTGCCTTTATGAGGCCTTTTGAAAAGATGAATCGGGACACTATGGAAGCCAATGCAGTTCTGTCTTCTTCCATCATCGAGGACATCAACGGTATTGAGACCATTAAATCTTTGACTAGTGAAAGTTCACGCTATCAAAAGATTGATAAGGAATTTGTAGCTTATCTGAAAAAATCCTTTACCTATAGTCGGGCAGAAAGCCAGCAAAAGGCTCTGAAAAAAGTTGCCCAGCTCCTGCTTAATGTTGGTGTTCTCTGGATGGGAGCAGTTCTCGTCATGGATGGGAAAATGAGTTTGGGCCAGCTGATTACCTATAATACCTTGCTTGTTTACTTTACCAATCCTTTGGAAAATATCATCAATCTGCAAACCAAGCTTCAGACAGCGCAAGTCGCCAATAACCGTCTGAACGAGGTCTATCTGGTAGCTTCGGAGTTTGAGGAGAAGAAAACGGTCGAAGATTTGAGCATGATGAAGGGAGATATGACCTTTAAGCAGGTTCACTACAAGTATGGTTACGGTCGAGATGTTTTGTCGGATATTAATTTGACGATTCCGCAAGGTTCTAAAGTGGTTTTTGTGGGAATTTCAGGGTCAGGCAAGACAACTTTGGCCAAGATGATGGTTAATTTTTACGATCCAAGTCAGGGAGAGATTAGTCTGGGTGGTGTCAATCTCAATCAGATTGATAAAAAAGCCTTGCGCCAGTATATCAACTATCTGCCTCAACAGCCCTATGTCTTTAACGGAACGATTTTGGAGAATCTTCTCCTTGGAGCTAAGGAAGGGACGACTCAGGAGGATATCTTACGGGCAGTTGAATTGGCCGAGATTCGGAAGGATATCGAGCAGATGCCACTGAATTACCAGACAGAATTGACTTCGGATGGGGCTGGAATTTCTGGTGGGCAACGGCAGCGAATCGCTTTGGCGCGTGCTCTTTTAACGGATGCACCTGTTCTGATATTGGACGAGGCGACCAGCAGTCTGGATATTTTGACAGAGAAGCGGATTGTGGATAATCTCATGGCTTTAGACAAGACCTTGATTTTCATTGCTCACCGCTTGACCATTGCTGAGCGGACAGAGAAGGTTGTTGTCTTGGATCAGGGCAAGATTGTCGAAGAAGGCACCCATGCAGACTTGCTTGCGCGAGGTGGATTTTACGCCCATTTGGTCAATAGCTAGAAAGAGGAGAAGATGAAACCAGAATTTTTAGAAAGCGCGGAGTTTTACCATCGTCGTTACCATAATTTTTCCAGTCGCGTGATTTTACCCATGACGCTTTTGCTCGTGTTTTTACTTGGCTTTGCAGTCTTTGCAGAGAAGGAGATTAGTTTGTCTACCAGAGCGACTGTCGAACCTAGTCGGATCATTGCCAACATCCAGTCGACTAGTAATCAACGCATTGTGGCTAATTATCTAGAAGAGAATAAACTAGTCAAGCAGGGGGATCTACTCGTTGAGTACCAGCAAGGGGCGGAAGCTGTTCAAGCTGAAACATACGCCAATCAGTTGGAGATGTTAAAGGATCAAAAAAAGCAGTTAGGTTATTTGCAATCCAGTTTGAAAGAGGGGAGTGATCAATTTCCAGAGGCGGATAAGTTTGGTTATCAGGAGATGTTTCGAGACTATCTCAGCCAAGCTAGTAGTCTTAGAAGTAATGTTTCTCAGCAAAATGCCAGCATCTCCTCTCAAAATGCGGCAGCAAGTCAGAGTCAGGCCGAGATTGGCAATCTTATCAGCCAAACGCAGGATAAAATTCGAGATTACAAAACAGCTAAGTCGGCGATTGAAACAGGAGCTCAACTGGATAGTCAAAATGCAGCCTACTCATTTTATCAGACCTATAAAAACCAAGGTGGGGCAGATCTGCAAGCTAAATCGCAAGTTATTGCACAGGTGGATGCGCAAATCGCCCAGCTAGAGTCTAGTTTAGCTACTTATCGTGTGCAATATGCAGGTTCTGGAGCTCAACAAGCCTACGCAACGGGACTGGATAGTCAGCTTGAATCTCTCAAGTCTCAGCACCTAGTCAAAGTCGGTCAGGAATTAACCCTTTTGGATCAGAAAATTTTAGAAGCAGAGTCAGGAAAAAAAGTCCAAGGAGGTCTGCTGGACAAGGGGAAAATTACAGCAAGCGAAGATGGGGTGCTTCACCTTAATCCTGAGACCAGTGATTCTACCATGGTTGCAGAAGGAACCTTGCTAGCCCAACTCTACCCAGCCTTGGGACGAGAAGGCAAAACTAAACTCACAGCTTATCTCAGTTCAAAAGATGTTGCAGGGCTCAAAGTAGGTGATTCTGTTCGATTTACTACAAGCAAGGATGCCAATAAAGAGCTCGTTCTTGTTTCTGCGATTACGAATATTGATGCGACAGCTACCAAGACTGAAAAGGGGAATTTCTTTAAGATAGAGGCGGAGACTGGTCTAACTTCTGAACAGGCAGAAAAACTTCGCTACGGTTCAGAAGGACGTCTGACGCTAATCACAGGGAAGAAAAGTTATCTGAGATACTACTTAGATCAATTTTTAAACAGAGAATAATGTTCGCTTTTAATGCAATATTCTGCTTTTAAAACTGTAAAATGTTTTGATTTTACAGTTTTTCTTAATATTAAAAGAAGGAGTTTTGCCATCGTTCGCAAATTTTTGCTATTTTTCTTATTTTGTAGTAGAATGAAGTAAAGAAATACGAAAGGCGAACTTTAACATGTCAAAAGAATTGATCTATTCGGGAAAAGCCAAGGATATCTATACAACTGAGGATGAAAATCTTATTATTTCAACTTACAAGGACCAGGCGACTGCTTTCAATGGTGTCAAGAAGGAGCAGATTGCGGGCAAGGGAGTGTTGAATAATCAGATTTCATCTTTTATTTTTGAGAAATTAAACGCTGCTGGTGTGGCGACTCACTTTGTTGAGAAACTTTCAGACACGGAACAACTCAATAAAAAGGTTGAGATTATTCCTTTGGAAGTTGTGCTTCGCAACTATACAGCTGGTTCATTTTCAAAACGTTTTGGTGTGGAAGAGGGCATCGCTTTGGAAACTCCGATTGTCGAATTTTACTATAAAAACGATGATTTGGATGATCCCTTTATCAATGACGAGCATGTGAAGTTCCTAAAGATTGCGGATGATCAGCAGATTGCTTACTTGAAGGAAGAAACGCGTCGTATCAATGAACTCTTGAAAGCCTGGTTTGCTGAGATTGGGCTTAAGTTGATTGACTTTAAGCTAGAGTTCGGTTTTGATAAGGATGGCAAGATTATCTTGGCAGACGAATTTTCACCAGACAACTGCCGTTTGTGGGATGCGGATGGCAACCACATGGACAAGGATGTTTTCCGTAGAGGTCTAGGTGAATTAACCGACGTTTACGAGATTGTTTGGGAGAAATTGCAGGGTTTGAAATAACAACCTAAAGGTCGTTTGAGAACATTGCAAGAGCTGAAATAAAGGAATAGGAATTGATGGATAAACGTATTTTTGTTGAAAAAAAGTCTGATTTTCAGGTCAAGTCAGAGAGTTTGGTGAGAGAACTCCAGCACAACTTGGGACTGTCAACTTTGAAAAGTATTCGCATTGTGCAAGTTTACGATGTCTTTGATTTGTCAGAGGATTTGTTTGCGCCCGCAGAGAAACACATCTTCTCTGAGCAGGTGACAGACCATGTCTTGGATGAAGCGGCTGTGCAGGCTGATCTTGCCAATTATGCTTTTTTTGCTATTGAAAGCCTGCCGGGGCAGTTTGACCAGCGTGCAGCTTCTTCACAGGAAGCCTTGCTCTTGCTTGGTAGTTCAAGTGATGTAACGGTCAACACAGCTCAACTTTACTTAGTTAATAAAGATATTGATGCGACTGAGCTAGAAGCGGTCAAGAACTACCTGCTCAATCCAGTGGATTCTCGTTTCAAGGATATCACGACAGGGATTGCCAAGCAGGAATTTTCAGAGTCAGACAAGACCATTCCAAAATTGACTTTCTTTGAAAGCTATAAAGCAGAAGACTTTGCCCGCTACAAGGCTGAGCAAGGGATGGCCATGGAAGTGGATGATTTGCTCTTTATCCAAGACTACTTCAAGTCAATCGGGCGCGTGCCAACAGAAACAGAACTCAAGGTTTTGGACACTTACTGGTCTGACCACTGCCGTCACACGACTTTTGAGACAGAGTTGAAAAATATTGACTTCTCAGCGTCTAAATTCCAAAAACAATTACAGGCAACCTATGACAAATATATCGCCATGCGTGAGGAGTTGGGGCGTTCTGAAAAACCGCAAACCTTGATGGATATGGCGACTATTTTTGGTCGTTATGAGCGTGCCAATGGTCGTTTGGATGACATGGAAGTGTCGGATGAGATCAATGCTTGTTCGGTTGAAATTGAAGTGGATGTGAATGGAGTGAAAGAGCCATGGCTTCTCATGTTTAAAAATGAAACCCACAACCACCCAACGGAAATTGAACCATTTGGTGGAGCGGCTACTTGTATCGGTGGCGCTATTCGTGACCCTTTGTCAGGTCGTTCCTACGTTTACCAAGCTATGCGTATCTCAGGTGCTGGTGATATTACAGCTCCGATTTCAGCGACTCGTGCTGGTAAACTGCCACAACAAGTGATTTCTAAAACAGCGGCTCATGGTTATTCTTCATACGGGAACCAAATCGGTCTTGCGACGACCTACGTTCGTGAGTACTTCCATCCAGGCTTTGTAGCCAAACGTATGGAGCTAGGTGCAGTTGTCGGTGCGGCTCCCAAGGGCAACGTTGTCCGTGAAAAACCAGAAGCGGGCGATGTCATTATCCTGCTCGGTGGCAAGACTGGACGTGATGGTGTCGGTGGTGCGACGGGTTCTTCTAAGGTTCAAACAGTTGAGTCTGTGGAAACTGCTGGAGCTGAGGTTCAAAAAGGGAATGCCATCGAGGAACGCAAGATTCAGCGCCTCTTCCGTAATGGTGAGGTTACCCGCCTCATCAAGAAATCCAACGACTTTGGAGCGGGTGGTGTCTGTGTGGCCATCGGTGAATTGGCTGATGGTCTTGAAATCGACCTCAACAAAGTGCCTCTTAAATATCAAGGTTTGAATGGTACAGAAATTGCCATCTCTGAATCTCAAGAACGGATGGCAGTCGTGGTTCGTCCTGAGGATGTAGATGCCTTCGTTGCGGAATGTAACAAAGAAAATATTGATGCTGTTGTGGTTGCGACAGTGACTGAAAAACCAAATCTAGTTATGCACTGGAATGGTGAAACCATTGTCGACTTGGAACGCCGTTTCCTTGATACCAACGGTGTGCGTGTCGTTGTCGATGCTAAGGTAGTGGACAAGGATGTCAAACTTCCAGAAGAGCGCAAGACGAGCGTTGAAACCCTTGAAGCAGATACTCTTGCGGTTCTATCTGACCTCAACCATACGAGTCAAAAAGGTTTGCAAACCATCTTTGACTGTTCGGTCGGTCGTTCTACGGTCAATCACCCACTTGGTGGTCGCTACCAACTCACACCAACTGAGGCATCTGTGCAGAAATTACCAGTTCAACACGGTGTGACTCATACTGCGTCTGTCATGGCTCAAGGATTTAACCCTTATGTAGCTGAATGGTCTCCATATCACGGAGCTGCTTATGCGGTTATTGAAGCAACCGCTCGTTTGGTCGCTGCTGGTGCCAACTGGTCTAAGGCTTGCTTCTCTTATCAAGAATACTTCGAGCGGATGGACAAGCAAGCTGAGCGTTTTGGTCAGCCAGTAGCAGCTCTTCTAGGCTCTATCGAGGCACAAATCCAACTTGGTTTGCCATCTATCGGTGGGAAAGACTCTATGTCTGGTACCTTTGAAGAATTGACCGTGCCACCCACCTTGGTTGCCTTTGGGGTGACAACCGCAGACAGCCGTAAGGTCCTTTCTCCTGAATTTAAGACTGCTGGTGAAAATATCTACTACATCCCAGGTCAAGCTCTTTCTGCTGATATCGACTTTGACTTGATTAAGAAGAACTTTGAAACGTTTGAAGGTATCCAAAAGGCTCACAAAGTGACATCTGCATCAGCTGTTAAATACGGTGGTGTTCTTGAAAGCTTGGCTCTTGCTACTTTTGGAAATCATATCGGTGCAGAGGTGACCTTGCCTGAACTTGAAACAACCTTGACAGCTCAATTAGGCGGATTTGTCTTCACATCTCCTCAAGAAATCGCTGGAGTAGAGAAAATTGGACAAACAAAAGCAGACTTTACACTCCTTGTCAACGGTGTGAAGCTAGATGGACAGGAACTTGACAGTGCCTTCCAAGGGACATTGGAAGCAGTCTATCCTACTGAATTTGCCCAAGCGAAAGAACTGGAAGAAGTACCTGCTGTGGCATCAGATGCTGTGATTAAAGCCAAAGAAACAGTTGAAACACCTATAGTTTACATCCCAGTCTTCCCAGGAACCAACTCAGAATATGATTCAGCCAAGGCCTTTGAGAAAGAAGGTGCAGAGGTTAACTTGGTGCCATTCGTGACACTTAATGAAGAAGCCATTGTCAAGTCAGTTGAAACCATGGTTGACAATATTGGCAAGGCTAACATCCTCTTTTTTGCAGGTGGATTCTCAGCTGCGGATGAGCCAGATGGATCAGCTAAGTTTATCGTCAACATCCTTCTCAATGAAAAAGTGCGTGCAGCTATTGATAGCTTTATCGCTCGTGGTGGCTTGATTATCGGTATCTGTAATGGATTCCAAGCCCTGGTCAAATCAGGCCTTCTTCCATACGGGAACTTTGAAGATGCCAGCAGCACTAGTCCAACCCTCTTCTACAATGATGCCAACCAACACGTGGCTAAGATGGTGGAAACCCGTATTGCCAATACCAACTCACCATGGCTTGCTGGTGTGAAAGTTGGTGATATCCATGCCATCCCAGTATCGCACGGTGAAGGGAAGTTTGTCGTGACGGCTGAGGAATTTGCGGAACTCCGTGACAATGGCCAAATTTTCAGCCAATACGTGGATTTCGAAGGCAAACCTAGCATGGATTCTAAGTACAATCCGAATGGTTCTGTAAATGCTATCGAAGGAATTACCAGCAAGAATGGTCAAATCATCGGTAAAATGGGACACTCAGAACGTTATGAAGACGGTCTTTTCCAAAATATTCCAGGAAACAAAGACCAGCACCTGTTTGCGTCGGCGGTTAAATATTTTACTGGGAAATAAGACTATAGATGACTGAGATGATTGGTGTGTTTTGAGAAGAAAAATGAAAGTTTGTGAAATATTTGAATAAATTAATTGATATACCTGATGTTGAAAAAAAGATTCAATTGAAAAAATCGTTATCTAGAGAGAAGAGAGTAATGAAGGAGAACTTAAAGCCAAGAAAGTGTTTGCTTTGTGATAGAGATACTACAATTTTTTGCAACTCTCACACCATTCCACAGTTATCGTTAAAAAATATTTCTGATTCTGGCAAGTTGACTCAAGCTGGTTATTTAATAGGGAGCGATCTGTCAGATAAGGATACGGGAGTGAGCAATTCGGGAACGATACAAATTATTTGTCGTAAATGTGATTCTTTCTATTTTCAGGAATATGAAAATGAAATGAATCTTAAGTCTTATCCTAGCGATAAAATGTTGTCACAAATTGCATTGAAAAATTTCCTTTTAGAACTAGTTAGAAGGAGGGAGGAAAAATATCATTTTAAAAAATCAATGTCTGATAATACAATCAAGAAGGCTTTATACTTAAGAATACCTGAGATTTCTAATAAAACGTTAGAGAATACATCTCAAAAAATAAAAGATCTTCATAATTCTTTTGATTATGATATTGAAGATTTTCAAAACGAAATTTTACTCCATAAAACTGCTATTGAAAACAATCTTAAAGGAGCATATCAAATTATTTTTCATGAGTTGCTCCCCTATAAGACACCGATAGCGTTTCAAGGCTCATTAACGTTGATTAGAGATATGTATGAATATCCAGTGAATGATACGAGTAACCATTCAAAAAAAAATCGTATTCAGAAGTTGCATCTGGCTATTTTACCATTAAAAGAAAAGACGATGGTGCTCGCTTTTTATCATAAAAGGGATTGGAAATATAGATCTCTAAAAAGTCAGTTTAACAGTAGTAATCGATTGAAGAAACTGAATTTTCTTAATTATTTAATATTTGCTTACACTGAAAACTATTACTTTAGCCCGACAATTAAAGAAAAAATTAGAACAAATGAGAAGCTTGTGCTACTTAGTCAAGAACTTTTCGGTAAACCTAATTTGGGTCAGTATGTAGGTGTTGATAGTTATAAGAGAGTCGAGCCAGATGAAATTCCTAATTTTCTTTTAGAAGAGTGGGCTATAATGTAAAAATAAAAGGTATATAAAATGACATACGAAGTAAAATCTCTTAATGAAGAATGTGGTGTTTTCGGTATCTGGGGACATCCAGATGCTGCTAAATTGACCTATTTTGGTCTCCACAGTCTTCAGCACCGTGGTCAGGAGGGGGCAGGAATCCTCTCCAATGATCAGGGGCAATTGAAGCGTCATCGTGATATGGGGCTTTTATCAGAAGTGTTCAGAAATCCAGCTAATTTGGATAAACTGACTGGAACGAGCGCGATTGGGCATGTTCGTTATGCGACTGCTGGCGAAGCTTCTGTAGATAATATCCAGCCCTTCCTCTTCCGCTTTCATGATATGCAGTTTGGACTTGCTCACAACGGAAACTTGACCAATGCCGAATCGCTCAAGAAAGAATTGGAACAAAGAGGAGCTATTTTCAGTTCAACTTCGGACTCGGAAATCTTGGCTCACCTCATTCGTCGGAGTCACAATCCGAACTTGATGGGCAAAATCAAGGAGGCGCTCAGCCTTGTCAAAGGTGGCTTTGCTTATATCTTGCTATTTGAGGACAAGTTGATTGCTGCGCTTGATCCTAATGGTTTCCGTCCGCTTTCTATCGGAAAAATGGCAAACGGAGCGGTGGTGGTTTCGTCTGAAACCTGTGCCTTTGAAGTCATCGGCGCTGAGTGGATTCGCGATGTGAAACCAGGCGAGATTGTCATTATTGATGACAATGGCATCCAGTATGATAGCTATACGAATGATACTCAGCTCGCGATTTGCTCTATGGAGTATATCTACTTTGCCCGCCCTGACTCCAATATCCATGGAGTCAATGTCCATACGGCACGGAAACGTATGGGTGCCCAATTAGCGCGTGAATTTAAGCATGAGGCAGATATCGTGGTCGGTGTGCCAAACTCGTCACTCAGCGCAGCTATGGGCTTTGCGGAAGAATCAGGACTCCCAAACGAAATGGGTCTTATAAAAAACCAATACACCCAACGCACCTTTATCCAACCAACTCAAGAATTGCGGGAGCAAGGTGTGCGGATGAAGCTATCAGCTGTTTCGGGCGTTGTCAAAGGCAAACGTGTGGTGATGATTGATGATTCTATTGTCCGCGGGACAACCTCTCGCCGTATCGTTCAGCTTTTGAAAGAAGCAGGTGCGGCTGAGGTTCACGTTGCGATTGGAAGTCCTGCACTAGCTTATCCATGTTTCTACGGAATCGATATCCAGACCCGTCAGGAACTGATTGCTGCCAATCATACGGTTGAAGAAACCTGCCAAATCATTGGTGCGGATAGCCTGACCTATCTTTCAATTGATGGCTTGATTAACTCTATCGGGATTGAAACAGATGCGCCGAATGGTGGTCTCTGTGTCGCTTACTTTGACGGAGATTACCCAACTCCTCTCTATGATTATGAAGAAGAATACCGTAGAAGTTTAGGTGACAAGACCAGTTTCTATAAATAGGCGGAAGACGATTCTCCATTAAAGAAAAGGAATATAAAAATGGCAAATAAAAATGCGTATGCCCAGTCGGGTGTAGATGTTGAAGCGGGTTATGAAGTTGTTGAGCGGATAAAAAAGCATGTGGCTCGCACGGAGCGTGCGGGTGTCATGGGAGCTCTTGGTGGCTTTGGTGGCATGTTTGAGCTTTCAAAAACAGGTGTCAAAGAGCCTGTCTTGATTTCAGGGACTGATGGTGTCGGGACCAAGCTCATGCTGGCTATCAAGTATGACAAGCATGACACGATTGGGCAGGACTGTGTGGCCATGTGTGTCAATGATATCATCGCTGCGGGTGCTGAGCCCCTCTATTTCCTCGACTATGTGGCGACAGGGAAGAATGAACCAGCTAAACTAGAACAAGTTGTCGCTGGTGTAGCAGAAGGTTGTGTGCAGGCAGGCGCCGCTCTCATCGGTGGAGAAACGGCTGAAATGCCAGGTATGTATGGCGAAGATGACTATGACCTGGCTGGTTTTGCGGTCGGTGTGGCTGAAAAATCTCAAATCATCGATGGTTCAAAGGTGGCAGAAGGTGATGTTCTTCTCGGACTTGCTTCAAGTGGGATTCACTCCAATGGTTACTCACTCGTGCGTCGTGTTTTTGCCGACTATACAGGTGAGGAAGTCTTGCCAGAATTGGAAGGCAAGAAACTCAAGGAGGTTCTTCTTGAGCCGACTCGTATCTATGTCAAGGCTGTTTTGCCGCTCATCAAGGAAGAGTTGGTCAACGGTATTGCTCACATCACAGGTGGTGGCTTTATCGAAAATGTCCCTCGCATGTTTGCAGATGACCTAGCGGCAGAAATCGAAGAAGACAAGGTTCCAGTTCTTCCGATTTTCAAAGCCCTTGAAAAATACGGTCATATCAAACACGAAGAAATGTTTGAAATTTTCAATATGGGCGTAGGGCTCATGTTGGCAGTCAGCCCTGAAAATGTAGATCGCGTTAAGGAATTGTTGGATGAGCCAGTCTATGAAATTGGTCGCATCGTCAAGAAAGAAAACGAAAGTGTCATCATCAAATGAAAAAAATAGCGGTTTTTGCCTCTGGTAATGGCTCAAATTTTCAGGTGATTGCTGAAGAATTCCCGGTGGAGTTTGTCTTTTCAGACCATCGTGACGCCTATGTGCTGGAGCGGGCAGACAAGCTTGGTGTCTTATCCTACGCTTTTGAACTCAAGGAATTTGAGAACAAGGCAGACTATGAAGCAGCACTTGTCGAACTCTTGGAAGAACACCAGATTGACTTGGTTTGTCTAGCAGGCTACATGAAAATCGTTGGTCCGACTTTGCTCGCTGCTTACGAGGGTTGTATCATTAACATTCATCCAGCTTACTTGCCAGAATTTCCAGGTGCTCATGGCATTGAGGATGCTTGGAATGCAGGCGTTACTGAGAGCGGCGTTACCATTCACTGGGTGGACTCCGGTGTGGATACAGGGAAGGTTATTAAACAAGTCCGTGTGCCACGGCTAGCTGATGATACCATAGAAAGCTTTGAAGCCCGCATTCATGAAGCGGAGTACAAGTTGTATCCAGAGGTGCTGGATAGCTTGGGAGTGGAGAGGAAAAGAAATATTATAGAGTAGAATATATCTATGAAAAATAATTTAATTACAGCAGAAGAAGTAAAAAATGCGCTTGGAATAGACAGTTTTAGAAATCTATCGAAAGATAAGGTTATGGAGTTTGTTTCCCTTATTCCGAGTATGGATAAAGATTTAGCGATGCAGATAGTAGAACAGTTTCCATCTTACGCGGAGTATTCTCAAAATATAGTTAGCGGTTTAAATCAACTGTGTGAGAAAGCTTTAGAAAAAAATGAAGTAAGTTCTCAAAAATCTATTGAAGCATATCAAACAGTTTTAAATAGTTTATCGGAATTGTTACAACAAGAGTATATTTCTGTTGATGAGAGGAAATATATCACAGAAAAGATGATTGAAGTAGCAGATAAGGTAGCAGTAAAGGATTCTGAGAATAAAGAATTTATTGAGAAAGTAATCAAATACGGTGGATATGTTGTTGCTGGAGCTCTTATATTAGGGGCGGCAATTCTAGGAGTTAACATCAAGGGGAAAGATATACCTAGATTAAATTAGGAGCAACTATCTGTAGCACTAGCAAAGAGAAATATCAAAAAGATTTCTTAAGAAAAGAAAGGAACAAAAATGACTAAACGCGCCTTAATCAGCGTCTCAGACAAAGCGGGCATTGTTGAATTGGCCCAAGAACTTAAAAAACTTGGTTGGGATATCATCTCGACAGGAGGAACCAAGGTTACCCTTGACCATGCTGGGGTGGAGACCATTGCGATTGATGATGTGACTGGTTTTCCAGAAATGATGGACGGTCGTGTTAAGACCCTCCATCCAAATATCCATGGTGGACTCTTGGCTCGTCGTGACTTGGATAGTCACTTGGAAGCAGCTAAAGACAATCAAATCGAGCTCATTGACCTTGTGGTGGTCAACCTTTATCCATTCAAGGAAACGATCCTCAAACCAGACGTAACATACGCTGATGCGGTTGAGAATATCGATATCGGTGGGCCATCTATGCTTCGTTCAGCAGCGAAGAACCACGCCAGCGTAACAGTTGTGGTAGACCCTGGTGACTATACAGTGGTTTTGGACGAGTTGTCAGCGAATGGTGAAACGACTTACGAAACGCGTCAACGTTTGGCAGCCAAGGTTTTCCGTCACACAGCAGCTTATGATGCCTTGATTGCAGAGTATTTTACAGCTCAGGTCGGCGAAAGCAAGCCTGAAAAACTGACCTTGACTTATGACCTTAAACAAGCCATGCGTTACGGGGAAAATCCTCAGCAGGATGCGGACTTCTACCAAAAAGCCTTGCCGACAGATTACTCTATTGCATCAGCGAAACAGCTTAACGGTAAGGAATTGTCCTTTAACAATATCCGCGATGCGGACGCTGCCATTCGTATCATCCGTGATTTCAAGGACCGCCCAACCGTAGTGGCACTCAAACACATGAATCCATGTGGAATTGGTCAGGCTGATGATATCGAAACTGCATGGGACTACGCTTATGAGTCTGACCCAGTGTCTATCTTTGGTGGAATTGTCGTCCTTAACCGTGAGGTGGATGCTGCGACTGCTGAGAAGATGCATGGCGTTTTCCTTGAAATCATCATCGCACCAAGCTATACGAATGAAGCGCTAGCTATTTTGACCAACAAAAAGAAAAACTTGCGTATCCTTGCCTTGCCGTTTGACGCTCAAGAGGCTAGCGAAGTGGAAGCAGAATACACAGGCGTGGTTGGTGGACTTCTCGTGCAAAACCAAGACGTGGTCAAAGAAAGCCCAGCTGACTGGGAAGTGGTAACCAAACGCCAACCAACAGAGACAGAAGCGATAGCACTTGAGTTCGCTTGGAAAGCCATCAAGTATGTCAAATCCAACGGTATCATCGTGACCAACGACCACATGACACTTGGTGTCGGTCCAGGTCAAACTAACCGTGTGGCCTCTGTTCGTATTGCCATCGACCAAGCCAAAGACCGTCTGGACGGCGCGGTCCTTGCTTCCGATGCCTTCTTCCCATTTGCGGATAACGTGGAAGAAATCGCCAAAGCAGGGATCAAGGCCATCATCCAACCAGGTGGGTCCGTCCGTGACCAAGAATCCATCGAAGCTGCTGATAAATATGGCTTGACCATGGTCTTCACAGGAGTGAGACATTTTAGGCATTAAGAAAATGAGCATTTCTAATTACGGAAATGCTCATTTTTTTGAATTTTGTTATGTGACTATTAGTCCGTCTCGCTCTGTTAGGTGTGGCTCATTGACGGGTGGTTATGATTATATGAGAGGGAGAAGATTAGTCATCTAGTAATGTTGGATTATATTCTGCTATAAATAATAGAAAAGTATTTATGATCCATAGTTTGTTATCTTTAAACATTTCATTTTGGATGGTTAATAATCTTAGATACTCGAAGTCATTAATTGGTTGTAAATTACGATATTCGTGTTCAGATAAAATATGTGTTGAACAGGGATAAGTTATAATGCGGTTGTATTTTAAAATTTGTAATTTTACAATCCTCTTAAGTAATATTTTTATGTAGATATTATAAGAAATTTCATTATTGAAGTAGGTTTCAAAATTTTTATCTAGATAATAGTTTAAATTTTCCTTTTTCTTGTCATCTATATTTAATTTATTGCATATTTCTTTTAGAGACTCAGAACTGCAGCAGTTTAATATTTTAGAAACTGTATCGTGTTGCAATATTGCAGAGCTACCTAGAATCCTTTCTAATCGTTTCGGAATGATGAAAGGAACTTGGAATACTTTGTAAAGTTCCTTTTTTTTAACAATATCTTTATATTCCTTGCCGGTCATAATTTTTTCTAAAGATTTGTTTAGAAATTCTAAGTCTTTATCAATTTCTAAATCAAAATAAGATTCAACCATTGGATAGTTTATGTAGAGTTGACCATTATTGGTTACATCGCTGAAATATTTTTGTAATTGCTGAATCTTGTCAATAGAAAAGTTGGGATCTTGTCCTTCATAATCAAAAATTAAAAAAATATTTTTATAATTTCTTTTTCTGCCAATAGATCCAAATCTTTCAGGATCAGATTGATTTAAAACAAAAGGTAAATCCACATCATTATAGGGATAATCCCATTCTTCCCCATATACTTCGCGGATTTTATTGTATAATTGGTAGATGTTTGTGCCAAAAATATGTATATTCTCTTCAGTAATACTAAGTTCAGGGAAAACTTCGATAATAAGTTTAAAAAGTTCATTTTTTTCATGATGGCCTTCGACTATGAAAAGGGTTTGACCTCGTGTTACATTATTCATATTCAGCAAACTCTCCGCTAATGTACATCTTTTCTAAATTATGCCCCTCTCGTAATTCTCGCTTAGTTGCTTTGTTTAAAGGTGTTATAAATCCTTTTTGAGATAAAATGAACAAGCAGTCGGGTCTAAATAACTCATTAGACATAATATTTGTATCGTGGGTAGTCAAAATGATTTGGGTGTATGGAAATATTTTTTTTAAATGACGTATCAAATTTTCAGAAAGTTCGTAATGATAAAAAGCATCAAATTCATCGAAAAATAAAAATTTAGGAGGATTGTTGGCATTGAAGTGCTCAATGATATAGAGGATTCTAAAATAGAATTTGGTCAAAGCCAATGTTCCACTAGATGCTTCTCTAAAGAACGGAACATTTTTATTTTTATAAACAAAACAAAGCATATCATCCCCATCTATTTGTTCTATTGAATCTAAGTGACAGTTTATCCCCATGCTATTAAGAAATGCTTCCAGTCCTTTTGCTGTCTCTTTGTGATCAAGTGTATGCTGGAACCAACGATTTATAAAATGTTTAGGGGCTTCATGATTAATAAGCAACATGTTTCGGATAAATGTTCGGAGATATGTGAGAATAGAATCATTTGACTTAGAGGTGTTAGTTATCAGCCATGTTAAAAAAGATCTGTTTTCTCCGTCTAAATCTTGCTTGTCACTTGAAATCTGATCTCGATAATTATCTATTAGTATGTTGAAATCGTTGTTTATGATACCTAGTTTATTGGCTATGTCCTCCACAGCATTATATGATATTGGGTCAGTAGACAAATTTATTTTCCAAACTAATTCGTTATTTATAGATAGTGATTCTGTTTGTATAATCTGATATTCATTTTTTGTATAAATGTATTTGATTTCATTGTTATTATGTAAAAATATATAACAAAAAGTAGCAATAGCGTTGTCAGAGTTGTTATTTAAAAAAGATGTTAAATTTTGATCATCAATTAAGGATCTACTGGAAAGATTTTTGGTAATATCAAATAATGCTAAACCTAAATTGGATTTTCCTGTAGCATTTCTACCATAGATAAGTACTTTACTCAAAAAATTATTTGATAAGCAGTCCTCATTAAATTTATAACCTCCGACTTGTGAAAAGTCAATTGAGATTTCATCTTCAAAGTTTTTATAATTCTTTACAGAAAAGTATTTTAGCATTTGTCAACCCTCCTATTAGGATTATTATATCATAAAAAACAATTTCCGTAAAAAAATTACGGCTCCTGAGTTTGCATGGAAGGCCATCAAATACATCAAATCAAACGGTATCATCGTGACTAACGACCACATGACACTTGGTGTCGGCCCAGGTCAAACTAACAGTGTGGCTTCCGTTCGTATTGCCATTGACCAAGCCAAAGACCGCCTTGACGGCGCTGTTCTTGCTTCGGATGCCTTCTTCCCATTTGCGGATAACGTGGAAGAAATCGCCAAAACAGGAATCAAGGCCATCATCCAGCCAGGTGGCTCCGTTTGTGACCAAGAGTCTATCGAAGTGGCTGACAAATATGGCTTGACCATGGTCTTCACAGGAGTGAGACATTTTAGACATTAAGAAGACAAAAGGGAAGAAAACAGTTTCTTTCCTTTTTTGCGTAAAAATGTGGAATGAAACAAGATTAAAACGAACGTTTGTGTTATAATATTAGTAAATAATTCGCAAAAGAGGTCGTAAGATGAAGCTGTTAGTTGTCGGCTCGGGTGGTCGTGAACATGCCATTGCTAAGAAGTTACTTGAGTCAAAAGACGTTGAAAAAGTCTTTGTAGCTCCTGGGAATGACGGGATGACTCTGGATGGTCTGGAATTGGTAAATATCTCTATTTCCGAACATTCTAAATTGATTGAGTTTGCAAAAGCCAACGATATTGCTTGGTCCTTCATTGGTCCAGATGACGCCCTTGCGGCTGGGATTGTGGATGAGTTCAATGCAGCTGGTCTCAAAGCCTTTGGTCCGACAAGATTGGCAGCGGAGTTGGAGTGGTCCAAGGATTTTGCTAAGGAAATCATGGTCAAGTACGGCGTTCCGACAGCAGCCTATGGGACCTTCTCAGATTTCGAGGAAGCCAAGGCCTATATCGAAGAGAAAGGCGCTCCAATCGTAGTCAAAGCAGATGGTTTGGCCCTTGGGAAAGGTGTCGTCGTTGCGGAGACAGTTGAGCAAGCTGTCGAAGCCGCTCATGAGATGCTTTTGGACAATAAATTCGGTGACTCAGGTGCGCGTGTGGTCATCGAGGA
>CAUSRF010000002.1:0-62275 GCA_963534275.1 uncultured Streptococcus sp.
TAGAGTACTTGGTTTGGGACCAAGGTGTCGCAGGTTCGAATCCTGTCTTCCCGATCATATTCTTCTTCAGAAGATGTGTCATTGTATTTCTATGAGTCTTTAACAACTATTAGTTGTAAATTGAGACTATACTCAGGAGAGAACCTTGTTGGTTCTCTCCTTTTTGGGCTCTTTGTCAACTGTAGTGGGTTGAAGAAAAGCTAAGTTCGGGAAAGGACAAAATTCGTCCTTTCTTTTTTGATGTTCAGAGCGATAAAAATCCGTTTTTTGGAGTTTTCAAAGTTCCGAAAACAAAAAGCATTGCGCTTGATAAGTTTGATGAGATTATTAGTGGCTTCTAATTTGGCATTAGAATAGGGTAGTTGAAGAGCGTTGACAATTTTCTCTTTGTTCTTTAGAAAGGTTTTAAAGACAGTCTGAAAAAGAGGATGAATCTGCTTTAGATTGTCCTCAATGAGTCCGAAAAATTTGTCAGGCTCCTTATTCTGAAAGTGAAAAAGCAAGAGCTGATAGAGCTTATAGTGGTATTTCAAGTCTTCTGAATAGCTCAACAGCTTGTCTAGGATTTCTTTATTGATTAAGTGCATACGAAAAGTAGGGCGATAAAATCTCTTATCGCTCAGTTTACGGCTATCCTGTTGAATAAGTTTCCAATAACGCTTGATAGCCTTGTATTCATGAGATTTTCGCTCAAACTGATTCATGATTTGGACACGCACACGACTCATAGCATGGCTTAAGTGTTGGAGTAAAACAGTCCAGTGGACTGTTTTAGCCTGAGTTCAGAAATATAAAAAAATCAACTGGAAATATGGAATTTTCTTGTTTAGAAAGATAGACCTAAATTTCTACTAATCAAAACTAGTAGGGCTAATAAGCTAAAAGTGATAGCATTAACGATCATATGAAGCAAGATCGACATCTCTAGACGTTCTGTTCTGTAGGCTGTCCAAGTTAAAACTGTCGACATTCCTCCATAGATAAGGAGAGAAGGCAGATTGGTCGGTGTGTGGAGCAAGGCAAAGACGACTGCACCTACCAGATATCCCAGCTTCTCCTTCCCGCGGAAGATCTTTTTAGGGATAATTCCACGACACAATATTTCCTCACAAATGGGAGCAATCAGAACCAGTAAGAAAAAACTGGAAATCAGCGAGCTATTCTGAACCAGATTATTAATAGTTGTTTGGTTGCTGGTCGTAGATTCATTCATCAGACGAAGCAAGGCAGATCCGAATAAATTACTTGTTAAAATAACCAAATAACTCAAAACCAAGCGAGCCAGATCTTTTGCCTTAAAAAAAGAAAGATTGAAGTTCGCAATCTCTGTTTTTCGCGCACTAAAGATAAAAACAGTTAGAATAGCAACCGACAGCAAAGCCACTAAGAGTCCTGACTGGAGGAGCGGGAATTGTTTAGCGGATAAAAGGGCAGATAAAATTAAGGGAAGTTGGGATAATACCAGCCCTATTAAAAAAATCAACACCCATATTCCTCTATCCAGAATTTCTTGCCAGATACTTTTTTTCTTCATGATATACCTCCTTATAATAAAAAGGGGAAGACCCCCTTTCTACATTATACCATTTATAGCGCCATGCTGATATAGTTCAGGATAAACAAGGCATCCAAAATCCAAATCATCACGTGCACATCCTTGGCTTGACCTTTGACAACTTTTGTCAAGGTGTATGTCAAGAAACCAACAGCAATCCCTTGTGTGATAGAGTAGCTGAATCCCATGAAGATGGAGGTGAAGAAGGCAGGAACCGCTTCAGCCATATCATCCCAAGGAATATTTTTCAAGTTAGAAAGCATCATGATGCCGACGATGATTAAAATTGGTGCTGTTGCAGCTGTAGGAACAATCGCTAGAAGTGGGCTAAAGAAGCTAGATAGGGCAAAACAGATCGCAACAACTAGGGCTGTCAAACCAGTACGTCCACCAGCACCGATACCCGCCGCAGACTCAACATAGGTCGTAACGTTTGAAGTACCTGCAATGGCACCTACTGAAGTTGCCACCAAGTCAGAGTAAAGAGCCTTGTCCAATTTAGCTGACTCATGGTTTTCCCCACTTGTCGCAACGATACCAACTTTTTCACCAGTACCGATAAGCGTACCAATTGTATCAAAAATATCCGTTAGTGAGAAGGCAAGAATAGCCATCAAAGTTTCTGGTAAACGTGAAGTGTTTGAAATCAAAGATCCTAAACCTTCTGAACCAAGAGCAGCACCAAACAAAGTTCCTAGATCATTAACCGCTGATGAAAGATTGTTGCTAGCAAAGTCAATCCCTGACAATTTCACAACACCAACAGCGATGGCAAGAACAGTCGTTGTAAGGATAGAAAGAATGATTCCACCTTTGATGCCTTTAACAACAAAGAAGATAGTAATAGCCAGACCTGCAAGAGCCACCAATACTGCTGGAGTATTGAAGTCTACCAAGCCTGGAACGGCTGCTGAGTTTGCAGTAAGTGCAGCTTGAGCCTTATCTGCTCCTTCACCTGCTACAGTATAAGTACCTGGATCAATCGAGAATTTCAAGAGACCAGCATTCTTAATCCCTACATAGGCAAGGAAAACACCAATACCAGCTGAAATGGCAGAACGGAGCGTTGTAGGAATAGATTCGATGATCATTTTACGAACATTTGTCAAGGTAATAATCAGTGAAATAATTCCACAAATGAAGACCATACCAAGAGCCTCTTTCCAGGTATAGCCCATCCCAAATACAACTGTAAATGTAAAGAAGGCGTTCAATCCCATACCTGGTGCTTGTGCATACGGCAAATTAGCATAGAAAGCCATCATCAAGGTACCGACTACAGAACCGATAATCGTTGCCAAGAATACACCTTGTACAGGCATGCCAGTCTGTGAAAGCATTTGTGGGTTTACAAAGAGAATATAGCTCATTGCAAAGAAAGTTGTTAAACCAGCAAGCACCTCTGTACGGACATCTGTCCCGTGCTCTTTTAGTTTAAATAGTTTGTCCATTATAAATCTCCTTTTGTTTTTTACGAACAATATGAGTATTATAACATTTATTATTCACCTTTTCAATATGTTTGTTTGATTTATTTAACAAAATGAAATGTTTATTTTTTGTTTTGAGTCTGTTTTTCTTCTTTCTTTTTGATATAATAGTAGACATCTTATCTGGAATGTACTAGGAAGGTTTATATGACTAAAAAAATTATCGCAGTCGATTTGGACGGAACCCTGCTCAATGGTGAAAGCAAGCTCTCCGATTTTACCAAAAAGACAATCAAAAAAATTACTGAAAAGGGACACCATGTTGTCATCACGACAGGTCGTCCTTATCGTATGGCAAAAGAATTTTATCAGGAACTAGAGTTGCACACACCTATGATCAACTTCAATGGTTCCCTTACCCATCTACCCGGGAAGACTTGGGCGCATGAGAAGTGCTTGACCTTGGACAAAAAATACCTCTTGGATATGGTCCAACGCAAAGAGGATATCCAAGCTGACTTTATTGCAGGAGAATACCGTAAGAAGTTTTATATCACAGCTCCTAATGAAGAAATCGCAGATCCCAAATTATTTGGTGTGGAAAATTTCCAACCCGAAAATCAATTCAAGCCTGAACTGGTGACCAAGGACCCCAACTGCATCCTCTTGCAAACAAGAGTTGAGGACAAATACGCTCTAGCAGACGAGATGAATCGTTTTTACCAACACCAACTAGCAATCAATACCTGGGGAGGTCCCCTCAATATTCTCGAATGTACACCCAAAGGAGTCAACAAGGCCTTTGCCCTCGAATATTTACTCAATGTGATGAATCGTGATAAAAAAGACTTAATTGCCTTCGGCGATGAGCAAAATGATAGAGAAATGCTGGCTTTCGCAGGCAAGGGATATGCTATGAAAAACGCTAACCCTGCTCTTCTTCCATATGCAGACGAACAACTTCCTCTGACCAACGAAGAAGATGGTGTTGCAAAAACACTTCAGGATTTGTTCTTGTAATGTACACTGGTGGCTGGCAAAAACTCCATTTGAGGAGAAGAGCTAGCAACTTTCTATGATAAAACGCATAATATCAAGGATTTCAATACCTGATCTTATGCGTTTTTATAATTTGGAAGTCTTTTTGTCAAGGAGTTTTGTTTTTTTCACAGTCTAGTCAACTGGTCAATCGATTGTTTATGAATTCACATTCAAACTCGTGGAAAAGGCTTTCGTTTGTGATATAATACACATAAAATAGACAAGAGAGCTAAGCGAATGTGACTCTATTTGACACAAAAATCAATCCAGTCTATTTATCTCTGTTCTCAGAAAATATCAAGGAGAATAGCTATGAAAGCTGTTGTTGTAAATCCAGAAAGCACTGGTGTTGTCATTGAAGAAAAAGTATTCCGCTCACTTAAAACTGGGGAAGCACTTGTTGAAGTGGAATATTGTGGAGTTTGCCACACTGACCTTCACGTTGCTCATGGGGACTTCGGTCAAGTACCTGGTCGTGTTCTAGGACATGAAGGTATCGGTATCGTCAAGGAAGTTGCTCCAGATGTTCAAAGCATTAAAGTTGGTGACCGTGTCAGCATTGCTTGGTTCTTCGAAGGCTGTGGTACTTGCGAATACTGTACAACTGGTCGCGAAACTCTCTGCCATACGGTGAAAAATGCTGGATATTCAGTAGACGGTGGTATGGCAGAACAATGTATCGTAACAGCGGATTATGCTGTTAAAGTTCCAGATGGACTTGATCCAGTCCAAGCTTCTTCAATCATATGTGCTGTTGGTCGCGTAGTAGCTGTTGGTCTTCCTTCTGAAATGATGGATCTTAGCATCGTAAAAACTGTTCTAGATGGAATTCAAGTGATTGGTTCTCTTGTTGGAACTCGTAAAGACTTGGAAGAAGCCTTCCAATTCGGGGCAGAAGGTCTGATAGTACCCGTAGTTCAAAAACGTCCAGTAGAAGATGCTGTAGCTATTTTCGATGAAATGGAAAAAGGTCAAATCCAAGGACGTATGGTACTGGATTTTACACACTAAGTTAATGATAAAATTGGGAAACGAAAGATTGCTCACTTGCAGTCTTTCGTTTTGTTTTCAATTCATTTTCAAAAAGACAGCCCGTTTTCATTGTTTTTATATTAAATTTTAGTTCTTTACTTGAATACATCTTTAAAAATTCTTTATATATTAACATTTTGTAAATGGATTTTCATTGAAAATTAACACATATCTATAAGAAATGGTTGCTTTTTGTTTGAAAACGGTTTATACTTAAAGTTAGGCTTAAAGTTTTCTTAAACATACAGTCAAACATTTTAAAGGAGGAATGACAATAATGAGTATCGGAATCATTATTGCAAGCCACGGCGAATTTGCTGCGGGTATTCATCAGTCTGGATCTATGATCTTTGGTGAACAAGAAAAGGTTCAAGTTGTAACCTTTATGCCAAATGAAGGTCCAGATGATCTTTACGCTAAATTCAACAACGCTGTGGCTGCATTTGACGCAGAAGATGAGATTCTAGTATTGGCTGACCTTTGGAGTGGATCTCCATTCAACCAAGCTAGCCGCGTGATGGGAGAAAATCCTGAGCGTAAATTTGCCATCATTACAGGACTGAACTTGCCGATGTTGATCCAAGCCTACACTGAGCGCATTATGGATGCTACTGCAGGTGTGGATAAAGTCGCTGCGAATATCATTAAAGAAGCCAAAGATGGCATCAAGGCTCTTCCAGAAGAGCTTAATCCAGTTGAGGAAGTTGCAAGTGCTGCAGCTACTCCAGTTGCCCAAGCTGCTATTCCAGAAGGAACAGTTATCGGTGACGGTAAACTGAAAATCAATCTTGCTCGTCTAGACACTCGTCTACTTCACGGTCAGGTTGCCACTGCTTGGACACCAGATTCAAAAGCAGACCGTATCATCGTTGCTTCAGACAATGTTGCAAACGACGATCTTCGTAAAGAATTGATCAAACAAGCAGCTCCTAACGGAGTAAAAGCCAACGTTGTACCAATCAAAAAATTGATTGAGGTTGCAAAAGATCCTCGTTTTGGTAACACACATGCTCTTATCTTGTTTGAAACACCTCAAGATGCCCTTCGTGCCATCGAAGGTGGCGTGCCAATCAAGACCCTTAACGTTGGTTCTATGGCTCACTCAACAGGTAAAACAATGATTAACAACGTTTTGTCTATGGATAAAGATGATGTTGCAACATTTGAAAAAATGCGCGACCTCGGTGTTGAATTTGACGTACGTAAAGTACCAAACGACACGAAAAAAGACTTGTTTGACTTGATTAACAAAGCGAACGTTCAATAATTAGAATCTTCTTCTCTCGAACTCTTGGAAGAAAGATTTTAAACTTTATTATAATTAAATAGAAAAGGAATAAAACCATGTCAGATATTTCAATCATTTCTGCTATCTTGGTTGTAGTTGTTGCCTTCCTTGCAGGTCTTGAAGGTATCCTCGACCAATTCCAATTCCATCAACCAATCGTCGCATGTACCCTTATCGGACTTGCAACTGGTAACCTCGAAGCAGGTGTTATGCTTGGTGGATCTCTTCAAATGATCGCCCTTGGTTGGGCAAACATCGGAGCTGCCGTAGCTCCTGACGCTGCTCTTGCATCTGTTGCCGCAGCAATCATCTTGATCAAAGGTGGTAACTTTACTACTGAAGGTATCGCCGTTGCAACAGCAACAGCTATCCCTCTTGCCGTAGCTGGACTTTTCTTGACTATGATTGTTCGTACAATCTCAGTTGGTTTGGTTCACACTGCAGATGCTGCCGCTAAAGAAGGAAATATTGCAGCTGTTGAACGTGCTCACTTTATCGCACTTCTTCTTCAAGGTCTTCGTATTGCAATCCCTGCAGCCTTCCTTATCGCTATCCCAGCTTCTGCCGTTCAAGATGCTCTTAAATTGATGCCAGAATGGTTAAATGGTGGTATGGCTGTTGGTGGTGCTATGGTCGTTGCCGTTGGTTACGCTATGGTTATCAACATGATGGCAACTCGTGAAGTATGGCCATTCTTCGCTATCGGTTTCGCTCTTGCAGCGATTTCTCAATTGACTTTGATTGCCCTTGGTGTCATCGGTGTTGCCCTTGCCTTCATCTACCTCAACCTTTCTAAACAAGGTGGAAACGGTGGCGGAGGAGCTGCAACTTCTAACGATCCAATCGGTGATATCCTAGAAGACTACTAGAAAGGGGAACAATCATGGCTGAAAAAATTCAATTATCAAAATCAGATCGTCAAAAAGTTTGGTGGCGTTCACAATTCCTTCAAGGTTCTTGGAACTACGAACGTATGCAAAACTTGGGTTGGGCTTACTCTTTGATCCCAGCTATCAAAAAATTGTACACTAAAAAAGAAGACCAAGCGGCTGCTCTTGAGCGTCACCTTGAGTTCTTCAACACTCACCCATACGTCGCTGCTCCAATCATGGGGGTTACTCTTGCACTTGAAGAAGAACGCGCTAACGGTGTTGAAATCGACGACGCGGCTATCCAAGGGGTTAAGATCGGTATGATGGGACCTCTTGCTGGTATCGGTGACCCAGTATTCTGGTTTACAGTTCGTCCTATTCTTGGAGCCCTTGGTGCATCACTTGCTGCATCTGGTAACCTTGTTGGTCCCCTTCTCTTCTTCTTTGGATGGAATGCCATCCGTATGGCCTTCCTATGGTATACACAAGAGTTCGGTTACAAAGCTGGATCTGAAATCACTAAAGACATGTCTGGTGGTATCTTGAAAGACATCACTAAAGGAGCGTCTATCCTTGGTATGTTCATCCTTGCCGTTCTTGTACAACGTTGGGTGTCTATCAACTTTACTGTTAACCTTCCAGGTAAACAATTGGCTGAAGGTGCTTACATCAACTTCCCAGAAGGTGCAGTAACAGGTTCTGAATTGAAAGGAATCCTTGGTCAAGCACTTGGTGGCTTGAGTTTGGATAGCGTTCAACCTCAAACTCTTCAAGGTCAGTTAAACTCATTGATTCCAGGATTGATGGGACTTCTCCTTACTTTCCTCTGCATGTGGTTGCTTAAGAAAAAAGTATCACCAATCACAATCATCCTTGCCCTTTTTGCAGTAGGTATCGCAGCTCGTTACTTCGGTATCATGTAATTTGGATTAATTTTCATTCAAAAGAGGAGTAACTGTTCTGTTTTTGGCGGACTGGCTTCCAGTAGCCAATAATAGAAGTAGAAAATTTCTGCATAGAGAGAACAATTATAGTTCTCTCTTTTTTGATGATAAACTATCAGGACTAGTAGTCCAAAAGCATGTTTAGTTATGGAATGTGGCATGGACCAGCTATTATTTTAGGGTTCACTATATAAGTCTGATTTAGGATGATATTCATCCGTTCCTAAAAGAAAGATGAATACTAGCGTATCCATCTTTTTCTTTTTATGGTAAAATAGAGAAATAATGTGGTGAAAAACCTTGAGGAGTGACCCTATGTCTAATAAAGCTAGTCAGGCAAAAACAGCCATTTGCGGAATTATCAATGTAACCCCAGATTCCTTTTCGGATGGTGGTCAGTTTTTTGCTGTTGAGCAGGCGCTCCAGCAAGCCCGTAAATTGATAGCTGAAGGAGCTAGTATGCTAGATATCGGAGGAGAATCGACTCGTCCGGGCAGCAGCTATGTTGAGATAGAGGAGGAAATCCAGCGTGTCCTTCCAGTCATCAAAGCCATCCGCAAGGAAAGTGATGTCCTCATTTCCATCGATACTTGGAAGAGTCAGGTAGCAGAGGCTGCTTTGGCTACTGGTGCCAATCTGGTAAATGACATCACTGGCCTCATGGGTGATGAAAAAATGGCTCATGTGGTTGCCAAAGCGGGAGCACAAGTGGTCATCATGTTTAATCCAGTTATGGCTCGACCTCAACACCCTAGCTCGCAGATATTTCCTCGTTTTGGATTTGGACAAGCATTTACAGAGAAAGAGTTAGCTGACCTTGAACAACTACCAGTAGAAGATTTGATGACGGCTTTCTTTGAACGAGCTCTAGCGAGAGCGAATCAAGCTGGGATAGCAAGAGATAAGATCATGTTGGATCCGGGAATTGGATTTGGTCTGACCAAGAAGGAAAATCTGGTCCTTTTACGTGACCTGGATAAACTACACCAGCAAGGCTATCCAATCTTTCTTGGAGTTTCGCGCAAGCGATTTGTTATCAATATCCTTGAGGAGAATGGCTTCGAAGTCAATCCTGAGACAGAAGTCGGTTTCCGCAATCGGGACACGGCTTCGGCTCATGTAACGAGTATCGCTGCGAGACAGGGTGTAGAAGTGGTGCGCGTGCACGATGTAGCTAGTCACAAGATGGCAATTGAAATTGCCTCCGCCATTCGTTTGGCTGATGAAGCGGAAAATCTAGATTTAAAACAATACAAGTAAGATGAACGAAATTCAAAACAATCAGTGGATTGCCCACTATCGGACAGACCAACCGCATTTTGGTTTGGAGAGAATGGTGGAACTCTTGACGCTAAGAGGCAATCCCCATCTCAAACTCAAGGTCATCCATATTGGAGGGACCAATGGCAAGGGCTCTACCATTACTTTTCTAAAAAACATGCTGGAAAAGATGGGGTTGAAAGTTGGAGTCTTTAGCTCGCCTTATCTCATTCATTACACAGACCAGATTAGCATCAATGGGAAATCCATCCCCGAGGCGAGGCTAGAAGCCATGATGGCAGATTATGAGTCGTTACTTGAGGGGGAGAAGGGCCTTGCTTTACAAGGAACGACCGAGTTTGAGATTATCACAGCCCTAGCCTATGATTATTTTGCCGCTGAAAAAGTTGATGTGGCCATTATGGAAGTCGGAATGGGTGGACTTCTGGATAGTACTAATGTCTGTCAGCCCATTCTGACAGGAATTACGACCATTGGCTTAGACCATGTAGTCCTACTTGGTGATACTATAGAGGCCATAGCAGAACAGAAGGCTGGCATTATCAAACAAGGTATTCCCTTGTTAACAGGTCACATTGTTCCAGAAGCCTTGGGTGTTATTGACCGCATTGCGGAAGGGAAAAATGCGCCGAGAATTGCCTATGGGACAGATTATCAGGTTCGCCATCAAGAAAGTGTGGTAACGGGTGAGGTCTTTGACTATACAAGTGCTGTCAGACAAGCTTGCTTCCAGACAGGTTTGCTTGGTTTGCACCAAATAGAGAATGCTGGGATGGCCATAGCTTTACTTGATACTTTTTGTCAAGAAGATGGTCGAGCCTTACCAGCTAATACCTTGGTTGCTCAAGCTTTGGAAGAAACAAGATGGCCAGGGCGTTTGGAGGTCTTGTCTAGTGACCCCTTGCTGATTTTGGATGGGGCCCACAATCCCCATGCTATCAAGGCTTTATTGGCCACCCTGCAAGAACGCTTTGCGAATTATCACAAGGAAATCCTCTTTACTTGTATCAAAACCAAGGCCTTGGAGGATATGCTGGACTTGCTAGTGACAATGCCAGATACCGAGCTTACTCTGACACATTTTGATGATAGTCGGGCGACTGATGAGAGCGTATTGAAAGAGACAGCTAAGTCTAGAAATCTCAGCCTCCAAAGTTGGCAGGATTTTCTAGAGCAGAAATTGACAGATAAAAAAGAAGGGAAAAAAACAGTTAGGATTGTCACGGGTTCCTTGTATTTCTTGAGCCAAGTGAGAGCCTATCTGATGGAGAGGAAGAACGAGAATGGATACACAAAAGATTGAAACGGCTGTAAAAATGATTATCGAGGCCGTTGGTGAGGATGCTAACCGCGAGGGATTACAGGAAACACCTGCTCGTGTAGCTCGTATGTACCAAGAGATTTTTTCAGGTCTTGGCCAAACTGCTGAGGAACATTTGTCAAAATCCTTTGAGATTATTGACGACAATATGGTAGTGGAGAAGGATATCTTTTTCCACACCATGTGTGAACACCACTTCTTGCCCTTCTATGGGAGAGCGCACATTGCCTACATTCCAGATGGTCGTGTGGCAGGCTTGTCCAAGCTAGCGCGTACAGTTGAAGTCTATTCTAAAAAACCACAGATTCAAGAACGTTTGAATATTGAAGTGGCTGATGCCTTGATGGAGTATCTAGGGGCTAAGGGGGCCTTTGTTGTCATTGAAGCAGAGCATATGTGTATGAGCATGCGTGGTGTTAGAAAACCAGGCACAGCAACTTTGACGACAGTAGCTCGTGGCCTATTTGAGACAGATAAGGATCTCCGAGACCAGGCTTATCGTCTAATGGGACTGTAAAAAAGAATCCGCTTGAAGCGGATTTTTCTAGAAAGGACTAGTTATGGATCAACTGCAGATTAAAGATTTGGAAATATTTGCATACCACGGCCTCTTTCCAAGTGAGAAAGAATTGGGGCAGAAGTTTGTTATTTCCGCAAACTTATCCTATGATATGACAAAGGCAGCGACTGAGTTAGATTTGGCTTCTTCTGTCCATTATGGAGAACTTTGCCAACAGTGGACGACTTGGTTTCAGGAAAGCACTGAGGATTTGATTGAAACAGTAGCCTACAAACTAGTTGAACGCACCTTTGAGGTCTATCCTCTTGTCCAAGAAATTGAGTTGGAACTCAAAAAACCTTGGGCTCCAGTGCATTTGCCGCTGGATACCTGCTCAGTGACCATTCATCGCTGTAAGCAACGTGCCTTTATCGCTCTAGGAAGCAATATGGGCGATAAGCAGGTGAACTTGGAACAAGCTATCGATAAACTGCGAGCTCGCGGCATCCATATTCTCAAAGAGTCCAGTGTCTTGACGACGGAGCCTTGGGGTGGTGTGGAGCAGGATAGTTTTGCTAATCAGGTGATTGAAGTGGAAACATGGCTACCAGCACCAGTCTTGTTAGAGACCTTGTTAAGTATTGAGTCAGAAATGGGACGGGTTCGAGAGGTGCATTGGGGGCCTCGTTTGATTGATTTGGACTTGCTCTTTGTGGAGGACCAGGTCATTTATACAGACGACCTCATCTTGCCTCATCCTTATATAGCAGAACGCCTCTTTGTCCTTGAACCATTAGTGGAAATAGCTCCCCATTTTATCCATCCGATCTTAAAGCAACCAATTCGTTACTTGCTTAATCAGTTGGAGCAAGGCGATGCCTAAACTTTCTGAGACCTATAGCAAGTGGAAGAGCATCGGGGAGGGACTGCTTGCTATTATTTTAGGGATTCTTTTGATTCGTTTTGGACAAGTTGTTCCACGGATGGGGTACCAGTTGCTGATGGGCTACTTTTCCTTGTCAGCGGTTTGGCACTTGTTGACTCGCTGGTTTCAGGATAAAAAACGTAGGGAAAACATCCTTGTAATCTTGGCTAAGCTGATGGTTGCGGCTCTCGTATTTGACTCTATCATTTTGCAAGACCTTGCCCTCTATCTCCTGGTCTTTATCATTGCGAGTTACCAGCTGTTTACGGGCGCCATTAGTCTTGTGACCTGGTCCCTCTATCGAAAAAATGCCATTCATCCTCGGCTTCATCATCTCTTTGATGCTGTATGGATGATAGGATTTGGTCTTTATAGCATCTCTCCTTTTCACGATGCGGCGAATTTTGAATTGCTCTTGCTTGGATTTTACTTGCTCATGCTAGGAGCCAGCAGTCTTCGGGACGGTTTCTTTTTTGAGAGGGTAGAAAGCAATCCTAAGCTGAAACGGCGAATGCGAATGACCTTACCGATCTTTATGACGGCTCTGATCCCTATCAGTACCTTACGCAAATTGAATGAGTGGCTGTCAAATCATGAAAGCCAAGAAGGAGAAGTTCATTCAGAAAGAAAAAACGACCAGACGGTTGATCTGGAAGTTTTTGTCCATACTTCAGAAACCTCTTTTTTCCTTGCCATGGGACATGTGGATATTTGTTATCAGGAGAGGGTTATTTCCTATGGTTCGTATGATCCCCACTCAGAGCGTTTATTCGGCATGGTTGGAGACGGTGTTTTGTTTAAAGCCGATCGGGAAAAATACATTGAACTTTGTAAGAGGGAAAGTCAGAAGACCTTGTTTGCTTATGGTCTGAGTTTGACAGACCGACAGAAAGCTGCTATCCAAGCTCGTTTGGCAGAGATAGAAGATTTGTTAATTCCTTGGGAGCCAAGCTCGCAGTTGATGAAAAGAAGAGAGGGCGAGGTCAAGCATACCTACTCCTACCAACTGCAACAGGAAGCAGATGCGACCCTCTATAAATTTAGCTCATCTGAGTTTAAGACCTACTTTGTTCTCAGTACCAATTGTGTCTTGCTGGCAGACTCAATCGTGGGAAAAGCTGGGACTGATATATTGAGTCCCCAAGGTTTCATCGTACCAGGTACTTACCAGGATTACCTTGACTTAGAGTATACAAAACCCAATGGTCTGGTTGTTAGTCGCTCCATTTATTAGAAAAATAAAACTCTAGTTCCTCAGTAGTTTGCGCCGAGAAGCTAGAGTTTTTAAAAAAGGTCATTTTCTTCAGGAAGGAGGATGGTTTCTTTCCCGTCCATGTCTAAAACAAGAACCCGAGGAGGGTAAAGAGGGTCGAAGGGATGATTAAAATCAAAGTCGATACTAGTCGGCAGATGCTGACTAGAGAAATGGAAGGTGATGGTTCCCTCATTATTGAGCAGTTGAAATTCGAGTTCTTCTTCTAATTCAAAGACGTTTTTCAAAAAATGATCGATAATAAACCATAAAGAGTCAATGACATCATCAGGCAAGCTGGTCACAACGCCAAAACTGGCCGAACGTCTCTGGGTATTTGTAAAAGCCATAGCCTCTCCCTCCTTTTTTTTCTTATCATACAGCAAACTGATTTAAAAATCAAGAAAAGTTTCTTCCTTTTTTTAAAATGTGAGTATCAAATGAAATTTTTTCAAAGTTTCTCTAAAAAATACTTGAAAGTGTTTACAATAAGTGATAAAATGGAGTAAACAGGTGCGTGAAAGCGAAATTTTCAATACAGAAAGGAAACGGAATGAACACAGACGATACAGTAACGATTTATGACGTTGCTCGTGAAGCGGGTGTTTCCATGGCAACTGTTAGCCGTGTAGTGAACGGAAATAAGAATGTCAAAGAGAATACTCGTAAAAAAGTTCTAGAGGTGATTGATCGTCTTGACTACCGTCCAAATGCGGTAGCGCGTGGATTGGCCAGCAAGAAAACCACTACAGTTGGTGTTGTGATTCCAAATATCACCAATGGCTATTTTTCAACCCTAGCCAAGGGGATTGATGATATTGCAGAGATGTATAAGTACAATATCGTCCTTGCCAACAGTGATGAAGACGATGAAAAAGAAGTTTCAGTAGTTAATACTCTCTTTTCAAAACAGGTTGACGGAATTATTTTTATGGGCTATCACTTGACTGAAAAGATTCGTTCAGAATTTTCCCGTTCTCGGACACCAGTTGTCCTTGCAGGGACAGTGGATATCGAACACCAGTTGCCAAGTGTTAATATTGACTACAAACAAGCGACGATTGACGCAGTGAGCTACCTTCTTAAAGAAAATGAGAAAATTGCTTTTGTGAGTGGACCACTTGTTGATGATATCAATGGCAAGGTTCGTTTGATTGGTTATAAGGAAGCGTTGAAGAAAGCAGGAATCTCTTATAGCGAGGGCTTGGTATTTGAGTCTAAATACAGCTATAATGATGGTTACACCTTGGCAGAACGCTTGATTTCATCACAAGCCACAGCTGCAGTTGTGACTGGTGATGAATTGGCAGCAGGTGTGTTGAATGGTTTGGCGGATCACGGTATTTCTGTGCCAGAAGAGTTTGAAATCATTACGACGGATGACTCTCAAATTGCACGATACACTCGTCCAAACTTGACAACTATTGCCCAACCTCTTTATGACCTAGGCGCTATCAGCATGCGTATGTTGACTAAGATTATGCATAAGGAAGAGTTGGAAGAACGTGAAGTTCTCTTGCCTCATGGTTTGACAGAACGTCGCTCTACACGAAAACGTAAATAGAAAAAATCAGGAAATCTTCACGATTTCCTGATTTTGTGTTCTAGAGAAGAGTATTAGCCTTCCATATAGTCTTTTAAGGCCTGTCCTTTTAGTCCAGCATTAAGGGCAATTAATAATTTGAGGCGAGCTTTTTGAGCATTGAGTTCTTTGACAAAGAGAACGCCAGATTCTTGCAACTGAACTCCCCCACCTTGGTAGGCATAAACAGGTTCTGCAATGCCGTTAAAACAACGTGAGACCAAGGCGACTGGGATTCCTTTTTGGAGGAGACTTTCTAATTTTTGAGCTGTTTCTTTGGGAACATTTCCAGCTCCAAAAGCTTGAATGACTAAGCCATCCAGTTGTTCTAAGTCTAACATATCGATTAGCTCGTCTGTCATACCTGCATAGGCTGAGATGATGGGAACCAGACCTTGTATGCAATCAAGATCAAAGCGGACTCGTGGTTCGGCTGTTTTGAAGTAGAGGATTTCTTGCTTCATGATGAGACCAAGTGGTCCGTGTGTTGGGGTTTGAAAGGTGCTGACGTTGGTTGTATGAGTTTTGGTAACATACTTGGCTGCATGGATCTCATCGTTCATGACGACCAAAACGCCCTTGTCGGCTGCTTTATCATCGCTGGCAACCCGTAAAGCACTCAGATAGTTATATACACCGTCACTACCAAGTTCGTTAGAACTACGCATAGCTCCTGTTAGAACGATAGGCATGTGCGGGATTTCCATAGTATCAAGGAAGTAGGCAGTTTCCTCTAGCGTATCTGTCCCATGTGTGATGACAACCCCATCGTAGTTGTCTGCTTCCTCTTTAATCTTATGGTAGAGGGCTAGCATGTGTTTGGGTTTGATATGGGGGCTCGGAAGGTTTAAAAAATCGAGCGTATGGACTTCTATCCCTTTAAGAGGATTGGTGACGTGGTTCATGGGATTGTCCTGGCTGGTCACAACAGCGCCTGAAGCGTCTGCCTGCATAGAAATAGTCCCACCTGTATGTAAAACAAGGATTTTCTTAGTCATGATTTACTCACTCTTTCTGAAATGTGGTATAATCATTGTAACACAAAAGGGGGGAATGGGATAGGATGGAAGTCAAAGCTGTTTTTTTTGATATCGATGGAACGCTAGTCAACGATCGTAAGAGTGTTTTGAAATCCACTAAGGACGCGATTAAGATTGTCAAAGAACAAGGGGTGCTTGTTGGAGTGGCAACAGGACGAGGGCCTTTCTTTGTCAAGGAATTTATGGAAGATTTAGACCTGGATTTTGCAATAACTTATAACGGACAATATATCTTTAATAAAGAAAAAGTCTTATTTGCTAGCCCGATTGCCAAGTCAAGCTTGCGTCAATTGATTGCCTATGCTAAAAAGGAGCGTAAAGAAATTGCTCTTGGAACCGAGCATGCAGTTGTTGGCTCCAAAATTATGTCCTTTGGTCTCGGATCCTTTTCACAGCTGGTTAGCCGTTTTATCCCGACTGTCTTAACAAGAACCGTTAGCCGTTCCTTTAATCGAATGGTCAGCAAGGCAGTCCCTCAAAAGGAAGACGACCTGCTTCGTTTGATCAATGAGCCAAT
The DNA here is from genome assembly GCA_963534275.1 of uncultured Streptococcus sp. GTDB lineage: Bacteria > Bacillota > Bacilli > Lactobacillales > Streptococcaceae > Streptococcus. Next base: position 16,580 of record CAUSRF010000002.1, read on the forward strand.
CTATCAAGTGTTAATGCTGATGACTCCTGAAGAATCTGAGAAAGTTGCAAGTGATTTTGAAGATTTGAAATTGACTCGAAGCAATCCCTTCGCTGCAGATATTATCAACCAAGGGAATTCGAAATTAGAAGGTATTCGCCTAGTTGGGAAAGAGTATGGTTTTGACCTCAACCAAGTCATGGCTTTCGGAGATTCGGACAATGACTTGGAAATGTTGGCAGGTGTCGGCATGTCTGTGGCTATGGGAAATGGCAGTAGCAGCGTCAAAGAAGTTGCCAAGCACATTACTGCAAGTAACCAACAAGATGGTATCCACAAGGCGCTCGAGCATTTTGGTGTTTTAGCAGCAGAAAAGGTATTTGTCAGTCGGGACTACCACTTCAATAAGGTCAAAACCTTCCACCACATGATGGATGAACGAACCCAAGAAGAGCCTCGGGCCTGGGATATTGAGGGAGCAACCCACCGTGCAGACTTTAAAATTGAAGAATTAGTGGAGTTTGTTCGCGCAGCAAGTTCTTCAGAGGAAGAATTCCAGCAGTCGCTTGCAAGTATGCATGAGGCGATTGATAAGGCTGCAGAGAAAGTGGTGAAAAAGACACCGGCCCAAAAAGATTTGATTGGGCAAGTCGATGCCTTGATTGATATACTTTACTTTACCTATGGTAGTTTTGTCTTGATGGGAGTGGATCCGGAACGTATTTTTGATATTGTTCATGAAGCGAATATGGGGAAAATCTTCCCTGATGGAAAAGCACATTTTGATCCAGTTACGCATAAAATCTTAAAACCAGATGACTGGGAGGAGAAGTATGCTCCAGAAGCTGCTATTAGAAAAGAAATTCAACGACAGGTCAAGGCTTATGAGCGCCACAAAGAAAAACAGAAATAAGTCATAAAAAAAGGAGCACGGAGCTCCTTTTTTTATAATTACAACGTTTTTTCTCTTTCTCTCACGACCAGCAAGTCGACTTTCGCATGGCGGAGAATGTATTCAGATGAAGAGCCAACCAAGAGGCGTTCAAAGGCATTGAGTCCTGTTGCGCCAACGAGAATCAGGTCAACCCCTTCAGCGTCGGGAATAGTGCGGGCAAGGAGGGTTTTTGGATTTCCCATTTCGATGACGATGTGAATATCAGTCACACCAGCATCTCTTGCGCGCTTTTCGTATTCCTTCATCAGACTTTCAGCGTCGACTTGGAGTTCTTCGTAAACTTCAGCATCAAAGGTAGACACGCTTTGAAGAGCGCGTGTGTCAATAACATGAGCAATGGTGAGCTTGGATTCGTTGCGTAGAGCAGTGTAAACACCCTTGACGAAAGCCAAGTCCGCTTCTTTAGAACCATCAATTGCGACCATAACATTTTGGTAACGTTGTGCCATAATGAAACCTCCTGAAATTTTCTTACTGTTATTGTAACCCTTTTCACTAAAAAAGTAAAGTAAAAAAATATAAACGCATTAAAAGGTTCGACTTTACTAAACTTGGATCTTTATGGAGTAATTTTATGGAAATAGAGTCTATGAAATGTAAAAAATGTATTTACATCTATCCCAGGATAATCTCTTTTAGGACAAATGAGACTTTGTTAAATCTTGTTGTATTTCATTGGTATGCTTTTTAGCAAGGTTCTACTATTTTCTGCACTCCTCTCTTTCAGGAAACTTGTCGCAACCTCATTCTAGTGGTATAATGTTACTATCTCGATGAATTGAGGAAACAAGATGAAAGAATATAACAAATCTAGTAAGTTAGAGCATGTGGCCTATGATATTCGTGGTCCTGTTTTGGAAGAAGCCATGCGCATGCGAGCAAACGGAGAAAAGATTTTACGTCTGAATACAGGAAATCCTGCTGAATTTGGTTTTACAGCGCCAGATGAGGTTATCCATGACTTGATAATGAATGCGCGTGATAGCGAAGGTTACTCTGACTCTAAGGGTATTTTTTCGGCGCGTAAGGCTATCATGCAGTATTGCCAACTGAAGAAATTCCCCAATGTGGACATTGATGATATCTACCTTGGAAATGGTGTCAGTGAGCTGATTGTTATGTCCATGCAGGGGTTGTTGGACAATGGTGATGAGGTCTTGGTACCAATGCCAGACTATCCTCTCTGGACAGCTGCTGTCAGCCTAGCTGGAGGAAATGCCGTTCACTATATCTGTGATGAAGCTGCAGAATGGTATCCAGATATTGATGACATCAAGTCAAAAATTACTTCCAATACTAAGGCAATCGTCCTTATCAATCCAAACAACCCAACTGGAGCCCTTTATCCTAAGGAACTCTTGTTGGAGATTATTGAGATTGCACGTCAAAACGATTTGATTATCTTTGCAGATGAGATTTATGACCGCATGGTGATGGACGGACATGTTCATACACCAGTAGCAAGTCTGGCTCCAGATGTCTTCTGCGTCAGCATGAACGGTCTTTCGAAATCCCACCGTATCGCTGGTTTTCGTGTAGGTTGGATGGTCTTGTCTGGACCTAAGACCCATGTTAAAGGCTATATCGAAGGGCTCAATATGCTTTCAAATATGCGCCTCTGCTCCAACGTTTTGGCCCAGCAAGTTGTACAAACCTCGCTAGGAGGTCACCAGTCGGTGGACGAATTGCTCCTTCCTGGTGGTCGTATCTATGAACAAAGAAACTTTATCTATAATGCCATTCAAGATATTCCAGGTTTATCTGCAGTCAAGCCAAAGGCGGGGCTTTATATCTTCCCTAAAATCGACCGCAATATGTATCGCATCGATGATGATGAGCAGTTTGTCCTTAATTTCTTGAAACAAGAAAAGGTTCTCTTGGTTCATGGTCGAGGATTTAACTGGCAAGAACCAGACCATTTCCGTATCGTTTACCTCCCACGTGTGGACGAGCTAGCACAAATCCAAGAAAAGATGACTCGTTTCTTGAAACAGTATCGTAGATAAGGCTTTCATAGGAAAAGCAGGAAACATTTACTTAGAGCTATTGACAAATAGGTAAGAATCAGATAGAATAGTAAAGTATGTTTAGTAACTGATCACTTTATAGCCGGCTAAACGAATACAAAATCTATGAGGAGGTATTCATCGTGAAACGTACTTATCAACCAAGTAAACTTCGTCGTGCGCGCAAACACGGATTCCGTAACCGTATGTCAACTAAAAACGGTCGTCGCGTATTGGCAGCTCGTCGTCGTAAAGGACGCAAAGTTTTGGCTGCTTAATCCAAACGAATTCAACAAAGAAGTCAGTAGGAACTCGAGTCTACTGGCTTTTCTTTTTATCTTACATAGTGAATTGTCCACGAAATCGTCCATTTCAACTGAAACTCATAGAAGGCTTATTTAAAAGAGCACATATAGAAAAACTCAAAACCAGATATACGTTACTGATTTTGAGTTTTTGTTTATTCTTTTAAGTGATAAGAGTAGCTAGCGACAACGACATCTTCATGCCACCTGAGAGCGTATTTCAGTTTGAGGCTCATTTGATTGTGCAGGATATTTTGCCAAGGCTTGTTAGGGATAAACTGTGGGACGAGGACTGTAACGGTATAGTTTTTTTGCTTGGCTTCTTGGGCGACTCGTTTGACATACTTGACGCTAGGGGTGATGATGTTTCGGTAGCTGGTGGTGATATTTTTCAGAGTGATATTTGGGAAGTAATCGGCAAATTCCTGAAGAATTTCTTGGTCTTTTTCAGCCGTTTCTTTAGTAGAAATGTGCATGGCCAACACTTCGTCACCGATACTTTGAGCGTAGTTAATGGCTCCTACGCTTACCCGAGTGACATTCCCTACTAGGACAAGGACAAGGTTGTCGTCATAAGTGCGTTTTTGGATTCCTTCGTAGAGTCGTAGTTGTTTTGCCACTTTTTGATAATGACTGTGGATGGACAAAAATAGGAAGGTCAAAACTAGGATAATTGGGAAGAATGGCCAGATATCACCTAGTCTGAAGAGGAGTAAAATGAGGACAATGGCATAACAAATGATGGCCCCAAGAATATTAGCAAAGGCAGGTTTTAAGAAGTTTGCTCCTTTTTCCTTTTTCCAATGGCGAATCATCCCAGTCTGAGAAAGGGCAAAGGGAACGAAGACCCCGATAGTATAAAGAGGAATCAAGCGTTCAGTATTCCCATTAAAAATGAGAAGAAGGATCATAGCTCCAAAAGCCAGAGTTAAGATACCGTTGGAGTAGCCAAGGCGATCCCCTTTTTCCATAAAGAGATGAGGCATGTACTTATTTTTTGCCATATTGTAGGCCAGCATAGGGAAGGCTGAAAAGCCAGTATTTGCAGCTACGGCTAGAATCAAGGCTGTCGAGAACTGGAAGAGATAGTAGCTAGCATGACCAAAGAATGAATCACCAAGAATGCCCTTGGCCATTTGCGAGAGGATGGTTTCTCCGTGTTGAGGCGTGATACCCATCCAGTAGTTTAGGAAGGTAATGCCTGCAAAAAGAAATCCTAAAATCAGCGACATGATGGTCAAAGTCTGAGCAGCATTCTTTTCTTTCGGAGTTTTAAAAAATGGTACCGCATTTGAAATAGCTTCAACCCCTGTCAGAGAGGCAGAGCCACTGGTAAAGGCTCTTAGTAGGAGAACGATGGAAAGGCTCGGAACAGTTTGTCCAATGGTTGAAGTCGCCTGATAGTTTAGGGAACCTGTAAATAGTTGAAAGAACCCATAAAGCAAGAGAAAGACGGTGCTGAAGATGAAGAGGTAGACGGGAATTATCAGAGAACTAGCAGATTCTTTTAAACCTCTTAAATTCAAGAGCATGAGCAGGCAGACTAGGAAAATAGAGATATGAAGATTGTAGGGATGGAGGGCAGGGATGGCTGCAGTAATCGCATCAGCTCCAGACGCAACGGATACGGCTACTGTCAGCATATAGTCAACAAGGAGGCTGCCTCCTGCAATCAAGCCTAGTTCGGGGGAGAGATTTTCCCGAGTGACCATATAAGCTCCTCCGCCTTGAGGATAGGCGTGTATGATTTGGCGATAGGAAATGGTCAAACTAGCGAGGAGTAAGAGGACAAAAATACCGATAGGGAGGCTCCACCAAATAGCGAGAGGAGAGAGACTGACTAAAACGAGAATGACTTGTTCAGGTCCATAGGCAATAGAAGACAGGGCATCACTGGATAACATTGCAAGTGCCTGCATTTTTCCTAATAATCCCCCTTCGCCGTCTGTGAGAGACTTGAGTGGCCGACCGATAAAGGTATATTTTAATTTTCTAAACATTTTCTTTTCCTTTGCTGAAAATTTCAATAAGTGTTATTATACTGCTTTGAAAAAAGGCAGTCAAGGGGGAACGATTGGTAGTAGAATATTTTTACAAGCCGAGGGATGCTATTTTTGGTATAATAGAGGGAAGAAAACGAGGTTAGAAGAGATGATTTTTGATACACACACACATTTAAATGTAGAGGAATTTGCAGGACGTGAGGCAGAAGAAATTGCCTTGGCTGCTGAGATGGGTGTGACACAGATGAATATTGTTGGTTTTGACAAGCCAACTATTGAACGTGCCCTAGAGTTGGCAGATGAGTATGAGCAACTCTACGCAACTATTGGCTGGCATCCGACTGAAGCAGGGACATACACAGACAAGGTCGAAGCTTACTTGCTTGAAAAGTTAAAACATCCCAAGGTTGTTGCCTTGGGTGAGATTGGTCTGGACTATCATTGGATGACAGCGTCTAAGGAAGTACAGGAGCAGGTTTTTCGCCGTCAGATTCAGTTATCCAAGGAGTTAGATTTACCTTTTGTGGTCCATACTCGCGATGCGTTAGAAGATACTTATGAGATAATCAAGAGCGAGGGTGTTGGTCCTCGTGGTGGCATCATGCATTCATTTTCAGGCTCTCTAGAGTGGGCAGAAAAGTTTGTCGAGCTTGGTATGACCATTTCCTTCTCAGGAGTGGTGACCTTTAAGAAAGCGACTGATATCCAAGAAGCTGCTAGAGAACTTCCTTTGGATAAAATACTCGTTGAGACAGATGCGCCTTACTTGGCACCTGTTCCCAAACGTGGTCGCGAAAACAAAACAGCCTATACTCGCTATGTCGTGGACTTTATCGCCGACTTGCGTGTGATGACGACAGAAGAATTAGCTGCTGTGACAAGTGCTAATGCAGAGCGTATTTTTGGATTGGAAAAGCGATCATGAAAGAAAAAATTTCCCAAGTCATCGTAGTCGAAGGACGGGATGATACGGCCAATCTCAAACATTACTTTGACGTAGAGACCTATGAGACACGAGGATCGGCTATCAATGACCAGGATATAGAGCGCATTCGTCGCCTGCATGACTTGCATGGAGTCATTGTCTTTACAGATCCTGACTTTAACGGTGAGCGGATTCGTCGCATGATTATGACAGCCATTCCGACAGTGCAACATGCCTTTCTCAAACGGTATGAAGCGGCTCCCAAGTCCAAGACCAAGGGGCGTTCTCTGGGGATCGAACACGCCAGCTATGAGGACCTGAAAACAGCGCTGGCTCAGGTGACAGAGCAATTTGAAAACGAGAATGAGTTTGACATTAATCGTAGTGACTTGATTCGACTTGGTTTCCTAGCGGGAGCAGACAGTCGTAAGCGCCGAGAATATCTGGGCGAACAGCTCCGCATCGGCTATTCCAATGGCAAGCAACTCCTCAAGCGGTTGGAGTTGTTTGGTGTGACCTTGGCAGAAGTGGAAGAAGTGATGGCTAAGTATTCAGTCTAAGGGAGTCAGAAATGAAAAGAGTGATTATTACGGGTGGCAATAGTGGTATTGGCTACCAGGCTGCAAAACAATTAGCTGAAAAGGGATGGTCGGTGACTCTCTTTTGTAGACGGGAAGAAGCTGCCGAGCAAGCTTGTGAGGAAATTCGTCAACAGACAGGAAATCGACATGTAGATTATATCTTGGTTGATCTATCTGATATGAAGAGTGTCAGGAAAGCAGTGGAACAGTATATTCAAAAAGAAGACGTTCTAGACGTTCTAATTAACAATGCAGCTGACTTTGATTTGTCAGTCAAAAAGCCCATCCTGACTAAGGATGGTTTAGAAAAGCAATTTGCGACCAATGTTGCCGCCCCTTTCTTGCTGTCTATCTTGTTGAAAGGTTTGTTGGAAAGATCTGAGAGTGGTCGGATTATTAATATTTCTTCCCAAGGGCTGATGCTTTATCCTTTCATGAAGCTTGATTTTGAAAATTTAGCTGGTCAAAAACATTATAGTTCTGCCAAGACCTATTATCAGAATAAACTGGCCTTGTTGATACTGTCACTTTATATGCGAGAACATTGGAAAGGCATCAAGATTCAGGCAATTCGTGTGACCAATGTCAAAGTAGATATGAGCCGTTACAATCACCTCAACACTTTTATGAAAAATCTGTATAAAATTAAGTCAAGATTTTCGATTAGCCCTGAAGAAATGGCTAAAGTTTACACAGCCTTATCTACAGAAGATTGCTATAAAGGATTTTTGTATGACGAGAAATGCAGGGAAGTAAAAGCAAATGCACCTGCTTACGAAGAAGAGGAGCAAGAAAAACTCTATTTCTTGCTTGAGCAATTGATTTTTTCAAGAGACAATTCCTAAAGAATTAGAAAAATAAATTTCATGGCTTACTTCAATAGTGGAATGAAGTTCAGATATCTAAATCTGTTTGGAGAACTCTGAAAAGTGATAACAATAACTAGATAACCCGAAAATATAAGGGTAATGTGTTACAATAGTAGTAACAGATAATAGAAAGAGAATAGATGAGAATTGCAGATTATAGCGTGACCAAGGCAGTGCTGGAGCGTCACGGTTTTACCTTTAAAAAGTCCTTCGGGCAAAATTTCCTGACGGATACCAATATCCTTCAAAAGATCGTGGATACGGCTGAAATTGATGACCAGGTCAATGTCATCGAAATTGGTCCAGGAATTGGTGCTTTGACGGAGTTTTTGGCTGAGCGTGCGGCAGAGGTCATGGCTTTTGAGATTGACCATCGTTTGGTGCCAATCCTAGCTGATACCTTGCGTGATTTTGACAATGTTACTGTAGTCAACGAGGACATTCTCAAGGTCGATTTGGCGCAACATATCCAGAATTTTAAAAATCCTGATCTGCCAATCAAGGTAGTAGCCAACTTGCCCTACTATATCACAACGCCTATTCTCATGCACTTGATCGAGAGTGGCATTCCTTTTAGTGAGTTTGTGGTCATGATGCAAAAAGAAGTGGCGGATCGCATCTCAGCACAGCCAAATACCAAGGCTTACGGTAGCTTGTCTATCGCTGTGCAGTATTATATGACAGCCAAGGTGGCCTTTATCGTACCTCGTACGGTCTTTGTACCAGCGCCAAATGTGGATTCAGCTATCCTGAAAATGGTACGCCGCCCAGAACCTGCGGTAGCTGTGGAAGATGAGCAGCTCTTCTTTAAGGTTTCCAAGGCTAGTTTTACCCATCGCCGCAAGACCTTGTGGAATAACCTTACAGGTTACTTTGGCAAGACTGAGGAAGTCAAGGAAAAGTTGACCAAGGCTTTGGATCAAGCAGGTTTGTCACCAAGTGTACGGGGTGAAGCTCTTAGCTTGGCAGAATTTGCTAGTCTAGCAGATGCGCTAAAAGGACAAGGGCTCTAAGATGCAGGGACAAATCATTAAAGCCTTGGCGGGCTTCTATTATGTGGAAAGTGATGGTCAGGTTTATCAAACACGCGCGCGTGGAAATTTCCGTAAAAAAGGTCATACACCTTACGTCGGAGACTGGGTAGACTTTTCTGCCGAGGAAAATTCAGAAGGCTATATCCTCAAGATTCACGAACGGAAAAACAGTCTGGTCCGTCCGCCTATTGTCAATATCGACCAAGCCGTGGTGATTATGTCGGTCAAGGAGCCGGATTTTAATAGCAATTTACTGGATCGCTTCTTGGTTCTTTTGGAGCACAAGGGTATTCATCCCATCGTTTATATTTCTAAAATGGACCTCTTGTCAGATCGAGGAGAGTTGGATTTTTACGAGCAGACTTATCGTGCCATTGGTTACGACTTTGTGACTAGTAAGGAAGAGCTCTTGCCACTATTGACAAAGAAGGTGACAGTCTTTATGGGGCAGACAGGTGTTGGTAAGTCAACCCTTCTCAACAAAATCGCACCGGACCTCAATCTAGAAACAGGAGAAATCTCAGATAGTCTGGGTCGCGGGCGCCATACCACTCGAGCTGTTAGTTTTTACAATCTCAATGGTGGTAAAATCGCAGACACGCCAGGATTTTCATCTCTGGATTATGAAGTGTCAACAGCAGAAGACCTCAATCAGGCTTTTCCAGAGATTGCCACTGTCAGTCGAAACTGTAAATTCCGTACCTGTACCCATACCCATGAACCGTCTTGTGCAGTCAAGCCAGCTGTAGAAGAGGGAGCCATTGCCAGCTTCCGTTTTGACAACTATCTCCAATTTCTCAGTGAAATTGAAAATCGCAGAGAAACCTATAAAAAAGTCAGCAAAAAAATTCCAAAATAAGGAGAAACCTATGTCTCAATACAAGATTGCTCCGTCAATTCTGGCAGCAGATTATGCCAACTTTGAACGTGAAATCAAACGCCTAGAAGCAACTGGGGCAGAATATGCCCATATCGATATCATGGATGGTCACTTTGTGCCACAAATCAGCTTTGGTGCAGGTGTAGTCGAGAGCCTTCGCCCCCATAGTAAGATGGTCTTTGACTGCCACTTGATGGTAACTAATCCTGAACACCATCTAGAAGACTTTGCGCGTGCGGGTGCAGACATCATCAGTATCCATGTCGAAGCAACACCTCATATACATGGTGCCCTCCAAAAGATTCGTTCTTTAGGTGTCAAGCCATCTGTCGTCATTAATCCTGGCACACCTGTTGAGACTATCAAGTACGTGCTTCACCTAGTTGACCAAGTCTTAGTCATGACAGTTAACCCTGGCTTCGGTGGGCAAGCTTTCCTACCTGAGACCATGGATAAGATTCGTGAGTTGGTTGCCCTTCGTGAGGAAAAAGGTTTGAACTTTGAGATCGAAGTCGATGGTGGGATTGATGATCAAACTATTGTTCAAGCTAAAAAAGCTGGAGCGACCGTTTTTGTAGCAGGGTCTTATGTCTTTAAGGGAGATGTCAATGAACGAGTGCAAACTCTCCGAAAACAACTGGACTAAAGTTGCCGTTTTTGCAGGTGGAGACCGCAGTCATTATCGGACGGATTTTGACTGCTTTGTCGGTGTGGATCGAGGATCGCTCTGGGTCTTGGAAGAAGACCTGCCTCTCGCTCTAGCAGTTGGAGATTTTGATTCTGTCACTGCAGAAGAGCGTCTGTTGATTCAAAAACGTGCCCAGCACTTTGTCCAAGCCCAGCCGGAAAAAGATGATACGGATCTGGAACTAGCACTCTTAACGATTTTCGAAAAGAATTCTCAGGCTCAGGTCACTATTTTCGGTGCCCTTGGTGGTCGCATTGACCATATGTTGGCCAATGTCTTTTTACCTAGCAATCCCAATTTGGCACCCTATATGCGCCAGATAGCGATTGAGGACGGACAAAATGTAATTGGCTATTGTCCAGAAGGGACCAGTCAGCTTCAACCACGTTCAGACTACGACTATCTAGCCTTTATGCCAGTTCGTGATAGTCAGCTGACTATTCTCGGTGCCAAGTATGAGTTGACAGAGGAGAATTTTTTCTTTAAAAAAGTGTACGCTTCTAACGAATATATAGATAGGGAAGTTTCGGTGACTTGCCCAGATGGCTATGTAGTCGTACTGCATAGCAAGGACAGGAGATAGGATGGAGATTTTACTTGTTATTTTATTAGTTGCTAATCTTCTTGGGCTCTTTCTCATTTGGCAAAGGCAGGATAAGCAAGACAAATATCTAGCCAAGAGTTTGGAGGACCAGGCAGATCATCTGTCAGACCAGTTGGATTACCGCTTTGAACAAGCCAGACAAGCCAGCCAGCTAGATCAAAAAGATCTGGAAGTGGCTGTCAGCGATCGCTTGCAGGAAGTCCGAATGGAGTTGCATCAAGGCTTGACGCAAGTCCGTCAAGAAATGACAGATAATCTCCTCCAAACCAGAGACAAGACCGACCAACGTCTCCAAGCCTTGCAGGAATCAAATGAGCAACGCCTAGAACAAATGCGCCAAACGGTCGAAGAAAAACTAGAAAAGACCTTGCAGACTCGCTTGCAGGCTTCCTTTGAGACAGTTTCTAAACAACTAGAGTCTGTCAATCGAGGTTTGGGAGAAATGCAGACAGTTGCCCGTGATGTTGGAGCCCTCAATAAGGTTCTCTCTGGAACCAAAACGCGAGGCATTCTGGGTGAATTGCAACTGGGGCAAATCATCGAAGACATCATGACGCCTACCCAGTACGAACGAGAATATGCAACGATTGAAAACTCCAGTGAACGAGTGGAATACGCCATCAAGTTACCTGGACAAGGCGACCAGGAAACCGTCTACCTGCCAATTGACTCCAAGTTTCCACTGGCAGATTATTACCGCTTAGAAGAAGCCTATGAAGCAGGTGATAAGGATGAAATCGAACGTTGCCGTAAGTCACTCCTAGCAAGTGTCAAGCGTTTCGCCAAGGATATCAAGAGCAAGTATATAGCGCCACCTCGGACAACTAATTTTGGAGTCTTGTTTGCTCCGACAGAAGGTCTTTATTCAGAGATTGTCCGCAACCCTATCTTCTTTGATGATTTGAGACGGGAGGAGCAGATTATTGTCGCAGGTCCAAGTACCCTATCAGCCTTGCTTAATTCCTTATCAGTTGGCTTCAAAACCCTCAATATCCAAAAGAGTGCCGACCATATCAGTAAGACCCTTGCTAGCGTCAAGACCGAGTTTGGCAAGTTTGGTGGTATTCTGGTTAAGGCACAAAAACATCTTCAACATGCCTCTGGCAATATTGATGAATTATTAAACCGTCGTACCACAGCTATTGAGCGGACGCTCCGTCACATTGAGTTATCAGAAGGTGAGCCTGCGCTTGATTTACTCCATTTCCAAGAAGATGAGGAAGAATATGAAGATTAGTCACATGAAAAAAGATGAGCTGTTTGAAGGCTTTTACCTAATCAAATCAGCTGACCTGAGACAGACAAGAGCTGGGAAAAACTACCTAGCCTTTACCTTCCAAGACGATAGTGGCGAGATTGAAGGGAAACTCTGGGATGCTCAACCTCATAACGTTGAGGCCTTTACCGCAGGGAAAGTGGTCCACATGCAGGGGCGCAGAGAAGTTTACAATAATACTCCTCAAGTCAATCAAATTACCCTTCGTTTACCTCAGCCTGGGGAACCTAATGATCCAGCTGATTTCAAGGTCAAGTCGCCAGTTGATGTCAAGGAAATCCGGGACTACATGTCGCAAATGATTTTCAAAATTGAAAATCCTGTTTGGCAGCGTATCGTTCGCAGTCTCTACGCCAAGTATGATAAGGAATTCTACTCCTATCCAGCTGCCAAGACCAACCACCATGCCTTTGAAACGGGTTTGGCCTATCATACAGCGACCATGGTGCGCTTGGCAGATGCCATTAGCGAAATCTATCCTCAGCTCAATAAGAGTCTCCTCTATGCGGGGATTATGTTGCATGACTTGGCCAAGGTTTTAGAACTCAGCGGTCCTGATCAGACTGAGTACACAGTTCGAGGCAATCTCATCGGTCATATAGCCCTAATCGATAGCGAAATCACCAAGACAGTCATGGAACTCGGCATCGATGATACTAGAGAAGAAGTGGTGTTACTGCGCCATGTCATCCTCAGTCATCATGGCTTGCTAGAGTATGGAAGTCCAGTCCGTCCACGCATTATGGAGGCAGAGATTATCCACATGATTGACAATCTAGATGCCAGCATGATGATGATGTCAACAGCTCTGGCTTTGGTGGATAAAGGAGAGATGACCAATAAAATTTTCGCTATGGACAATCGTTCCTTCTATAAACCAGATTTAGATTAATGATTTAAGAAAAACGAGCATTTTTTACGCAATAATGTTCGTTTTTTTATGTGAATGTGGTATAATGGATAAAATATCAAAATTAAATGGAATGGTAAATAGAAATGAAATTAAGAAGAAGTGATCGGATGGTTGTCATTTCCAACTATTTGATTAATAATCCATACAAACTAACCAGTCTCAATACCTTTGCGGAAAAGTACGAATCTGCTAAATCATCTATCTCAGAGGACATCGTGATTATCAAGCGAGCCTTTGAGGAAATCGAAATCGGTCATATCCAGACAGTGACTGGAGCAGGTGGTGGCGTTATCTTTACACCATCCATCTCTAGCCATGAGGCCAAAGAAATGATCGCAGACTTGCGTGATAAGCTTTCAGAAAGCGACCGTATCTTGCCAGGTGGCTACATCTACCTATCTGATTTGCTCAGTACACCTGCCATTTTGAAAAATATTGGGCGTATCATTGCCAAGAGTTTTATGGACCAAAAAATCGATGCCGTTATGACAGTAGCGACTAAGGGTGTGCCACTAGCAAATGCGGTTGCCAATGTCCTCAACGTTCCTTTTGTTATCGTGCGTCGTGATTTGAAAATTACTGAAGGTTCAACAGTCAGCGTCAACTATGTATCAGGATCAAGTGGCGACCGTATTGAAAAAATGTTCCTTTCAAAACGTAGCCTCAAGGCAGGAAGCCGTGTCTTGATCGTGGATGACTTCTTGAAAGGCGGCGGAACTGTCAACGGGATGATTAGTCTCTTGCGTGAATTCGACTCTGAGCTAGCTGGCGTCGCAGTTTTTGCAGACAATGCCCAAGAAGAACGTGAAAAGCAGTTTGACTACAAATCACTCTTGAAGGTAACCAATATTGATGTCAAGAACCAATCCATCGATGTTGAGATTGGAAATATCTTTGACGAAGACAAATAAGAGATAGAACTAAAGGTTGGAACGATTGTCCCAGCCTTTCTTTGCAAACAGAATAGAAAGAAGCTTATGAAAACACCATTTATCAGCCGAGAAGATTTAGAAACAATTGTTGCAGAGTTCCCAACTCCCTTTCACTTATATGATGAGAAGGGAATTCGCGAAAAAGCGCGAGCGGTCAACCAGGCCTTTTCTTGGAATAAGGGATTCAAAGAATATTTTGCAGTTAAGGCTACTCCAACCCCAGCCATCTTGAAAATTCTCCAAGAGGAAGGTTGTGGTGTGGACTGTTCTAGTTATGTAGAGCTCTTGATGAGCCACAAACTGGATTTCCCCGGTTCTGAGATCATGTTCTCTTCTAACAATACCCCAGACCAAGAGTACGCTTATGCGCGTGAATTAGGTGCAACCATTAACTTGGATGCCTTTGAAGATATTGAACATCTGGAGCGAGCGGCAGGCATTCCAGAAATTATCTCTTGTCGTTACAATCCTGGAGGCGTTTTTGAGCTAGGAACAGATATCATGGACAATCCTGGAGAAGCCAAGTTTGGGATGACTAAGGAGCAGCTTTTTGAAGCCTTTGCCATCTTGAAGGAAAAAGGGGCCAAGACTTTTGGGATTCACTCCTTCCTAGCATCCAATACTGTCACCCATCTCTACTACCCAGAGTTGGCTCGTCAGCTTTTTGAATTGGCTGTTGAAATCAAGGAAAAGTTGGGTATTTCGCTAGACTTTATTAACCTTTCTGGCGGTATTGGTGTCAATTACCGTCCAGACCAGGAGCCAAATGATATTGCGATGATTGGTGAGGGTGTGCGTAAGGTTTATGAAGAAGTCCTTACGCCAGCAGGTCTTGGTCAGGTCAAGATTTTCACTGAATTGGGGCGCTTTATGTTGGCACCTCACGGAGTTCTCGTCACCAAAGTAACTCATAAAAAGAAAACCTACCGTACCTATCTGGGTGTGGATGCCTCGGCTGTCAATCTGATGCGGCCTGCCATGTACGGCGCCTATCATCATATCAGCAATCTGACGCAACCAGCTGGACCAGTGGAGGTCGTAGATGTGGTTGGATCGCTTTGTGAAAACAATGATAAATTTGCCGTTAACCGCGAACTACCTCATACAGAAATCGGTGATTTGCTGGTGATTCATGATACAGGTGCACATGGATTCTCCATGGGTTACCAGTACAATGCCAAGCTGCGTTCTGCAGAAATCCTCTATACCGAAGAAGGCAAAGCCCGTCAAATCCGCCGTGCAGAGCGTCCTGAGGACTATTTCGCAACCTTGTATGGTTTTGATTTTGAACCGGATCACTAAAAAGGAATGAAAATGAAAGTGAAAAACAGATTGCTTTCTAAAAAATAGACAAAAAAACCTTGTTTTTCATCTTACTCGTGATATAATAAAACTATAAAACGGTTTCAAGGAAGGTGACGGTATGTCTGAAGAAACAATTGACTATGGACAAGTGACAGGAATGGTGCATTCGACAGAGAGTTTTGGGGCGGTAGATGGCCCTGGGATTCGTTTTATTGTCTTTTTGCAGGGCTGTCACATGCGTTGCCAGTACTGCCATAACCCCGATACATGGGCTATGGAGACCAATAAATCACGCGAACGGACAGTAGATGATGTCTTGACAGAAGCTCTTCGCTACCGTGGATTCTGGGGAGACAAGGGAGGAATCACTGTCAGTGGTGGAGAGGCCCTCTTACAGATTGATTTCTTGATTGCCCTCTTTACCAAGGCCAAGGAAAAAGGAATCCACTGTACCTTGGACACCTGTGCCCTTCCATTCCGTAACAAGCCACGTTATCTCGAAAAGTTTAATAAACTCATGGCTGTGACAGACTTGGTTCTCTTAGATATCAAGGAAATCAACGAAGAACAGCACAAGATTGTAACCAGCCAAACCAATAAGAACATCTTGGCCTGTGCCCAGTACCTATCAGATATTGGGAAGCCTGTTTGGATTCGCCACGTGCTGGTTCCAGGTTTGACGGACAGAGATGAGGACTTGATTGAACTCGGTAAGTTTGTCAAGACCCTCAAAAATGTTGACAAATTTGAAATCCTGCCTTATCACACTATGGGTGAGTTCAAGTGGCGTGAACTTGGTATTCCTTATTCGCTCGAAGGGGTAAAACCTCCAACAGCAGACCGTGTCAAGAATGCCAAGGAATTGATGGATACAGAAAGTTACCAAGACTACATGAAACGTGTTCATGGATAAAAAAGAAGCCTGATGGGAACATCGGGCTTTTGTGATGCAAAAGGACTTAGCCTTTTAGCTAAGCCTTTTTCTTATTTTCTAGAATGTTGTTTTCCAGCATTGCGTTTTTTATGCTTCTTATTGGTTGTGATAGCCTGAGGCTGCTTAGGAGTCACGTCTTTTCTTGCACCTGCAGAAGGACTGACTTTCGGAGGGTTCTTTTTGTATTCTTCACGTACTTTTTGACGAAGTTTTGGACGAACGACATAGTTAACGATGAACTGTTGAAGAATCATCATGAAACCACCGACAACCCAGTATAGCGTCACGCTGGCTGGTGAGAAGAGTGAGAAGATCACAATCATGAGTGGGCTCATGTAGATCATTTTCTTAAGTTGTTCTCTTTGCATCTCGTCTTCTACGCCATGAAGTGAGAGGATTGATTGGAGGTAGTAGAGGACACCAGCAAAGGCTACGAGGAGCATGCTTGGTGATCCTAGTTCGATGCCGAGGAAGCTAGATCCTGCGACTCCATCAGTATACTGGGCTGCAAAGTAGATAGCAGAGAAGAAAGGCATTTGGAGCAAGATAGGGAAACATCCGACGCCTCCTAGCATGCTGATACCGTGTTCTTTCTGAGCAGCAAAGAGAGCTTGTTGAGCCTCTAGCTTTTCTTCCTGAGTTGTTGCTTCTTTAAGACGGGTTTGATGCGGTTCAAGTACGTGTTTGAGGGCGTTCATCTTTTCAGAGTGAAGCGTCGCCTTCCATGATTGGTAGATACCGAGTGGCAAGATAATCAAACGCACGATAATGGTTACGATGATAATAGCGACACCAAAACCAAGACCCTGGTCGTTGGCAAAGTACTTGATGGCTTCAGCCATAGGTGCTCCGATGGTATCCCAAATCAATCCTGTAGGTTGTCCTGTTGCTTTGTCTACTTGGACGCAGCCTGTCAAGACGAGTAGCATAGCCACTCCCATAGCAGAGAGGGCAAAACGTTTAATAGATTTCACTGTTTTTATTCCTTCTTTAAAAATTATACCTTTCTATTCTACTGTTTTTTTACAAAATATACAATAGTTCTGGAGACCTAATTTGCGACTTTGAAGTCTGAATAGGATGAAAAGTTGCTCATTTGCACATCTAGATAGGTAACTTTTGAAAAAGGCGTTGGTCCTTTACGGATTTCTTGGATAAATTTTGCCATGATAGCAGATGAGTCTGCTTGGGCTAAGATTTCCACTGTGCCATCGTCGTTATTCCATACCCGACCTGTGATACCACCAATTTCAAGTGCCAAGCTGTAAACACCCCAACGAAAGCCGACTCCCTGTACCCTACCTTGGGCAATCATTCTAACCTTTTGCATACCAAACCCCTTTGATTGTGTTATAATATTTCTATGACTATTATAACCTCAAAAGCCAATTCAGTGGTAAAAAATGCCAAGAAATTGCATCAAAAAAAATATCGAAAGTCTGCCTATTTGATTGAAGGTTGGCACTTGTTTGAAGAAGCTGTTCAAGCTGGAGTGAGGATTGAGAAAATCTTTGCTCTGGAAAGTTACCGAGATCAGTTAGCTGCTTTTTCTCAAACTGTCTGGGTTTCAGAGGAGATTTTGCGGGATTTGGCAGATACGCAAACACCTCAAGGCATTGTCGCTGTTATTCAAAAAGAAGAAGAGGGACTGCCTGATTTTAGTCAGGGTAAGTTTCTATTTTTAGAAGACGTCCAAGATCCTGGTAATGTGGGTACCATGATTCGGACTGCGGATGCTGCAGGTTTTACAGGGGTCATTGTTTCAGACAAGTCAGCAGATATCTACAGTCTCAAGACCCTGCGTTCCATGCAAGGAAGTCATTTTCATTTGCCTATCTATCGGATGTCTCTTGTCCCCTTTATAGCAGAGGCAAAGAAGAACAATTTGCCCATTCTGGCAACGACCTTATCGAGAGATTCCAAAGACTATCGTGAGCTTTCTCCCCTAGAAAATTTTGCTTTAGTCATGGGGAATGAAGGACAAGGGATTAGTCCTATCATGGCTGAAAGTGCCAATCAGCTGGTTCATATTGGTATGAAAGGTAGGGCGGAGAGTCTCAATGTGGCAGTTGCCGCAGGCATTTTGATGTTTTATTTCAGCTAATTTAAAAAAACTTTGTTATAATCAAGATATAGTTATAGAAAAAGGAGAATCAGAATGAATCAAACAATTATTCAAGAACGTTCAGGTCTCAATCAATTTTACGCTAAGGTTTATGCCTTTGTAGGGATTGGAATTGGACTATCAGCTCTGGTGTCAGCTTTGATGTTGACAGTCTTTCAGGCTCAATTGACTTACTTTTTAATGCATGGCCGTCTCTGGTTGATGATTGCAACTTTTGCAGAACTTGCTCTGGTATTTGTTGCAAGTAGCATGGCTGCAAAAAATAGCCCAGCAGCTCTGCCAGTATTTCTAGTATACTCCCTACTGAATGGCTTCACCCTTAGCTTTGTCGTAGCTTTCTATACACCGGGAACAGTTTTGTCAGCCTTTGTATCCAGCGCTCTTCTCTTCTTTGTCATGGCGGCAATCGGGATTTTCACCAAGAAGGATTTGAGTGGAATGGGACGAGCTTTGATGGCGGCGCTTGTTGGTCTCATCATTGCCATGGTTGTGAATCTATTTTTAGCCAATAGCTTCTTTGACTACATGATTAGTATTGCCATGGTCTTGGTTTTCTCTGGTTTGATTGCTTGGGATAATCAAAAGATTCGCTATGTTTATGAGCAGTCACGAGGACAAGTAGCGACAGGTTGGATCATCTCAATGGCACTCAGCATTTACCTAGACTTTATCAACCTCTTCCTTAGCATTTTACGAATCTTTGGTCGGAACGATTAAAAATCTATAGAGTCAGTGTTCGAAAGAGCACTGACTTTTTCTTATTTATTCTTTTCTTTTCTTGGAAATAGGTGTATAATGCTTTTAACTAATTTTTGAGGAGCCGTTTATGAAGAAAAGTTTTATTCATCAGCAAGAAGAGATTTCCTTTGTGAAGAACACTTTTACCCAGTATTTGAAAGATAAGTTAGAAGTCGTTGAAGTTCAAGGTCCTATCTTGAGCAAGGTTGGGGATGGGATGCAGGACAACCTGTCAGGTGTCGAAAATCCTGTATCCGTAAAGGTCTTGCAGATTCCAGATGAAACCTATGAGGTCGTTCATTCACTTGCTAAATGGAAACGCCACACCTTGGCCCGCTTTGGTTTTGGGGAAGGAGAAGGTCTGTTTGTCCACATGAAGGCCCTTCGTCCAGACGAAGATTCGCTTGATGCAACCCACTCGGTTTATGTGGACCAGTGGGACTGGGAAAAAGTGATTCCAAATGGACAACGCAATATCGCTTATCTTAAAGAAACAGTTGAAAAGATTTACAAGGCTATTCGTCTGACAGAACTAGCAGTAGAGGCTCGCTATGATATCGAATCCATCTTGCCAAAACAAATAACCTTTATCCATACAGAAGAGCTGGTAGAACGCTACCCAGACTTGACACCAAAAGAGCGCGAAAATGCAATCTGTAAAGAGTTTGGAGCAGTCTTCTTGATTGGTATTGGCGGTGAATTGCCTGATGGGAAACCTCATGATGGCCGTGCGCCTGACTACGATGACTGGACAACAGAGTCTGAGAATGGTTACAAAGGACTGAATGGGGATATTCTAGTTTGGAATGAATCTCTTGGTTGTGCCTTTGAACTTTCTTCAATGGGGATTCGGGTGGATGAAGACACGCTTCGTCGCCAAGTTGCTCTTACAGGGGATGAAGATAGACTTGAGCTGGAATGGCATAAAGCCTTACTTAACGGGCTCTTCCCATTGACAATCGGTGGGGGGATTGGACAGTCTCGAATGGCCATGTTCCTTCTTCGTAAGAAACACATCGGAGAGGTACAAACAAGTGTTTGGCCGCAAGAAGTCCGCGACACTTACGAAAATATCTTGTAGAGAATCGAACCGCAAGGTTCGGTTTTCTTTCTCTTTTTGTCTATAATTTGGTATAATAAACGATATGAAAATCGTATCAGGAATCTACGGGGGGCGTCCTCTCAAGACGCTAGAAGGAAAGACGACTAGGCCAACATCAGACAAGGTGCGTGGAGCTGTCTTTAACATGATTGGTCCTTATTTTGAGGGCGGTCGTGTCTTGGATCTCTATGCCGGCAGTGGCGGTCTGTCTATTGAAGCTGTGTCAAGAGGTATGTCCAGTGCTGTCTTAGTGGAACGGGATCGAAAGGCCCAGGCTGTCGTCGCTGAAAATATCCAGATGACCAAGGAAGCTTCCAAATTTCAGCTCTTAAAGATGGAGGCTGACCGAGCCCTAGAGCAAGTCGGAGGGACATTTGATCTGGTCTTTTTAGACCCTCCCTATGCAAAAGAACAAATCGTAGCAGATATTGAAAAAATGGCAGAGAGAAATCTCTTCTCCCAAGAGATCATGGTTGTCTGTGAAACCGATAAGTCTGTAGAACTTCCAGAAGAAATCGCCTGCTTAGGCATCTGGAAGGAAAAAGTATATGGGATTAGTAAGGTGACAGTTTATGTCAGATAAAATTGGATTATTTACAGGATCATTTGATCCGATGACAAATGGACATCTGGATATCATTGAACGAGCCAGCAAACTCTTTGATAAGCTCTATGTCGGGGTATTCTACAATCCCCACAAACAAGGCTTTCTCCCTGTTGAAAACCGCAAACGAGCAGTTGAAAAAGCGGTGGCGCATTTAGATAATGTAGAGGTGCTGGCTTCTCATGATGAATTGGTAGTCGAAGTTGCAAGGAGACTGGGAGCCAAAACCCTTGTCCGTGGCTTGCGAAATACCACCGACTTGCAATATGAGTCTAGTTTTGACTACTACAATCATCAACTGGCTCCAGAAATCGAAACCATTTACCTATATAGTCGCCCAGAGCATCTTTATATTAGCTCTTCAGCCATGAGAGAACTTCTGAAGTTTGGTCAGGAGATTCAGCAATATGTTCCAAACAGTGTTGTGGAGGAATTAGAACATGAAGAAAAAAACTAGATGGCCCTTATATGTCATCCTAGCACTAGTATTGACTTTTTTAGCCTTTGTAGTACCTTTACCTTACTACATAGAAGTTCCAGGTGGAGCGGAAGATATTCGTCGCGTTTTGAAAGTCAATGAAACAGAAGACACAGAAGCAGGAGCTTACCAGTTTGTAACAGTCGGCATTCGACACGCAACCCTGTCGCATCTTGTCTATGCTTGGTTAACACCTTTCACGGATATTAGAAGTGCCAAGGAGACTACGGGTGGCTCTACTGATGCAGAGTTTATGCGAATCAATCAGTTCTATATGCAAACTTCTCAAAATATGGCCAAGTATCAAGGACTGAAGACGGCTGGTAAGGATATCGAACTCAAGTACCTGGGAGTTTATGTCTTAACTGTGACGGATAATTCGACTTTTAAAGGCATTCTGAACATTGCAGATACAGTGACGGCTGTTAATGACAAAACATTTGACAGTTCAAAAGACTTGGTCGACTATGTCAACTCTCAACAATTAGGGGACACGGTCAAGGTAACCTATGAAGAAGACGGAAAAGTCAAGTCTGCAGAAGGTAAAATTATCACTCTTGAAAACGGGAAAAACGGGATTGGGATTGGTTTGATTGACCGTACGGAAGTGACCAGTGACGTTCCCATTCGCTTCTCCACAGCTGGTATCGGCGGGCCAAGTGCCGGTCTCATGTTTAGTCTAGCTATTTACACCCAGATAGCCGATCCAGGTCTTCGTAATGGTCGCGTCGTTGCGGGAACGGGAACTATTGATCGCGATGGAAATGTGGGCGATATTGGTGGAATTGACAAAAAAGTGGTTGCAGCCTCTCGTCAGGGAGCGAACGTCTTTTTTGCTCCTGACAATCCAGTCACCGAGGAAGCGAAAAAAGCAGATCCCAATGCGAAAAGCAACTATGAAACAGCCCTAGAAGCTGCTAAAACAATCAAGACAGAGATGAAAATCGTTCCTGTTAAGACTTTACAAGATGCGATCGATTACCTTAAAAACAATCCCTAATCCGTAGAAAAATCGAAAACTAGCGCGCAAGCGGATAAGATGGTATAATAGTCAAATGGTTAAATTATTATTCACCCTAAGTAGTCATATACTCTTTATTTATTTGAGTTTTTACCTTTTGAAGGATCTTGTGAGATGGGAAAAGGTGTTAAAAGTAACTGCTGATAACACAAAAAAAGTTCGTTTGTTGGTAGGTTTCTTTAGTATTGTAATGGGCTACATCTTGAGTTCATTCTTTATCAGTTTGTACCAACTGTGGCAAGAAGCACTTAGAGGACTGTTATAAAATCAAAAGTAAAGGAAACAACTATGGAAAAAATTGTGGTTCAAGGTGGTGATAATCGTCTGGTCGGGAGTGTGACGATTGAGGGGGCAAAGAATGCAGTCTTGCCCTTGTTGGCAGCGACTATTCTAGCAAACAAGGGTAAGACAGTCTTGCAGAACGTCCCAATCTTGTCGGATGTATTCACCATGAATCAAGTGGTTCGAGGTCTGAATGCCAAGGTTGACTTTGATGAGGAAGCCCATATTATCGAGGTCGATGCGACTGGTGACATCACGGAGGAAGCTCCTTACAAATATGTCAGCAAGATGCGTGCATCGATCGTTGTCTTGGGACCAATCCTTGCTCGTGTAGGCCACGCCAAGGTATCCATGCCAGGTGGTTGCACGATAGGGAGTCGTCCGATTGATCTCCATCTCAAGGGCTTGGAAGCTATGGGAGCTAAGATTAGCCAGACAGCTGGTTACATCGAAGCCAAGGCAGAACGCTTGCATGGCGCTCATATCTACATGGACTTCCCTAGTGTCGGTGCGACACAAAACCTCATGATGGCAGCCACTCTAGCTGATGGTGTGACAGTGATTGAAAATTCTGCGCGTGAGCCGGAAATTGTTGACCTTGCTATCCTTCTTAATGAAATGGGAGCCAAGGTCAAGGGAGCTGGTACTGAAACAATCACAGTAACTGGTGTCGAGGAACTCCATGGTGCGACTCACAGTGTCGTACAGGACCGTATCGAAGCCGGAACCTTTATGGTGGCTGCAGCTATGACAGGTGGAGATGTCCTCATTCGAGATGCAGTTTGGGAACATAATCGCCCCTTAATCTCAAAGCTACTTGAAATGGGAGTAGAGGTGACGGAGGAGTCGGAAGGCATCCGTGTCCGTTCTCAACTTGAAACTCTCAAGGCTGTTCATGTAAAAACTTTACCACACCCAGGATTCCCAACAGATATGCAGGCGCAATTTACAGCTCTGATGACAGTCGCAAAAGGGGAATCCACCATGGTGGAAACTGTGTTTGAGAATCGCTTCCAACACTTGGAGGAAATGCGCCGTATGGGCTTGCACTCAGAGATTATCCGTGACACAGCTCGTATTGTTGGGGGACAGGCTTTACAGGGAGCAGAAGTTCTCTCAACGGACCTTCGTGCCAGTGCGGCCTTGATTCTGACAGGTTTGGTAGCGCAAGGTGAGACAGTTGTTGGTAAATTAGTCCACCTTGACAGAGGTTACTACCGCTTCCATGAGAAGTTGGCTCAGCTAGGAGCGAAGATTCAGCGGATTGAGGCAAATGATGAAGAAGAATAAAAATATACGTTATGTACTCCGTCGCTTACTGTTGATTTTTATCGTACTATTGCTAGGCTTTCTTGCTTTAGGAATCGGCTTGATGGTTGGCTATGGCATCCTTGGAAAGGGACAGGATCCATGGGCTATCTTGTCTCCAGCGAAATGGCAGGAATTGATTAGCAAATTTACAGGAAATTAGACTGGGAGACCAGTCTTTTTCTAGAGATATAAGGAGAGATATGAACAAAAAAACAAGACAGGCTCTAATAGGATTACTTATATTCTTACTCTTGGCTGCTGGAAGCTACTATATCAAGCAGATGCAGCTGGCACCAAATACCCCCAAAACCAAAGTTAGTCAGAAAAAACAAGCTTCAGAGGCTCCTAGTCAGGAGTTGGCTGAAAGTGTCTTAACTGAGTCAATCAAAAACCAAATTAAGGGTGGTATTGAGTGGAATGGGGCAGGTGCCTTTGTCGTCAACGGCAATAAAACCAATTTAGATGCCAAAGTTTCTAGCAAACCTTACGCGGATAATAAAACAAAACCAGTCGGGAAAGAGACCGTCCCAACGGTTGCCAATGCTCTCTTATCCAAAGCGACTCGTCAGTACAAAAATCGTGAAGAAACAGGCAATGGCTCAACCTCTTGGACTCCGCCGGGATGGCATCAGGTTAAAAATCTAAAGGGAACCTATACGCACGCAGTAGATAGGGGGCACTTGTTGGGTTATGCCTTGATAGGTGGATTAGATGGCTTTGATGCTTCTACTAGCAATCCCAAGAACATTGCAGTTCAGACGGCTTGGGCTAATCAAGCTCAGGCTGAAGATTCGACAGGGCAGAACTACTATGAGAGTTTGGTTAGGAAAGCCTTAGACCAGAATAAGAGAGTCCGTTATCGGGTAACTCTCCACTATGCTACAAATGAGGATTTGGTTCCATCTGCTTCACAAATTGAAGCCAAGTCTTCGGATGGCGAATTGGAATTCAACGTCCTGATTCCAAATGTTCAAAAGGGCATCCAACTTGATTACCGAACAGGTCAGGTCACGGTGACAAACTAGAAAAAACGGAATAAAAATTGCTCCCTTGTCCGTCATTGATAAGGGAGCGATTGTATAAATTAGAAAATAATGTGATTCCTAGACCGATTTATGATATAATGGAACACAAGATACTATTTTAGGAGAAAGACCATGGAAGACCCGAGCAGTCAGGATTTGTTACTGCAATTTGTACTTTTAATTGTATTGACCTTTTTAAATGCCTTTTTCTCAGCTACAGAAATGGCTATGGTGTCATTAAACCGTTCCCGAGTAGAGCAAAAGGCAGAAGAGGGAGACAAACGTTACGTCCGTTTGTTAAAGGTACTTGAAAATCCTAACCACTTTTTATCAACCATTCAAGTTGGTATCACGTTAATTACCATCTTGTCAGGGGCAAAATTGGCAGATACACTTGGCCAAGTAATCGCATCTTGGATGGGAAGCGGAGAAACAGCTTATGCCATTGCAAGTTTCCTCTCTTTGGCATTCTTGACCTACATCTCTATTGTTTTTGGTGAACTCTATCCTAAACGAATTGCCCTCAATCTCAAAGATGCTTTGGCGATTCGAACAGCACCAATTATTATTGGTCTTGGGAAGATTGTCAGTCCCTTTGTCTGGTTGTTATCTGCTTCAACCAATTTGTTGAGTCGTTTAACACCAATGACCTTTGATGATGCGGATGAAAAAATGACTCGAGATGAAATTGAGTACATGTTGACCAAGAGTGAGGAGACCTTGGATGCAGACGAAATCGAGATGTTACAAGGGATTTTCTCTCTAGATGAACTGATGGCGAGAGAAGTCATGGTTCCTCGGACAGATGCCTTTATGGTGGATATTCAGGATGATAGCCAAACCATTATCCAAAGTATTTTAAAACAAAACTTCTCCCGTATCCCAGTTTATGATGGGGATAAGGACAATGTGATTGGAATTATTCACACCAAGAGTATTCTTAAGGCAGCATTTGTGGACGGTTTTGACAATATTGTCTGGAAGAGAATCTTACAAGATCCACTCTTTGTCCCTGAAACCATTTTTGTGGATGACTTGCTAAAAGAATTGCGAAATACCCAAAGACAAATGGCCATTTTGCTCGATGAATATGGTGGTATGGCTGGTTTGGTAACTCTGGAAGACCTGCTGGAGGAGATCGTCGGAGAAATTGACGACGAGACAGATCGAGCAGAAATCGAAGTCCATCAAATCGGTGAGGACACCTATATTGCACAGGGAACCATGAATCTTAACGACTTCAACGATTACTTTGGTGTTGAACTAGAAAGCGATGATGTGGATACCATCGCTGGTTATTATTTGACGGGTGTTGGTACGATTCCGACAACTGAAAAAATCAGTTTTGAATTGGTCAGCCAAAATAAGCAAATCATCTTAACCAATGACAAGGTGAAAAATGGACGCGTTACCAAGGTAAAAGTTCAAATCACTGAAATAGAAAATGAAGAAGAAATAGAATAAAGGAGCTCGAGACATCGTAAGGTGCTCAAGCTCCCATTTATAAGAAAAAAGACTCACGGGGAGTCTTTTGGTTTACTATAAGGCGGTAGACGGATTTGAACCGACGATCAAGCTTTTGCAGAGCCGTGCCTTACCACTTGGCTATACCGCCTCAACGTTTATTATTATACCTTGAAAATGTTTCTACGTCAATAGTTTCTTAAACGAAAATCCAATTTAGGAAACTTTCCCTTTTTATGACAGACTTTAAAACCGAGAGAGAAAGTCTGAAAATCAGTCTTTACGGGCCGTAAATTTGCCATTCTAATCACCCAGATAGCAAACAAAGAGTGTAGAAATTTGACAGATGAAAGTTTTTTGAGAGTATACGCCTAAATATTCTGAAAATTCGTTTACTTTTTAGATAATATATGATATAATTGATGACAAACCTAAATTTTTTAAGAGGAGTTAAAAATATGAAAAAAAGTAGAGTATTTGTTGCAGCAGGAATTGCCCTATTGGCAACTGGCGTTTTAGCTGCTTGCGGTTCTTCAAAATCATCTGATTCAACAGCGCCAAAAAATTATGGTTATGTTTATTCAGCTGACCCAGAAACGTTGGATTACCTCATTTCAGGGAAACAAAGTACCAAGATTGCCACTTCAAATGGTATCGATGGTCTCTTCACAAACGACAAGTATGGAAATTTAGTCCCTGCAGTTGCAGAAGACTGGTCAGTTTCAAAAGATGGTTTGACTTATACCTACAAGATTCGTAAGGGTGTTAAATGGATGACATCTGATGGCGAAGAATATGCTGAAGTAACAGCCAAAGACTTTGTAAATGGCTTGAAACACGCAGCTGATAAAAAATCAGAAGCTCTTTACCTAGCAGAAAATTCTGTTAAAGGATTATCTGATTATTTAGCAGGTAATACAAAAGACTTTTCTTCAGTAGGTGTGAAAGCAGTTGATGATTATACTCTTGAGTATACTTTGAATCAACCAGAACCATACTGGAACTCTAAGATGGCTTATTCAATCTTCTGGCCATTGAACGAAGAATTTGAAAAATCAAAAGGATCTGACTTTGCTAAAGCGACTGACCCTACATCATTGCTTTACAATGGACCATTCTTGCTGAAAGGTTTGACTGCTAAGTCATCTATCGAATTCGCTAAGAATGAAAACTATTGGGATAAAGACAATGTTCATATTGATAAAGTAACCCTTGCTTACTATGATGGTTCAGACCAAGAGTCTATTGAACGTAACTTTACAAGTGGAGCTTATAGCTATGCCCGTCTTTACCCAACAAGTTCAAACTATTCTAAAGTAGAAGAAACCTACAAGAACAATATCTACTACACCCCATCAGGACCTGGTATTGGTGGTTTGGGTGTGAATATTGACCGCCAAGGTTACAAATACACTTCTAAGACAACTGATGAAGAGAAGACTTCTACTAAGAAAGCTCTTCTTAACAAGGACTTCCGTCAAGCCTTGAACTTTGCCTTTGACCGTACGTCTTACTCAGCTCAAGTAAATGGTAAAGAGGGCGCTCCTCGTGCCGTTCGTAACCTCTTTGTAAAACCTGACTTCGTCTCTGCTGGTGAAAAAACTTTCGGTGACTTAGTGACTGATAAGATGGCAGCTTATGGCGATGAATGGAAGAATGTAAACTTTGCGGATGGTCAAGATGGACTCTTCAACGCCGATAAAGCTAAAGCTGAATTTGCCAAAGCTAAAACTGCATTGGAAGCAGAAGGTGTGAAATTCCCTATCCACTTGGATATCCCAGTAGACCAAACTGCTAAAAACTATATCGCACGTATCCAATCCTTCAAACAATCCGTTGAAACAGTGCTTGGAGAAGACAATGTAGTCATCGATATCCAACAAGTTTCTAAAGATGAGTTTAATAATATCACCTACTATGCGGCGAATGCAGCAGCAGAAGACTGGGATCTCTCAGGTGCCGTTGGATGGAACCCTGACTATGAAGATCCATCAACTTACCTTGATATCTTGAAGACAACGAATGCTGAACAAACAAAAACATACATGGGTTACGAAGGTGCAGATAATGCTGCAGCAGCTCAAGTTGGTTTGAAAGAATACGATAAGCTAGTTGATGAAGCTGCTAAAGAAACAAGCGACTTGAATGTTCGTTATGAAAAATACGCGGCTGCTCAAGCTTGGTTGACAGATAGCTCACTCATCTTGCCAGCTATGTCATCAACTGGTGCTGCACCATTCATTTCTCGTGTTGTGCCATTCTCTGCATCATATAGCCAATCTGGAGATAAAGGCTCAGATGTATACTTCAAGTATATTCAGTTACAAGACAAGGTTGTAACCAAAGCTGACTATGAACAAGCTCGTGAGAAATGGCTTAAAGAGAAAAAAGAATCAAACGAAAAAGTTCAAAAAGAATTGGCTAATCACGTTAAATAAATAACTCTCAAGAGAACTTTCTCTCCATGAGGAGAAGGTTCTTTTGGGATTTTAAAAGGAAACGATATGAAGAAATATATTTTTATGCGTGTATTGCGTTCATTGGTGTCTATCTTCTTGGTGACAACCTTGACCTACACGATTATCTATACGATGGTTCCGCGGAAATTGATTTTTAAGCAGGATACCAACTATAACAAGATTGCAACGACGCCTGATAAACGGGACAATTATGAAAATACCGTTTATGAGCGAATGGGCTATATCGAATATTACGATACGAAAGAGTTGCAGGAAAAAGCTAGTAGCATTGACCCTTCTGTTACAGTAGATGCAAATGATACAAATAAAGCTATCTATGAAAAATATATCCAACAACTTGGTAATGGTTGGACTCTAGGTCAGTTCACTGAGAGTGGTCAATTCTATGCTACGCGTGAAATTCCAATTTTTGAACGTGTTTTCAAATTCTATGCCAACTTGATTGATATTGATCATCCAAATAAGATTCAAGACCCTGAAAATCCAAACTTGGAACGTTATCTTCGTTTTGAAAATGACCCTGCTATCGGTTGGTCATTGGTTGGTTCAGGTACAAAACATAAATACCTTTTGTATTTCAACAACCAATTCCCATTTGTACACCAAAACTTTGTGAACATTAACTTGGGTGACTCTTACCCAACTTATGCAAACACACCAGTGCTTCAAGTTATCACACAAGGTCAAGGACAAACTAAAACATCGGAAGTTCAATTCCCTACGGGTAAAAAGACTTCATCTGTTGATATCTATTCTCGTACCTACAAATCTCCAAGTCAAGCAGACGCGCGTGAGGTGGCTAACTATGGTAAGGACGATCCTTACACAGCTACAGAAAGCAATTATCAATACCCATCTATGATTGCAAGTTCAGCGGTTGCTGGTTTGATCGGTTTGATTATTTCTTATGCTATCGCTATTCCTCTTGGATCTGCTATGGCTCGCCACAAAAATACTTGGATTGACAGCTTCTCTACAGGTGCCCTAACCTTCTTGCTTGCTCTTCCAACGATTGCCTTGGTTTACATCGTTCGTTTGATTGGATCATCTATTGGTCTGCCAGACTCATTCCCTATCTTAGGTGCTGGAGATTGGCGTTCTTATGTCTTACCAGCAGTTATTCTAGGCTTGCTAGGAGCACCAAGTACGGCTATCTGGATCCGTCGTTACATGATCGACTTGCAATCTCAGGACTTTGTTCGTTTTGCTCGTGCCAAAGGTTTGTCTGAAAAAGAAATTTCAAATAAACATATCTTTAAAAATGCCATGGTTCCTTTGGTTTCAGGTATTCCTGGTGCCATAATTGGAGTTATTGGTGGTGCAACATTGACTGAAACAGTCTTCGCTTTCCCAGGTATGGGTAAAATGTTGATTGACTCTGTTAAGGCATCCAACAACTCAATGGTAGTTGGTCTTGTCTTTATCTTTACATGTATCTCTATCTTCTCACTCTTTGTAGGAGATATCTGGATGACCATGCTTGATCCACGTATTAAATTGACAGAGAAAGGAGGCAAATAATGTCAACAATCGGAAAAGAAAAATTTCAGTTCGTAAAACGTGACGATTTTGCCTCTGAAACAATTGATGCCCCTGCCTATTCATACTGGGGTTCTGTATTTAGACAATTTCTAAAGAAAAAATCAACAGTCATTATGTTGGGGATTTTGGTTGCTATTATCTTGATGAGCTTTATTTATCCAATGTTCTCAGATTTTGACTTCAACGATGTAAGTAAGGTGAATGACTTTAGCGCTCGTTTTATCAAGCCCAATGCCGAACATTGGTTTGGTACAGATAGTAATGGTAAATCCTTGTTTGATGGGGTTTGGTTTGGTGCGCGTAACTCTATCCTCATCTCTGTAATTGCCACTTTTATCAACCTTGTAATTGGGGTTATTGTTGGTGGAATCTGGGGAATTTCAAAATCCGTTGACCGTGTTATGATGGAAGTTTATAACATTATTTCAAACATTCCATCTCTCTTGATTGTCATTGTCTTGACTTACTCAATCGGTGCTGGTTTCTGGAATCTGATTTTTGCCATGAGTGTGACAACTTGGATTGGGATTGCCTATATGATTCGTATCCAAATCATGCGTTACCGTGACTTGGAATACAACCTTGCTTCTCAAACACTTGGGACACCAACCTTTAAAATCATCGTTAAAAATATCATGCCACAATTGGTATCTGTTATTGTTTCTACGATGACCTTGATGTTGCCAAGCTTTATCTCTTATGAAGCCTTCCTATCCTTCTTTGGATTGGGATTGCCTGTAACAGTGCCAAGTTTGGGACGTTTGATCTCAGATTACTCACAAAACGTTACGACCAACGCTTACTTATTCTGGATTCCGTTGACAACTTTGATCTTGGTGTCCCTATCTCTATTCGTTGTTGGTCAAAACCTAGCGGACGCTAGTGATCCACGTACACATAGATAGGAGTAGACATGACAAAAGAAAATAATGTAATTTTGACTGCTCGTGATATTGTCGTGGAATTTGACGTTCGTGACAAAGTTCTGACGGCTATCCGAGGAGTTTCTCTGGACCTGATTGAGGGAGAAGTTCTTGCCTTGGTAGGTGAGTCAGGTTCTGGTAAATCTGTTTTAACAAAAACCTTTACAGGGATGTTAGAAGATAATGGCCGTATTGCCCAAGGAAGTATCGACTATCGTGGACAAGACTTGACTGCTCTTACTTCTAACAAGGAATGGGAGAAGATTCGTGGTGCTAAAATTGCGACCATCTTCCAAGACCCTATGACAAGTTTGGACCCAATCAATACAATCGGTAGCCAAATTACTGAAGTTATCGTTAAACACCAAGGAAAAACAGCCAAGGAAGCCAAAGAGATGGCAATCGACTATATGAACAAGGTCGGAATTCCAGACGCTGAAAAACGTTTTGACGAGTATCCTTTCCAATATTCTGGAGGGATGCGCCAACGTATCGTTATTGCGATTGCCCTTGCGTGTCGTCCAGATATCTTGATCTGTGACGAGCCAACAACGGCCCTTGATGTAACCATTCAAGCGCAAATCATTGATTTGCTTAAAACCTTGCAAAATGAGTACCATTTTACCATTATCTTTATCACCCATGACCTTGGTGTGGTAGCAAGTATTGCGGATAAGGTAGCGGTTATGTATGCTGGTGAAATTGTAGAATACGGTACTGTTGAGGAAGTTTTCTACGATCCACGTCATCCATACACTTGGAGTCTCTTGTCTAGCTTGCCTCAGCTTGCTGATGATAAAGGGGAATTGTACTCTATCCCAGGAACACCACCGTCTCTTTATACTGAGTTGAAAGGTGATGCCTTTGCCCTTCGTTCAGATTATGCGATGCAAATTGACTTTGAACAGAAAGCACCTCAGTTTTCAGTCACTGATACTCACTGGGCTAAGACTTGGTTGCTTCATGAGAATGCTCCTAAAGTTGAAAAACCTGGGGTCATTGCAGATTTGCATGGCAAGATTCGTGATAAAATGGGCTTTGCTCATCTAGAAGACTAGGAGGAAGGAAATGTCTGAAAAATTAGTAGAAATTAAAGATTTAGAAATTTCCTTCGGTGAAGGAAGTAAGAAGTTTGTCGCGGTTAAAAACGCAAACTTCTTTATCAACAAGGGAGAAACTTTCTCTCTTGTAGGAGAGTCTGGTAGTGGGAAAACAACGATTGGTCGTGCCATTATTGGTTTGAATAATACCAGTAAAGGAGAGATTATCTTTGATGGCCAGAAAATCAATGGGAAAAAATCTCACAAGGAATCATCAGACTTGATTCGTCGTATCCAGATGATTTTCCAGGACCCTGCAGCTAGCTTGAATGAGCGTGCAACAGTTGACTATATCATCTCTGAAGGTCTTTACAACTACCATTTGTTCAAAGACGAAGAAGATCGAAAAGAAAAAGTTCAAAAGATGATCCATGAAGTTGGACTTTTGAAAGAACACTTGACCCGTTATCCACACGAGTTTTCTGGTGGTCAACGTCAGCGTATCGGGATTGCTCGTGCCCTTGTGATGGAGCCTGATTTCGTTATTGCGGATGAGCCAATTTCAGCCTTGGACGTATCAGTGCGTGCGCAAGTCTTGAACTTGCTCAAGAAATTCCAAAAAGAGTTGGGTTTGACCTATCTCTTTATCGCGCATGACTTGTCAGTTGTTCGCTTTATCTCAGATCGTATCGCGGTTATCTATAAAGGAGTTATCGTCGAAGTGGCGGAGACAGAGGAGTTGTTTAACAATCCTGTCCACCCATACACTCAAGCACTTCTATCTGCTGTACCGATTCCAGATCCAATCTTGGAGCGCAAGAAGGTCTTGAAAGTGTACGATCCTGACCAACATGACTATGAGACAGACAAGCCATCTATGGTGGAAATTCGTCCAGGTCACTATGTTTGGGCAAATCAAGCAGAACTTGCTCGTTACAAGGAAGCTCTTAAAAAATAATTAGATTCGGAGAGGACCAAAAGGTCTTCTCATTTTTAATAGAAAAAATCCCCTTTTACTTGCTTGTAAAAGGGGGATTGTATTGTAATTAACGTTTAGACCAAGTACGTTTCATAAAGAGTAGCAAAATTGGGTAAATCTCTAAGCGACCTGCAATCATTGCAAAAGAGAGCAGGATTTTAGAGATGGGACTAAAGATGGCAAAACTCGAGGTTGTACCTAGAATAGGTCCGATATTGTTAAAACAGCTGAAGACAGCACTGGTCACGACTAGAAAATCATTGCTATCAAGACTGACGATAAAGATGAGCGACAATAAAATCATAGCATAGATCACAAAATACTTGAGAATCTTGTGTTGGGTATCCTTATCAATCACTGTTTTATTGACATGGAGAGTCAAGACACGGTGAGGGGATAAAGTGGACAAAATTTGATTTTTAGCAATTTTTGTGAGGATCAGTCCACGGATAATTTTGAGACCACCTGCAGTTGACCCAGCTGAGCCACCGATTGCCATGAGGAAGAGGAGGATAAACTGGGAGAAGAGGGGCCAGTTGGTAATATCTCCGTAACCAAATCCCGTTGTCGTAATGATATTGGATACTTGGAAGAGAGCCATCTCAAAACTCTTAGAGACACCTTGGTAAAGGTGGAGGGTGTTGAGGGTGATCAAACCGGTAGACACCAGAACAATAATGACATAAGCCCGCAGTTCCTCATCTCCAAAGAAGGCCTTGACCCGACGGAGCATGAGAAAGTAATAGAGGTTAAAATTGACACCGAAAACCAGAACGCCAAAACTGACAAGATAGGTAATCAGGGAACTGCCGTAGTGGGCGATTCCATCATTGTAGACGGTGAATCCCCCCGTTCCTGCTGTTCCCATAGCGATAACAAAGCTATCAAACAAGGGCATACCTGCTAGATAGTAGATGACAACAAAGAGGGAGAAGAGCCCTAGGTAAAGGAGATAGAGGATCTGGGCAGTATTTTTCAGTTTGGATACAACCTTACCAAAGACAGGACCAGGGACCTCTGCTTTCATCACCTCTAAGTGACTATTCTTAGCATTGTCCATAATAGCAAGTGCGAAAACAAGCACCCCCATCCCTCCTATCAAGTGGGTGAAACTTCGCCAGAAGAGGAGGGAACGACTGAGAACGGAAACATCTGTTAGGATAGTAGCACCAGTCGTTGTAAAACCAGAGCTGATCTCGAAAAATGCATCGATGATGCTGGGAATTTGTCCTGAAAAGACAAAAGGTAAGCCACCAAAGAAAGACCAGAGAATCCAACAGAGGGCAACGATTAAGACACCCTCTTTGGCATAAATCCGTTGATTTTTCGGTTTCCGTAAAACACCTAAACCACCGAGAAGGACTAAAATTCCAATCGTAGAAAAGAGAGCGATAAATACTTGACTGGATTCTTGATAATAGGTCGCTACACTCACAGGTACTAGGAGTAGAATAGCCTCAATCAAGAGAAGTTTTGAGAGGAGGTAACGAATCATACTTTTATTCATTTCTTACCTCTCAATCAAATCATAAATTTTGGTGATGTTTGGTAGCAGGGTAGTTACCAGTAACTGGTCTCCGACCTCCAGTGTATCCTCTCCAGTAGGGAAGATTGTTTTTCCTTTTCGGATAATGGCTGCGATGAGCACACCTTTCTTCAATTTTAGCTGTGAAAGAGGTTTGGCAGTCATTTTATTAGCTTCCTTGATATGGAATTGCAGGGTTTCAATCTGGCCGTTTGCAAGATGGTGCATGGCTTGAAGATCTGAGTATTGGGCATTTACTCGACCACGGATAAAGTGCATAATGGCATCTACCGCGATGCTTTTTGGTGTAATGATACTTGAAAAATCAGGCGCATGGATGATTTCTAGGAGGCTAGTTCGGTTGACTTTGGTGATATTCTTATGGACGCCAACACGGTCAAGAAACATA
Source organism: uncultured Streptococcus sp. (assembly GCA_963534275.1). Taxonomy (GTDB): domain Bacteria; phylum Bacillota; class Bacilli; order Lactobacillales; family Streptococcaceae; genus Streptococcus. Next base: position 51,817 of record CAUSRF010000002.1, read on the forward strand.
GAGGTGATGATGTTTTCCTCATCAACCCCAGTTAAGGTTGCGACTGCATCATAGCTAGGAGCACTTTCTTCTAGTAAGATATCTTTGGCTGTCCCATCTCCCTGAACGATATAGAGATTTGGGAATTTTTCACTAAAAAAACGGGCTCTTTCAGGGTTAATCTCGATGACCTTGGTATCGATACGGCTGTCTTTCAAAATGCCAAGTAGATAATAAGCGATTTTTCCAGCTCCGACGATAAGTAAGCTTTTCACTGCACGTGATTTAAAATAGTTGTGGAAAAGCATCATATCTACACGATTTCCCGTAACAAAAATCCTATCCTTGTCCTGGATAGTGACATCACCACTTGGAATCATGAGTTGATGGTCTCTTTCCATAGCACAGACAATGATGTTGCCAAATTTTTTACGGAAGTCTGAGATTGGCATTTGACAGAGGCCGCTAGAATCTTTGATAACAAACTCCATCAGGCTAACACGACCCCCAGCAAAACGCTCAACTGAGAGGGCATTAGGGAAATCAATAATATTTGAGATGGCACGGGCCGCTAAGAGTTCTGGATTAACGATAAGTGAAAATCCAAGAATATTTTTCTCTTTAAAATAAGCATTAGAGTATTCAGGATTTCGCACTCGGACGATGGTTTCTTTAGCGCCCATTTTTTTAGCCAGTACCGCTGAAATCATATTCACTTCATCGTATTCAGTTAGAGCGATAAAGATATCACACTCTTGGACGCCGGCTTGCTCTAAGATAGTAAAGTCGGCACCATTTCCAAGGAGGCCCATGATATCAAAGCGACTGACAATATGGTTCAGTACAGCTTCATTTTGCTCGATGAGGACAACGTCATGTTTTTCTGCAACTAGTGAACGACAGAGGGCAAAACCGACTTTCCCTCCACCAACAAGGACAATTTTCATATAAAAACCTACTTTTTCATGATGTAACTATCATACCCTTTTTTAGCAAAAAATGCACTTGCCAAGGCGATTTTTAGGGGGAGAAAGGGCTTTTTCAAGTTTTTGAAGATAAATATGCTTAACTTCTATAACAACGTCTCTGATTTGAAGTGATTTTACTCTTTTACTATTCCTTTTCAGAAATGGAATGACCAAACATGAAAATATCATCAAAAAAAGTAAAAAAATCAAGTCGTTTCTATTGACATTGATTCTGAAAGTGTTATACTAAGAAAGTAGTTTCGCTGATTTACTTCAAACCTGTTGTGAGGTAAGTTAACGATGCCTTAACCACGCTGTTTGCTGAGCTTGACTCCGGGCAGTGTGGCTATTTTTTTGCAATGATAAAAGGAAGCCAGTCATGACAAATCACATTGTATTATTTGAGCCTCAGATTCCACAAAATACTGGTAACATCGCGCGTACCTGTGCTGCGACCAATTCTCCCCTCCACATCATCAAGCCAATGGGCTTTCCCATTGATGACCGCAAGATGAAGCGAGCAGGTTTGGATTACTGGGATAAACTTGAGATTTATTTTTATGACAGTTTGGAAGATTTCATGTCTCAGATGGAGGGAAAACTCTATCTGGTTTCGAAATTTGCTGAAAAGGTTTATTCTGAAGCAGATTTGGCAAGTGGTGGGGATTATTATTTTCTCTTCGGACGTGAGGATAAAGGCTTGCCAGAGGATTTTATGCGTGAACATCCAGAGAAAGCTCTCCGTATCCCTATGAATGACGAGCATGTTCGCAGCCTCAATGTTTCCAATACGGTCTGCATGATTGTCTATGAAGCTCTTCGTCAGCAAAATTTTGCTGGTTTAGAGCTCATTCACACCTATGAAGCGGATAAATTGAAATAAACAAAATGCTTGCACTTGCAAGCGTTTTTTGTTATGATAAAAAGGTCTTCAGGGCAGGGTGTAATTCCCGACCGGCGGTAAATTTGACTAGCTATTTTAGCTTTCTCGTCGTTGTCTTGTCTCGATATACTTTAAGTATTATCTTCGACTGCGACGCCTAGATAAATCTAAAATATCTTAGCCAAATAAGTCCGCGAGCGCAAGCTGATGTGGTGCGATTCCACAACCGACAGTATAGTCTGGATGGGAGAAGACGAAAGAATAGCTTTGTCTGTTCTGATGAGTTTATAGATAAATTGCAACCGCTTGCTCAAAGGAGTGAGGGGAAACTTTTGGGATATAAAAAGTGAGAATAGATAGAGGGATCCTTTCCAACTTCTTCTGATTTTATAGAAAATTGGAGGAACCTGTTATGACAAACACACGTCGACTTTCGACCATTGCGATTTTATCAGCCATCTCATTTGTGCTGATGTACTTTGACTTTCCGCTTTTACCAGCGGCGTCCTTCCTCAAGATCGAATTTAGTATCTTGCCAATCCTTGTGGGCTTGGTAGTGATGGACTTGCCTGCTGCCCTAGGGATTCTCTTGCTGCGGTCACTCTTGAAATTGCTTCTGAACAGTCAAGGAGTGAATACTTACATTGGGTTGCCAATGAATATCGTAGCCTTGGGAGTTTTTGTGATCGCTTTTGGTTTGATATGGAAAAAGGAACGTAGCACTCTTCGTTTTCTACTAGCATCTCTAGCGGGAACTGTTGGATTGACTGTGGCTATGTTGGTTCTCAACTATGTCTATGCTGTTCCTTTGTACGCGAAGTTTGCCAACTTTGATATTGGAAAAATTATGGGACTTTCCAACTACCTAATGACTATGGTATTACCTTTTAACTTGATTGAAGGTGTAATTTTTGCCATTTCATTCTGGTTGTTGTATGTTCTTTTGAAACCAACCTTAAAACATTATGAGAGATAAACAAACATTTTTAATGAAGGGCAGTTTTGCCCTTTTACTTTTCGTCCTTCTTGGCTATACGGTTAAGTTTTACCCTGAAACGCTGGTCGGTTTTGACCAATCGATTCAGACTGCCATTCGAGGAGACTTGCCAGATTATTTGACAGTTTTATTCCGTGCACTTACGCATTTGATTGATATTCCAGTGATTATCACCTGGGTTGCCATCGCAGCCTTTATCTTTTATCGTAAGCAGTGGAAGATAGAAAGTTTCTTTATGTTGGGGAATCTGGCTTTGGCAGGTCTTTTAATCGTGACCTTTAAAAATATCTACCAGCGCCCACGACCAGCTATCTTACACCTAGTCGAGGAGAAGGGATTTTCCTTCCCAAGCGGCCATTCTTTGGCTGTAACCTTGATGGTAGGTACTTTGATTGTCATTCTCAGTCAACGGATGAAAGATCCAGTCTGGAGAAAAATCGTGCAAATCGTCCTTGGTCTTTACCTAGTCAGTGTGTTGGTATCAAGGGTCTATCTGGGAGTTCACTACCCATCAGACGTCCTTGCCAGTCTCTGTGTGGGTTTGGGAGTACTGTTTATCGAGTTTCCCTTCTATGACAAGCTCCGCTTCCAATGGCGATTTAAAGGTAAGCAGAAGTGAGATAGGTCTTGCAAGAATGGTAAAAATCTGATAAACTAAGTAGTAATTGAATAGAAATCCGTAAGACTAGTAACTCAAGGGAAGTATATCAGGGAGGAGAGCCGTGACTGCAAGCTCTCTATATGAAAGCTGGGTGAATTCACTTGCGCATGGATTTAGAAATGAAGGTCTGACTTGTCAGATAAAAACGGATGGTACCGCGTGTCAACGCTCCGAGTGGAGTTTTTGGCATGTGGTTTTCTTTTTATCTACGAGAGACTGATGGAGGAATTATGTCAACTATTGAAGAACAATTAAAAGCGCTTCGTGAAGAAACGCTGGCTAGCTTGAAGCAGATTACTGCTGAAAATGAAAAAGAGATGCAAGATTTGCGTGTCTCTGTCCTTGGGAAAAAAGGATCGCTTACTGAAATCCTTAAAGGGATGAAAGATGTCTCTGCTGAGATGCGCCCAATCATCGGGAAACATGTCAATGAAGCTCGTGATGTCTTGACAGCAGCCTTCGAAGAAACAGCTAAGCTTTTGGAAGAAAAGAAAGTTGAAGCTCAACTAGCTAGCGAGAGCATCGATGTGACCCTTCCAGGTCGTCCAGTTGCGACTGGTCACCGTCACGTTCTCACACAAACCAGTGAAGAAATCGAAGATATTTTCATTGGGATGGGGTACCAAGTCGTGGATGGTTTTGAAGTGGAGCAAGACTACTATAACTTTGAACGTATGAACCTTCCAAAAGACCACCCAGCTCGTGATATGCAGGACACTTTTTATATCACAGAAGAAATCTTGCTTCGTACGCACACGTCTCCTGTTCAGGCGCGTGCTATGGATGCCCATGATTTCTCTAAAGGTCCTTTGAAAATGATCTCACCAGGGCGTGTCTTCCGCCGTGATACGGACGATGCAACCCATAGTCACCAGTTCCACCAAATCGAAGGCCTGGTTGTCGGGAAAAACATCTCTATGGCTGATCTTCAAGGAACGCTTCAGTTGATTGTGCAAAAAATGTTTGGTGAAGAGCGTCAAATCCGTCTGCGTCCATCTTATTTCCCATTCACAGAGCCATCTGTTGAGGTGGATGTTTCCTGCTTCAAGTGTGGTGGAGAAGGCTGTAACGTATGTAAGAAAACAGGTTGGATCGAGATTATGGGTGCTGGTATGGTTCACCCACGTGTCCTTGAGATGAGTGGTATTGATGCGACAGTATACTCTGGTTTTGCTTTTGGTCTTGGACAAGAGCGTGTAGCTATGCTCCGTTATGGAATCAACGATATCCGTGGATTCTACCAAGGAGATGTCCGTTTTTCAGAACAGTTTAAATAATGATTAGAAAAGTAGAAATGGCAGATGTCGGGGTGTTGGCTAAAATTGCCAAACAAACCTTTCGTGAGACATTTGCGCATGATAATACGGAAGAGCAGTTACAGGAATACTTTGAAGAGGCATACAGTCTGAGAACTTTGTCAACTGAGTTGGAAAATCCTGACTCCGAAACCTATTTCATTATGCATGAAGAGGAGATAGCCGGTTTTCTCAAAGTCAACTGGGGAAGTGCTCAGACTGAGAGAGAATTAGAGAACGCTTTTGAAATTCAACGCCTCTATGTGCTAAAAAAATACCAAGGATTTGGACTTGGTAAGCAACTGTTTGAATTTGCTCTTGAACTTGCTGAAAAAAATAGTTTTTCCTGGGCTTGGTTAGGTGTTTGGGAGCATAATACAAAAGCTCAAGCGTTTTATAATCGATATGGTTTTGAAAAATTTAGCCAACATCATTTTATGGTTGGTCAAAAAGTAGATACAGATTGGTTATTGAAAAAGAGATTAAGGTAAGAAGATGATTCTTCTATTGAAATGATAGGAAAGGAAATAACCAGAGGGGCAACTGTCATTCTGGAGAACTAAATTATGCTTGTATCTTATAAATGGTTAAAAGAGTTGGTGGACATTGATGTACCATCACAAGAGTTGGCTGAAAAAATGTCAACCACAGGGATCGAGGTAGAAGGTGTCGAATCACCTGCTGCCGGTCTCTCAAAAATTGTCGTCGGTGAGGTCTTGTCTTGCGAAGATGTGCCAGAAACTCACCTCCATGTTTGTCAGGTTAACGTTGGCGAAGAAGAAGCCCGTCAAATCGTTTGTGGTGCCCCAAATGTGCGTGCTGGTATCAAGGTCATGGTGGCACTTCCAGGAGCTCGTATCGCTGACAACTACAAAATCAAAAAAGGAAAAATCCGCGGTTTAGAGTCACTTGGAATGATTTGTTCACTTGGTGAATTGGGTATTTCTGACTCCGTTGTACCAAAAGAATTTGCAGATGGTATCCAAATCTTGCCAGAAACTGCTGTTCCAGGTGAGGAAGTCTTTTCTTACCTAGACTTGGATGATGAAATCATCGAACTTTCCATCACGCCTAACCGTGCGGACGCCCTTTCTATGCGTGGGGTGGCTCATGAAGTGGCAGCTATCTATGACAAGGCAGTCAACTTTAAAGAATTCAGTTTAACAGAAACCAATGAAGCTGCAGCAGATGCCCTTTCTGTAGGTATTGAGACAGACAAGGCACCTTACTATGCAGCTCGTATCTTGGACAATGTGACTATCGCACCAAGTCCACAATGGTTGCAAAACCTCCTCATGAACGAAGGTATCCGTCCAATCAACAACGTAGTGGACGTAACCAACTATATCTTGCTTTACTTTGGTCAACCTATGCATGCCTTTGACTTGGATACCTTTGAAGGGACTGACATCCGTGTGCGTGAAGCGCGTGCTGGTGAAAAATTGGTGACCTTGGACGGGGAAGAGCGTGATTTGGAAACAAATGACCTCGTGATTACTGTTGCTGACAAACCAGTAGCCCTTGCAGGTGTCATGGGTGGTCAAGCAACAGAAATCTCTGAAAAATCTAGTCGTGTTGTCCTTGAAGCAGCTGTTTTCAATGGCAAATCTATCCGTAAGACCAGCGGTCGCCTCAACCTTCGTTCAGAGTCTTCTTCTCGTTTTGAAAAAGGCATTAATGTGGCAACCGTTAATGAAGCCCTTGATGCGGCGGCAAGTATGATTGCGGAACTTGCAGGTGCGACGGTGCGTAAGGGCATTGTTTCAGCAGGGGAACTTGATACTTCTGATGTGGAAGTTTCTTCAACTCTTGCAGATGTCAACCGCGTCCTTGGAACGGAGCTTTCCTACGCGGATGTAGAAGATGTCTTCCGTCGTCTTGGCTTTGGTCTTTCTGGAAATGCAGAAGCCTTTACAGTTAGCGTACCACGTCGTCGCTGGGATATCACCATCGAAGCAGACCTCTTTGAAGAAATAGCTCGTATCTATGGTTATGACCGCTTGCCAACTAGTCTTCCAAAAGATGACGGTACAGCAGGGGAATTGACTGCGACACAAAAATTGCGCCGTCAAGTTCGTACTATCGCTGAAGGAGCAGGTTTGACAGAAATCATCACCTACGCTCTGACAACGCCTGAGAAAGCAGTTGAGTTCACAGCTCAACCAAGTAAGCTGACAGAACTCATGTGGCCTATGACAGTGGATCGCTCCGTTCTCCGTCAAAATATGGTCTCAGGTATCCTTGATACAGTGGCCTACAATGTAGCTCGTAAGAACAAAAACTTGGCACTTTACGAGATTGGAAAAGTATTTGAACAAACAGGAAATCCAAAAGAAGACCTTCCAGATGAGATCAATAGCTTTGCCTTTGCTTTGACAGGTTTGGTTGCAGAAAAAGACTTCCAAACAGCAGCGGTTCCAGTTGATTTCTTCTATGCTAAGGGAATCCTTGAAGCCCTCTTTGCTCGCTTGGGACTAGAAGTGACCTATACAGCTACAGCTGAAATCGCTAGCCTTCACCCAGGACGTACAGCCGTAATCTCACTCGGTGACCAAGTTCTTGGTTTCCTCGGGCAAGTACATCCAGTCACTGCCAAGGCTTATGATATTCCAGAAACTTATGTAGCTGAGCTTAACCTTTCAGCTATCGAAGCTGCTCTACAACCAGCTGCTCCATTTGTGGAAATCACGAAATTCCCAGCAGTCAGCCGTGATATTGCCCTTCTTCTCAAGGCAGAAATCACTCATCAAGAAGTTGTAGACGCGATCCAAGCTGCAGGCGTGAAACGTTTGACAGATATCAAACTCTTCGACGTCTTCTCAGGCGAAAAACTAGGACTTGGTATGAAGTCTATGGCTTATAGCCTAACCTTCCAAAATCCAGAAGATAGCTTGACGGACGAAGAAGTCGCACGCTATATGGAGAAAATCCAAACTTCTCTCGAAGAAAAGGTCCATGCAGAAGTGCGTTAACTCATCAATCCATCCTTCGGGGTGGATTTTTAGTTTCAAGAAGACAGTTCAGGATCAAAAATGAACAATTGGGGAGTAAAAGCTCTCAGCTATACTTTATTGGGTTATAATTGGTCTATCACTTGGGTACTCAAAAACCTTAGAGAGTTTAGTTTTTAAGGAAGGATGAATAAGATAAAAATGTACATAAATTCTTGTAAAGGCTATCAAAAAGGAGTATAATAAGTGCAACATATTTCGGAGGTGGAAAATGCTAGAAGTAAGAAATCTAGAGAAAAGTTTCGGTTCCAAGCAAGTCTTGTTTGGTGTCGATTTTCAGGCAAGGCCAGGACGAATTTTGGGACTGGTCGGGAAAAATGGTGCTGGGAAAACAACGATTTTCCACAGTATGTTGAAATTTTTGGACTATCAAGGAGAAATCAGTCTGGATGGGCAGGAGATTCGTCAGGAGACCTACGCTCGGATTGGCTATCTGCCTGAGGAACGCAGTCTTATGCCCAAGTTGACAGTTCTTGAGCAAGTTCGCTACCTGGCTACTCTAAAAGGCATGGATGCTAAGGAGGTCAAGGAAAAACTCCCTCAATGGATGGAAAAACTGGAAGTGAAGGGGAAATTGGCTGACAAAATTAAGAGCCTCTCAAAAGGAAATCAGCAGAAAATTCAGTTGATTATTACCCTAATCCATGAACCGGACTTGATTATCCTGGATGAGCCCTTTAGTGGTCTGGATCCAGTCAATACCGAGTTGCTCAAGCAGGTTATCTTAAAAGAAAAAGAGCGTGGGGCGACCATTATCTTTTCTGACCATGTCATGACCAATGTCGAGGAGCTTTGCGATGATATTCTCATGATTCGAGATGGGCGTGTGGTCTTGCATGGACCAGTTCAAGAAGTTCGCAATCAATACGGTAAAACGCGTCTCTTTGTTTCAAGTGAACGAAGCAAGGAAGAACTGGAAAGTCTTCCTCATGTCAAACAGGTGAACTTGACCAAGCAAGGCAGTTGGAAATTGATTTTAGATGATGAGAGTGCTGGAAGAGAACTCTTCCCAATCCTCACTCAAGGTCAATACATCGCGACCTTTGACCAACAAGCTCCAACAATCGATGAAATCTTTAAACTAGAATCAGGGGTGGAAGTATGAGAAATATGTGGGTTGTAATGAAGGAAACCTATCTTCGACATGTCAAGTCGTGGAGTTTCTTCTTTATGGTGATTTCGCCGTTCCTCTTTTTAGGATTATCTGTAGGAATCGGCTATCTCCAAAATTCTTCGATGGCTAAAACTAGCAAGGTAGCAGTAGTAACAACAGTGCCATCTGTAGCTGAGGGACTCAAGGGTACCAATGGTATTAACTTTGATTATAAGGATGAAGCCAGTGCCCAGGCTGCGATCAAGGATGAGAAAATCAAGGGTTACCTAACCATTGACCAAGAGGACAGTGTTCTCAAGGCCGTCTATCACGGTGAAACTTCTCTTGAAACAGGTATCAAGCTAGCAGTAACCAATAAACTCAATGAACTTCAATATCAACTCAATCGCTCGGCAGCTAATTTGTCTCAAGAACAGGAAAAACTCCTGGCTCAGACTGTTGACTTTACTGAGAAGATTGACGAATCCAAAGAAAATAAAAAGATGGTCCAAACCATTGCGGCTGCAGGTCTCGGTTTCTTCCTTTATATGATTTTGATGACCTATGCTAGTGTCACTGCTCAGGAAGTGGCTAGTGAAAAGGGAACCAAAATCATGGAAGTGGTCTTCTCTAGTATTCGAGCTAGCCATTATTTCTACGCTCGCATGATCGCCTTGCTTCTTGTGATTTTGACCCATGTTGGGATTTACGTAGTGGGTGGAGTTGCTGCGCTACTTCTATTCAAAGATTTACCATTCTTGGCAAATTCAGGTATTTTAAACCATTTGGGAGAGGCCTTCTCACTCAATACTTTATTATTTGTTTTGGTTAGCCTCTTTATGTACGTTGTTTTGGCAGCCTTCCTTGGTTCCATGGTTTCTCGTCCTGAAGATGCCGGTAAGGCCTTGTCGCCATTGATGATCTTGATTATAGCCGGATTTGTCGGTGTAACCTCTCTAGGTGCTGCTGGTGACAATTTGGTTCTGAAAATTGGGTCTTACATTCCCTTTATTTCGACCTTCTTTATGCCATTTAGAGCCATTAATGGGTATGCAAGTGATTTAGAGTCCTGGATTTCACTAGCGATTACAGTCGTTTTTGCAGTGACTGCAACGGTTTTTATCGGCCGCATGTATGCCAGCCTAGTCCTTCAGACAGATGATCTAGGCCTATGGAAAAGCTTTAAACGTGCCTTAGCTTACAAATAGGAGAGCCTCGCGAAAGCGAGGTTTTTCTAGACTTTAAACGGGAAAATAGATAAAATTATTTTACATATCTATTGACTTTTAGTAGTAAAATTTGGTATGATAGTAGACGGTATTGTTTACCCCATTTGTAAGGCCCCGGAACCTTTCAAATACCCCGCGGACCGGAACATCCGCCCTGTAAACAAAAACGATATTCATATAGGAGAAATCATGAACAAAACTACATTCATGGCTAAACCAGGCCAAGTAGAACGCAAATGGTATGTTGTTGACGCAACTGATGTACCTCTTGGACGCCTTTCAGCAGTTGTTGCTAGCGTACTTCGCGGAAAAAACAAACCAACATTTACACCACACACTGATA
>CAUSRF010000003.1:0-50382 GCA_963534275.1 uncultured Streptococcus sp.
TCTCTACAACCAACTCACGACCCGCAAAAGTCGTTTGAAACACTTGTTTTGTCATGTTAATCCCCTTTGGATTGATAAAATTATACGTCTTGCCTACAAAGATCAAGATACCAAGGGCGTGAAGAATCCCGTATGAAAATAGGAGATTGACGCAGTGTATCATGCACACCAGGCAATCTATCTTTTTCACTAGGAATTTAGCCCGTGTTCAATTAATCAAGATATTTTGGACGGTTCGGCTTGCCGAACATTTCTGTAGAAAAATAGGAAGGTGACGCCGCACTCGATGAGTGCTAGGAAGCTTATCTTTTTTCCTAAGAAATGAGACCAAAATTCAATTAAGTAGTTTTTTTGAGACACCTATTATCATATTTTGTTTAAAAAATAATCCACTTTAAACAAACTTCTACAACCTAAATACCCTCATCTTTGTATCAAGTACGTACAGAGTCTATTTTATCATATTTTTCTTAAAAAGTGCGGTCTTTACCATTAAAAAGGAACCATTCCCCTCACCTGAGAAGAATGGTTTGCTTTTTATTATCCTAAAGACTGATGATTAAACAAGGCATGGGTTGCTTGATGGATGTATTTGGCTGTTTCGGCATTGTTCATGGTGTAGAGATGCACACCTGCGACGTCCTGAGTGACCAAGTCCACGATTTGATCCACTGCGTAGGCAAGTCCTGCTGCTCTGAGCGACTCAGGATCATGCTCATACTTGTCTAAAATGGCCTTAAATTTGCGTGGAATATGGATATTCTCACACGTTTTCAAGAGACGAAGCGCTTGATTACGGTTAAGAATCGGCATGATACCCGCATGAATAGGAACATCAATCCCTGCCAAGGTACACTTGTCTTGGAAGTCATAGAAACGCTCATTGTCAAAGAAAAGTTGCGTTACGAGACTCGAACAGCCTGCGTCTACTTTCTTCTTGAGATTTTGGATATCCGAAATCTGGTTTGGCGAGTCAGGGTGTCCCTCTGGGTAGCAAGCTCCGACAATCTCAAAATGAGGAGCTTGTTCCTTGATGAACTCGATCAAGTCCGTTGCGTAGCGAAAATCCTTTTGTGGCTCCACATCAGGGATGATATCTCCACGCAAGGCTAAGATTTTCTGTACCCCAACCTTGTCCAAGTCCGCAATGGTTTCAGCAACCTTTTCCTTGTTCAGATAGATAGCGGGCAAGTGGGCAATGGTCGGAATCGCCAAGTCATTCTGGATAAAGTCAGCCAAACGAACCGTCGTTTCCTTGATATTAAATTTATTATTGCTGGCAGTTACACTGATAAAGTGCGGTGCTAGCTCCTGCATATCTTGAAGAGCAGAAATAATCTTATCATTACCCACAGCTGGGTTTGGAGGGAACACTTCAAATGAGAGTGACGGTGTTTGGCGTGACATATGTAATAACCTTTTCTAGTTGATTTCTTACTGATCAACCGTGTAGAGAGAACTGTCTTTTCTTACAATTTCTCACGCGCAGCTTTCGCAGCGTCTACAAGGCGGATCAAGCTTTCTTTCGTTTCTGGGATACCACGTGTTTTCAAACCACAGTCAGGGTTGATCCATACTTTCTTGCTTGGTACTTTAGCAAGGATGGCTTCGATGGTGTGGTCGATTTCGCCTTCGTTAGGCACACGAGGAGAGTGGATATCGTAAACTCCAGGACCCACTTCTGTCTGGAAGTTTTGAGCTTTAAGTTCGTCCAAGATTTCAAGATTTGAACGGCTCGCTTCAAATGAGATAACGTCCGCATCCATGTTGTCGATAGCTGGGATGATATCTGTAAATTCTGAGTAACACATGTGAGTGTGGATTTGTGTGTCTGGCGCTACTGTTGAGTGTACCAAGCGGAAGGCTGGAATAGCCCAGTCAAGGTAGTCTTCGTACCAGTCGCTACGACGGAGTGGCAATTTCTCACGAAGAGCAGCCTCGTCGATTTGGATAATCTTCACGCCTGCAGCTTCAAGGTCAAGAACTTCATCCTTGATAGCAAGAGCGATTTGAAGAGTAGAATCCTTGATAGAGATGTCTTCACGTGGGAATGACCAGTTAAGGATAGTAACAGGTCCAGTCAACATACCTTTAACAGGTTTGTCAGTACGGCTTTGTGCGTAGCTAGACCATTTCACAGTGATTGGGTTGAGACGAGTCACATCGCCCCAGATGATTGGTGGTTTAACCCCACGCATACCGTATGATTGTACCCAACCATTCTTAGAGAAGAGGTAACCTGACAAGTTTTGACCGAAGTACTCAACCATGTCATTACGCTCGAATTCACCGTGTACAAGCACGTCAAATCCAACTTCTTCTTGCCATTTGATCCATTCGTCGATGGTTTCAGCAAGGAAGGCATCGTATTCTTCTTGTGACAATTCACCCTTACGGAAGGCCAAACGCTTCGCACGAACTTCTTTTGTTTGAGGGAATGAACCGATGGTTGTTGTTGGAAGGGCTGGAAGTTTGAAGGCATCTTCTTGGATAGCTTCACGTTCTGCAAAGGCTGGCAAACGAGTATAGTCTGCGTCTGTCAATCCAGCGATACGAGCACGAAGTTCCGCATTTTCACCAACACGTTCAGTCGCAAAGAGTTCTTTGTTAGCTGCAAGAGCTTCTGCACCTTGACCGTTGCGGATAGCATCCAAGTCACGGATCTCATCCAATTTTTCAACTGCAAATGCAAAGTGGTTCAAGATAGCTGGTTCAAATTCTTCGTTAGCAGTTGTAAATGGCACATGAAGAAGTGAACATGAGCTTGTCAAAACGATGTTTTCAGCTGGGATTTGCTCAAGAACAGCCAAGCTCTTTTCGTAGTTGTTGCGCCAGATGTTCTTACCATTGACAATACCTGCATAAAGAGTCTTGTCAGCTGGGAAGCCACCTTTAACGAGTTCAAGAGTTTTCTTACCTTCAACGAAGTCAAGACCGATAGCATCTACTGGCAAGTTCACAAGGTCAGCGTAAACGTCGCGGACGTCTCCGAAGTAAGTTTGAAGCAAGACTTCAAGACCTTTTTTGTCAGCCAAGAGTTTGTTGTAGAGGTTCAAGAAGAGAGCTTTTTCTTCAGCTGTCAAGTCTTTGACAAGAGCAGCTTCGTCGAGTTGGATACGAGTTGCACCAAGTTCAGCCAATTTAGCAAAAACATCTTGGTAAGCAGCTACTAAGCTATCTACGAAGTCTTCTGCTTTCACGCCTTCTTCAAAGTCTGACAATTGAAGGAAAGTGAATGGACCTACAAGGACAGGACGAGTGTTAAGACCAAGTTCTTTTGCTTCTTGGAACTCATCAAAGATCTTGTGACCAGCCAATTTTACTTGAGTGTCTTTTTCAAATTTAGGAACGATGTAGTGGTAGTTAGTGTTGAACCATTTCTTCATCGGAAGGGCACGAACATCCCCTTTTTCTCCTTGGTAACCACGTCCCAAAGCAAAGTAACGTTCAAGATCAGACAATTCCAAGTTTTGAACAGATGCAGGAACTACGTTGAAAAGGAAAGCAGCATCAAGGAAGTTGTCATAGTGAGAAAAGTCATTTGATGGGATTTCAGTGATGCCTTTTTCTTTGACGATGTTCCAGTGTTTTGCACGCAATTCTTTAGCCGCAGTCAAGAGTTCTTCTTCTGAGATTTCTTTTCTAAAGTATTTTTCAGTTGTAAATTTTAATTCGCGGAATTCACCCAAACGAGGGAAACCGATAATTGTAGTTGACATGTTTTGTCCTCCAAAAATTGTTGTTGAAACTATCTTAACAGAAAAGAAATCATCTGTATAATTGTAAAAAATTAGGCTTTGATATAGTTTGAAACTATATCTCGATTTAAAAGACAAAAAAAGATTTGGAGAAGATTCCCCAAATCCTTTGGTAAATATAGATTTATAGCCTTTCAAGATTGCTATGTTCTTCGCAAAACAATAGTGAACTGACAGCTGACTATGGCTTGTTATTAGAAAAGACTATAGGTTAGTTTAATCAACTTTTTTCCTGTTCAAGTGGAACGACTGCTAGTGTCTTTCCCAAACTGGCTAGAACTTTTAAAACCGTATCCAATTGAGGGCTAGTCTTGCCTGTTTCCATCCTAGCTATAACAGGCTGGCTCACTCCACTGAGTTCTTCCAGTTTTTTCTGACTGATTCCTTTCTCATGCCTAGCCTCAATCAACTCACTCAGGATAGCCACTCGCATATCACTTTCAAGGATTTCCTCCTTGGTAAAGAGTTCAGATCGGACATCCTTCCAATTACTCCCAATGGCACTATTCTTCATCACTTAACCCTCTTTCTTTTAAGTCCTTCAGTTCACGCTTGGCTTTTTCAATTTCTCTCCTAGGAGTTTTCTGAGTCTTTTTGACAAAATGATGCAAGAGAACAAAACTCCCATCAAGCCACGCTACAAATAAAATCCTATCCCTAAGAGGTCTTAGTTCCCAAATCTCATCTTCCAAATGTTTGATATAGGGTTCACCAGCTCTAGTCCCATGCTGACTAAGTAATTCGATATAGTCATTTAGCTTGTTCAGTTTGATGCGGTTATCCTTACTCTTCTTACTAGCCAATTCTCTCATATAATCCAAGACTGGCTCATTTCCATTTTTGTCCTTATAGAAATAAATCGTGTGCACCAAGCAACCTCTTTCTAATTTAATTATAACTTAAAAGTTATTAAAAGTAAATTCTAATACCCATAAAAAGAAGACCTTAGAATCATTCTAAAGGTCTCATCTTTATTATTCGAAAAAGTTTAAAGAAATACTAGACATTCACAACTTCTGTACTCTTACTCCAACTCTATCCCCTTATCTCGGAGATTAGCCAGACACTTCTCATAGTAGGCAGCATCATGTTCGCTATAGATAGGACTTTTCAAATTCTCCTCAGGCAAGTCTTGATAAGGAGGACAGGTCTTACCGCGGTAGTTCTTGTCCAGCCACTCTGTACTGACATTATAGCCACGGTCAGTCATTTCTTCCATGATTAAACGATGATAGGCATAGAGACGATAGGGCGAGTGGGTAAAGACATAGTCCACTGTCGCATGCTTTCTGCCCCAGCCATTGCCACGCAGGGCACAGCACTCTCGATGTTGCCCCAAGAGTTGAGGACGGGGAAGTTGTGAAATCAAAGCCTCATGCCAAAGTCTCATGGGAGTCTCCTTTCAGTAAAGTCGAATGTTGCAAGTAGGTATTTGGATAGCGATCCAGCAACTCTCGAGTCTTAGCAATCAAGTCTTCCTTGGAAACCTGACCAAAGCGGTAGCGATCCAGCAAGAGCATGTAGTCCTTGCGCTCAGCATCTGTCGCTTTCTTTTTGAAATAGCCCCAAATATGCTGGAAGGCATTGCAAACCTGACCCCTATGTTCTGGGATTTGACAGGCACGGTCGATCAGTTCTTGAACCTGACTTACCTCCACCTCTTCATTCTTCAAGTATTGGCGAATCTCATTGTAGATATTGCTGGAATGGCTCAAAACGAGATATTTATTTCTAGCCCAAAGTTGTTGGCATTGGGATTTTTGGTTAGTTTGTTCCATGTTTCTCCTTACTTTCTATCAGTTTCCAGGAAATATGGAAACAAAGTTGTATCTTAAAAATGAGCGAATAAATTAGCCCCATTACCCTTTAAAGTTTTTCAAGAACTCTTTGAGTTCTGCATCGGCTTCTGGTGTAGTTCCGTGGAGTTGGTTCAGCATTTCAAGTAGGGAAGCTGTTTGCTTTTCAATCTCATCATTGGTCTTATTAATCTTTCTGACGATGTCTGTCAGGGGCTCGACTTCTTCTTCCTCAAAGGTGTCTACATAGCGAGGGATATTGAGGTTGTAGTCATTTTCGACGATTTCTTCATAACTTGCTAGATGGGCAAACTTATCCATCTCCTCACGTGACTTGTAGACTTCCAGAATCTTCTCGATATGAACATCCGTCATGATATTCTGATTTTTCCCCTTATCAAACTCCTTAGAGGCGTCGATAAAGTAGACATCACGATTGGTACGATTCTTTTTGAGAATGATGACCGTGGTCGGAATACTGGTGTTAAAGAAGATATTGGCTGGAAGACCGATAACCGTGTCAATAGCTCCTTCTTCTAACAAGGCCTTACGAATGGTTCCTTCCGCATTTCCTCGAAAAAGAACACCGTGAGGAAGGACGATAGCCATAACTCCGTTATCTTGCTTGAGATGGTAGTAACCATGTAAAAGGAAGGCAAAGTCAGCCTTGGACTGGGGCGCCAGTTTCCCAAAAGGAGAGAAACGAGGATCCGCCATAAAGCCAGAACTTGCAGACCACTTGGCAGAGTATGGAGGATTCATGAGAACCCCATCAAAGTTGGTCGGTTCTTGTGTCGGCCAGTCTTCGTCTAGTGTATCAGCATTGTGGAGAAATTGATTCTCAACTGGAACTCCGTGGAGGATCATGTTCATCCGAGCCAAGTTATAAGTGGAAGTATTGAGCTCCTGACCGAAGTAGACCACTGTCTGCGGTTTATGAGAGTATTTCTTGGCATTGAGCAAGAGAGAACCAGAACCCATGGTCGCATCATAGATGGTAAAACCTTGCTGGTCTTCTCGACCTAAAAAGGCAATCTGAGTCATGAGCTTGGCAACAGGCTGAGGTGTATAAAACTCACCAGCCTTCTTACCCGAGTCGGTCGCAAACTGACCGATCAGATACTCATAGGCATCCCCCAGCATATCACCCGCATGACCAGCAACATCTAGCACAGCCAACTCTTTCATGACTGCCGCCACCGTTTGGTTTTGCTTTTGCGGAGTTGCCCCTAGCTTTTTAGAGTAGAGGTCGATATCTTCAAAGAGATTTTCATAGAGGTCGTCGCTCTGCTCGATATCTCGAAAGCCCTGCGCCAGATCTTCCAGCTGGAAAGTTCCCTCATTGACACGTGCTACTAGAGCGGTAAAGGTCAGGTCTGGTTTGATGATATAGTTGAGCTCATCATTCATAACAGAGACCAGATCCTCGTGAGTGTCCGCATCCTCATAGTAGTTGCGATAGACCTCAAGGGCATCCTCGAGACTATCTGTCCCCTCTTCCATGGTCTCCGCCACGAAAAAGAGCATCTTATCTGACAGATACTTGTAAAAGACCATACCCAAAAGATAGGACTTGTAGTCATTAGCATCCATCTTGGAGCGGAGAACATCCGCTGAGTTCCACAGGGCTTGGTAGAGCGACTGGGAAGTTTGTGTTGTTTCCATAATGTTTCTTTCTAAGTTTTGCAATTAATTTTTTTAAACAAGCAATCATTTATAACAAATCACTTCATTCTCAATCGTTCGAATCAAATCTAAAGGAATAGAAGAGACTGGAAGTTGATAAACGATATTTTTTCGAGGGTTATAAAAGCCAAGATTTTCGATAGAAAGGAAGTCAGGGTCAAAGGAATGTAAGCCCATGATATAGTATACAAGGACTTGTAGTGTATGGTCTTTATTAGGAGCTGTTTTAGTCACCTTAAAATCCCATAATGTATCTTTGGTAAGAAAATCTCCATCCCCCTTATCAATCGTATCTGTATAGCCTCCCAAAAAGTTAAAGCCATCCTTTACCAAAGGACCATAGAGGTCGAAAAAGCAAAGACTTCGCTCTACCATGATGCGAATATTCTCTATCGTTTCTGCATCCACCGAAATTTCCTCAAAAGGCTTATAATACTGTTTCCCTGCACGAAAAACGACATCAAAAGAAACCAAACGACAAGCACTTTCTATCGATAAATCGTCCAATCCTGTCACCAAATCGAGTAGTGCTTCTGCTAGGTCTTCCATGCCAACCATCCGAGCTCCCATGAGAGAAATTCTGAAAGCATCACGGGCTTCTGCCCCTTTCATAAGACGGGTCAAATAGTCCACACAAATGCCCACTAAACTAGGAGATACAGACTCTACTGGATGCAGAACTCTATGGTCTTCGAACTGCTCTACCGAAAATAACTTGATGGGCAGATAACCACCTCGAGGTTGATTAATTTCTTTGATACGTTGTGTTACAGATACCATGGCAACTCCTTATTTTTTAAAGATGATTTTTCAGTCATTCTTCTTTACCAAACGCCTAGCTGAACTAGCTTCCATATGATGATTAGTAATTGGATTGGTATATAATCTCCCTAATGCCAATTTTAAAAAACTTGTTAAACTTTTGTTAGAATCAATAATAAATTTTCCTTCTGAGACCTTAAAATCCTGCTCAGGGTATTGTACATATGATGTTAATAAGGTGCTAATATTGATGTATCAGATAAATCAATCTCATCATCTTTTAGAATTGCTACCATCTTTAAATTATTAGATTTAATTTCAAAATCTGAGAAACTAACTAAATCAACTCTTTTTAATTCATTAACTTCTGCCCGACTAGCTATACGATAGTAATCATCAATCCCTTTAAATAGACTATGAATCGTCCTAAAATTTTTGAAGTACAATTTATCATTTCCATCAAAGTAAGCATCAATTTCAGATTTTAATTCTATACCATTATCGATTATTGTTCTTTCCGGTTTTCCAATGTTTGGTAACCATTTTAAAATAGATTTATCAATCATTCTCTTTGATTGTGTAATTTTTTGAAACACTAATTCATCGTTTCCAACTTTTCGAAAAATTAAATCAATTTTCGAGAACTCTTCTTCAGTCACATCATTTAAACTTACAGTACTTGAAAACTTGTCCCCATACTCCTTGACCATAGGCATATGATCATCATCAATTTCAATATAGAACCAATCCTCGTGTTCTAATTTTACTTCTGGATCAAACTCTATACTATTTTCAGAAGTAATTGTTGGGACGACAAATTCTGAAATATCATCTGAATTATCCAATTTTCTATACTTTCGACCTACTTTAACTAAAAACATTCTATTCCTTCTCCAAAAATGTAAAATTATTTATTCTAACTAGACCTTCTATAGTTCCAGTCTCTTTAACATCTTTTTTCTTGCTATAAATAATAAAGACGTTACCAGTATTATCGGTTATTCTGTAATAACGATATGAAAGTAACCATATCAAATTAAAATAGTACGACCTCTCCATAAGAATCCACCATATTATAAAAAGCAAAATCACCACTACAACCTGATATAAAAATGTCAACTCGCCTAAACCCAGCATAATTACAAAAAGTCCCAGGTAAGTTGGTATGATTTCATTTTCCACTGGTTGTATACTTTCAGCTTGAGCAGTTTCATTTGATTTTTTATATCTTATTACTAGATGTAAAATTCCAAAAGAAAGAGAAATAATTAAGAAAATTAACACCCCAATTTTAAAAAAACTACATGCAAAAGAATTATGTGAAGGAAAAATGTCTATAGTAAATATATACAAGACTAAACCTGGCGAAAAAGAACAAATTGATAAACAAAACGACAAACATAATCTTCTAATTTTTTTCATAACAAAATTCTATATAAACATATCCTGCAAGAGTTTCTTTTTAAGTGTTTCTAGCTGAGAAATTTTTTCTTGCTGAGAGTTGATGAGATTATCGAGATTTGAGAAATATGCGCCGATGGCTTGTTGCTCATCTTTTAAAGGAAAGTAAAACTTCATTCTTTTAAAGTTGCCTGTTGTAATTTGATTGATTGTTGATCCTAAGTTTCTATGTATCTCAGAGATGAACATTTTTGTGTCTAATAGAGCATTTATAAATTCAGGATTATCACATCTTACACCTGTCATAAATGCACCTATAACTGTGTTTGGCATTTCTGATCTGATTAGTGCATGTTTACCAATCAAATCTCTCGATCCATTCCTTACTACAACTACAATATCGCCAGATTTGACATTTTGGCAATTAACAATATCAGGATTAACAAACACATTGTCTCTATATATTAACTCACCATCCCTTACATTAGATGACCGTAAAACTAAAGTTCCGCAAGAAAGTACATCACTTGGTTTATATGTTAATCCAGAGTAAAATTTTACAACATCACCTAATTCTTTCATTTCCCACTCACCTTCAAATCCATCCAAAAGAATCTCAGGAACAGACTGTCCAGCTTTGGGAAACATCTTGGAAAGCATGGTCGCCTTGAGAGATTGGTAGTTGGCAAGATTATCCTTGTAGCTAGCTAGAAGCTCGTCGAGGGTGCGGAAGAGGGAGCCGATAGAGGATTGTTCTTCTGGACTTGGTAAACTTAATTCAATACTCTTAACAATAGCCGCAGAAAGATTCCCTTGACCGCCTTGTAGATATTTTTCCAAAATATTATCTTTCTCTTTTTTTAGATAATTCATAATGAACTCAGAAGAATATCCCGGCTTAGGTTTAATAGCAAGTATAGCCTGATTTATGGCACCATTTATCTGACTTATTGCGACCTCTCCACTTGTTGCACCATACAGTGCATATAAAATATCACCTTTTTCTACCAATTTTGCCGAAGAATTATTCAAAGCTTCATCGCTTATAAATAATTCTGTTTGTTTTGATTTAACTTCACCTGACCTAATAAAAGGTATGTTCCCTTCGTAATAACTCTTGTTGCTTGATTTTGGAGTTCCTCCTGAAAAACTAGTTGTTATATCTCCTATTGTTTTTCTCTCAAGAGAAATATCATATCCCTTAAATCTAATCTTCGCTAATTTATTTACTCTTTGCATACAACTGTTCTTTCCTATATTCATTTAGTAACTTTTTCACAACCTTAGTTACTGCTATTTCTTCTTTGTCCCATTTACTTCGTTCCTCATCACCATCATAATTATATCCAAGACAAATATTCTCACTTTCTTTTTTTATTTCTACAAGAATATCAGTTCTATTTTCTTCAATATATTTTTCAATAATTTTTCTTTCATCATCACTATAAAAAACAGGAATTAAGCTTAAATGTCGTCTCCATGCATCACCATCCTGCTCGAGTAGTTCCTTCAACAAATAAATTAGCTTAATCTCAATAGAATCATGCAAATAGTAGTAATAAGTAGAATTTAATTTTATATTTTCAAACCCGTTGGAAATTTTTAAAAAATTATACTTTGGTTGAACAGAAAAACCTCTATACTCATCAATATAATGTGAGGTAAACTCTAGTAAGATTGTTTGATGATATCTTAGACGTAAAATTTGCCAAGAACTTCTTGCGTTAGGATGAATAAGTGCATAAACTGGTGGTCTTAATTCATCGTTTTGTGGATCATCAATTAAATCAATCGTAAATTCTGGAAAAGGATTATAGTACCACGAGATATTCTCATAAGAGTTCTTCATCTTCACCCAATTCTCTGTATCATCAATATATGTGATAACCCTCTCTTTCGGAAATGGTATTATCCCCAATCTAAACTTAAAAAGTTTTTCAATGTCATCTATATTTGCCTGACTATCAATAGCAGTATTTTTTGCTCCCTTCCTTACATATATTTGATTTTCTTTCACTTTATTATACCTTTGAGTCAAATAAAAGGGAACCTTAGTAGACTTTCTAACTACAAGAACTTCTAAATTACCATTATTTATACTTCTCAACTCAACAGAAGGTACACAATCTCCGGCCCAAGATAAATTTTGTAAAAAATCTTGATAACTTTCCTGAGTCCATTTTTTAGTAAATTGTTTTACACCTGTAATCTCTACTGGTTTATCACTAATTCCCATTATAATGTAAGCATCATGATTACTCATATTATTTGCCATACAAATAATATCATGAAGAAGGTCTCCCTTTTTCTTGTTCTTATCCTTTTCGCTTTGACCTTCATAGAAATATGGTTTTTCTTTAAAATCCCAATATTCCCCTTCTGTCTCTTGATAAAATAATTCTCTTACAATATTTTCAATTTCTTGATTCGTTAGCATGAAATCTCCTTTGGCTTTGTGACATTCTAGAAATTCCTTTTCTTCTAAGACTTTTTATTCTAGCTTTTTTACTATTTTTTGTTTTTAAAACATACAGCTGTACGAAGAAAGAATAGGCTAAAATAGCTTTCTGAACCATTAAATAATTCACATTTTTTTCATCAACTAAACCATGCATAAACAAATTTCTATTTAATGGGAGCGTTCCTTCATCATATTCTTCGTCTAAGTTCTCAAATCTCTTGAAAAGATTTATATCCCTAAAACCTTTATCATGATATTCAGAAATATAAGCAATATGAGAAATTAACTCTTTCAGGTATTCATCATGATTCAAAGAATCCATAAAATTTCTAAACGATTTTTGAGAAACTTTAATTTCAGATTGCTTTTTCTCTTGTTCTTGTATTTGGAGTTGAGCAAGAACATTTTCAATTCTTTCACAGCAAAACATGACCATTGTTTTATACATTTTTAGCTGTTCAAGATTTTGTAGTTGACAAATCTCTTTATATGTTTTTAGAGATTTAGGAACAAAATCATAAACTGTTCTACCATATTTTTCCTCCCATAATGATAGATATTCCATCAGTACAATATTAGCTTCTTTTTGGTTTTCTATTTCATATGGTCCCATTTCATCAATGAATAATAACGGAGGATAAATATCATAGTGCAAGAATTGTGCTATTTTTCTTTTATCAAGCTCCTCTAAATCTTTTCTATATTTTTCAAAATCAAGTGAAGAAAAAGTATCTATTATCGATTTAAATGTATAAGAATAAGACTCAGTTATCTTATCAATTACTGATAGCATTGGACGAAAATCTATTTTTGGTATCTCTATTTGTGATAATATTTTTAAAGACGCCTCAGCAATTGAGCTCATCTTTTCAGAAATATCTAAATTGATTTTTTGAAAGTTAACTCTAACTTCTTCTATACTTAAAGGCTTTGAGTGTATTTCTATAGTTACTCCCTCTGATTCCTTTTTATTCTTTTCTTCACTATTACAATCTATCATGAACTCTCCCCTCATTGAACTTAATAGACTAAAAAAATAAATCTTCTTCTTTTCGATGAATTACTAACTAAATTATACCACGAATCCACCAAAAAACGCCTTTAGATAATAATATATCTAAAGACGTTTATTTTTTATCCTGCTACTTGAGTTGTTTCTTCTGCTTTCACTTTCTTATCCTTCTTACCTGAACCAGTCAACCGACGTTTACTATCTCGGATTGTATTGAGGTCTTTAAGGAGTTTGGTTAGGTGTTCTTTTTCTGGATAGGCTTCTGCGCTGGCTGCGGTGTAGCGCATAAAGAGGTCGTAGATGCTGGTTAGTTCGGTACGGACTTGTCTGGTCTTGCCAACTTCCTTGGCAGACTTATGCGCACGCGCCTGACTTTCCACCTTATCATAGTCTTCCTGCGCACTAATCACCGCCGTCAGCATAGGTGTCAGTCCTAGACTGGTAACTGCTGTCTGGTAAGGTTCTTCGCTCAGCGTTTTGAGCAGACTCTTAATTTCTGCCGTTTCCACATCATTGCTATGCTTGGTGATATCCTTGTACTTGGCAAAGACTGGCTTCAAGGTCTCATGAGCTTCTTTGAGTTTGGTCTCCTTGATCTTAGCAAAGCCCCTATGAAGGGTAAAGAGACCGACTAGGACACTGTCACGATTTCGATCGACTTCGGTCAGGTTCGTCGCCTCTTTCTTTTCTACGATAGCGAGTTGGCTTTGGAAGTCAGCTAGCTTGCTCTTGAAGGAATCAAGATGTTTGCCATACATAGGCTCGTCCTTATGTGCCTTGGCAAAAACTTCTAGTAGTTGACCCGTGTCTACCATGAGACTTTCAAACTCGCGGTTGGTAAAGTTGGTGTAGCTTAGCGGACGGATGGTAAATGTTTTTGTCATGATGATAACCTTTCTATTTTCATTATTTCAAAAAGGAGTTTCCCCTTAAATTTATAAATCCATTCTAACAGTTACCTAAAAAATTTTGTCTCTCATCCTCTCAACTGTCTACTTTATCATCCCAACAGCACTTTTTCATTCTATTTCTTACTTTTACAGGAAAATTTAGTCATTTCAGAAACAGAAAATCCCTATCTGACTGGAAACGTATCCTTCTATCAGATAGAGACTCTTACTATTTTTAGATTTTAACTTTTCTAGCTTTAGAATACATATAAACTTTAGGAAAGACGACTGTTCGAAAGCTCGAAGACCCCAAAACTTTCTCAGATAGACTATTCAAAGTTTAGAATGATCATAAATTTATGTATTTCTTATCATTCGAAGATTAGAATACATATAAACTTTAGGGAGTCTATGTCTTCGAAGCTTCGAAGGACTATCTCCCCACTCTGAGTGGCTCAATAACTTCTTCGACAAGTTGCTTACAAGCTTCCTTGATTTGTTTTTTATAGAGGAGGGGATTGAGGGCATCTGCCACTTCTATCTTATAGTCCTGATAGCGCTGACTCTTGGTCAGCTGGCTCTCTCCTAATTGTTTCTTGGCTCCCTTACGGTAGTGTTCGACATAGTAACGGAGTTCATCCTCTCCGACGTACCAACGTTTGCTAAAGACTTGGATATGTTGCTGGATAACCGCCTCGATCATCTGATCCAAGATATTGGCAATGGACTGACCGCGATAGCTTTCCGGCTTTGCTTGGACTTCTCTCCAAAGTTCAGTGATGATCTGGGCAAGATTTGGATTGGTCTTCTCAAGGCTCTGGATATAGTTATCCACTGCTTCTCTATCTTGAGTGCTTAGGTTCTTTTCTTGACTCTGACCTTGCTCGATCAGACTTTGGATTAAGGTTAGGATATAGGCATAGTTGATCTCATCCACTTGGATGGACTCTAGTTCATAGTGAATATCAAGGGGCTCTCCATCCTCACCACCATCATCTCTTCGGCTTTTTAATTCAGCTAGGATGTTTTGGTAGAAGCCTAGGTAAGTTTCCAATTCTTCTGCGCTTAGTCCTGTCTGGGCGTAGATTTCTTCCTCATCATATTCTTTATAGACTCGGATAGAAGCTAGGTATTTGTCAAAGACTTGATAGGCCTTGGCGAGCTTTCTCAACTCAGGTGTAGAGATTTGCTCGATTTGGAGTCCTTCCTCAGGATCATCTGTGATGAGATTTTGAAAATCACTGCAACTCCGTAAAAAGTTCCTCTTTTCCTCTTCCCAGCTCGGGGCTAGGACCTCGTTTTCTCCACCATTTGAGTAGAGCTTGAGGGCATTATCTACTGCTTCCTTAAAGGCTAGAGGCTTTTGGAAGGTGATGATATGCCCATAAGTCTTACTGGTGTCAAAGATCCGATTGGTTCGGCTAAAGGCTTGGATCAAGTCCTGCGGTTGCATAGGCTTGCGGTCAATAAAGAGAGTTGATAGACATGGAGCATCAAATCCTGTTAAGAGGCGATTGACCACGATGACCAAGTCCAACTGCTCCTTGCGATAGAGGTATTTATCCTGTTTTCGAGCTAAACGGTTATTGACATCCGTATTAAAGCCACGAATATCCGCCATGGTAAAGTGGGTATCAAACTCTTGGTTATAGTCCTCTAGGACCTGCTTCATGTGGTCTTGGTTGGCTCTTGACTCTTCTTCATTTTCAGTGACAGAGTAAGTGATAGTCGCCTTTGGAAAGTCTGGAAGGACCTGCTTGACCCTTTCCGATACCTTGACACGTGTCTGACCAGCCTTGACCCGTTTGAGTAGGTCATAGTAGGCTTGGGCTTGAGGGATGGATTTGACGGTTAGGATGGCATTGTAGGTCTTACCTACTCCCTTTTGGAAGCCTAGCTGTTGGCGAGATTTATTGATAATGGCATCCAAGACTTCCAGCATATGCTCCTCATCTTCGTAGACACTATCTGGGACTTGATCTTCAGACTGATCTGTGATGAGAGTATTACGGTAATCGACCTTAAAGCCTAAAACAGCGCCATCATGGATTGCTTCCTTGACGGTATACTCATGTAGACGATCACCATACTGTTGCTGGGTGGTTTGAGCAAGGTTTCCGACCTGCTGGCGTTTATTTTCCTTAAAGATAGGCGTACCTGTAAAGCCATACCAGAGGGACTGTGGGAAAAAGGCTTTAATGTCTTTTTGTGTTTGTGGTGTCACGGCACGGTGGCATTCATCCACGACAAAGGCCACTCGGAGTCCCTTGATTTTGTCCGCATCTCTTTGGTAAAGGCCTTGCTCAAACTTGCGCATCATGGTGGTGATTTTCTGGATAGTGGTCACCACCACCCGCTTATCATTGCTTCCTAAGCGTTTGACTAAATCATGGGTATTATCCGTCTCATCGATATCAATGACATCATTGGTCGCATAAGAGAGGAAGGATGATGTGGTTTGTTGGTCCAAGTCCCTGCGGTCAACGACAAAAATCGTCTTTTGGATAGATGGAATCTGAAGGAGATTGCGAGCCACCTTATACGAAGTCAGGGTCTTCCCTGAACCTGTTGTATGCCAAACATAGCCTGATGCTTGCTGGCGAGAAGCTTCCTGCACCGCTTCGATGGCATGAATCTGATAGGGGCGCAAGAGGATGAGAGCTTTCTTGCTATCATCAATGACCGAGTACTGCATGACCATCTGGTGGGCACGAGGGATGGAAAGGACATCGTGAGCAAAGCTAGTCAGGTTTGTCACAGGATGATTATCCTTATCCACCCACTTGGTTAGAAATTGCTTGTTGAGTTTATTTTCCCTAGCTGCGGCGATATAGCGTGTGTCTATCTTATTGGTCACAACAAACATCTGCAAGCTAGAGTAGATGCCACGGAATTTCCCTTCACGGTCATATTTTTTAATCTGGTGAAAAGCATCGATAAATGCTGCTTGGGAACTCTTAAGCTCGATTTGAATCATGGGTAAGCCGTTGATGAGAAGAGTAACATCCAATCTACGGTCTTGGTCCAGAGGATTTACTTTTTCTCGTTGGACTTGATTGACAACTTCGTAGCTAGACTTTCCTGCTGCGATATTGTCACGCCAAATGACTGACAAACGGATGGTGCCTAGGCTTGCATCTTCTCTTTGAACCTCGACTTTGGCAATTCCATTTTCTCCGACCAACCACTTGGCAGCATCGTAGTAGCTGATAAAGTTGAGTTGGTTTTTTATCTGGCGTTTTTCCTGCTCGGTCAAGGGATAGTCTGCTAGCAGGGCAACATTGTTTTGGGCTAGTTTAGTAAAGAAATTGTCCCATAGTTGTTCTTCTGTTTTTAGGTCTTCTCTATAAGTCCATTGACTTTCACCAGTCACCAGCTGGTCAATCAGTTGTTTTTCTATCTCCAGTTCTGGTTTTACCTGCATCATTCTCTCCTTTATAATGCACAATTTTACTATATTATATCATGTTTCAGATGGATTTTTTCCATACGCTCCTACTCCAACTGACTTTTAACCTTTTTCTTAGTCAAGGCACGGTCGTTTTTGTTGGAGAGAGCTTTGATACGAGCTTCGAGAAGGGTTTTCCTTCCTGCCTCTGTTCGTGTGTAGACGAGATGATAACGTCCGATAGTCGGCGTCAGAAAGTCGAGGAATTTCTGTGCTTCTTCCTTGCGCTTGTCAAAAAGACTAGGCACGACATAGTAAGGTGACTGACCTTGTCGGACTTTCTCTGCCTTCAAGAGATAGCGCTGGTTATCCACTGGAGCAAAGAATTCTCCCACAGTCTGAGCAAACAACTCCTTGTCTCTCATGCTTCCTCCCTTGAGATAGGCAAAAATCATATAATTTTCCTTATCCTCCTCTACCCGAACACGGGATTGATCGTCCGTTAGGTGCCCCAAATCTAGCAGAGCCTTTCGGATCTGCTCACCCAGAGACTGCAATCGTTTATAGGGACTCTTATAGCAGAGGTAGCGCCAAGATGCAAAGGCAAAAAAGAGGAGACAGGCTGCCGTAAGCCACCAAACACCGATCAGTCTCATTCTAAATAGCAAGACCAACAAATCCACTGCTAACAAGAGCAATGACATGCGAACCCATTTTAATGCATCAAGCAAGAGCATGACTGGGATTTTCTTTTTTGGGGTTGCGACTTCTGTAACTATCTCAAATTGATCCGCTACGACGAGAGCATCTTGCCATTTTTGTCTCAAGCCTGCTCGATCCTTGGAGAGACTCTTAACTCGCTCATTATACTCGCTGATTTGCTTTTTCTTAAAAGGGGGCTTTGGAAAATCCAAACGATCCAAACCGGTCTCAATACTCTCCCGATTATAGGCCAAGCCAAGAAAATGCTCCATCCGTCGCGACAAGGTCTGCAGATCCTGATTGCTCTCTGGTCTAGACTCCTCTCCAGGAAGAGTGATGAGTGCTTGCGCTTGAACGGCTACCAGATGCCAGATGTTGCTGGTCTTTTCTGGATGCCCTGACCAGATACGAATAGCACGCCCTCGCATCTGGTTACTCAGCATAAAGCTCCCCACAAAGCTTCCGAGGATTAGGGAATTGACACAAGGAGCATCCCAACCCTCTCCGAGGAGAGATTTGGTGCCGACTAGGACTTGAATCCGCCCTCGTTGAAAAAGCTCCGTCACCGCTGCCACGATTCCCTTAGCTGAGCTCGGAAAAACGACTTGTACATAATGCTTTTGATCCAAGTGACCAATAGACGAAAAACTGAGACGAACCTGAGGCAAGAGCTCCTTCAACTCTGATGCCACATCAGTAGGCAAAATAACGACACTACCTGACAAGACAGCCAAAGACACAGGTATCTCTTGCTCCTGAGCTTTTCGGCGAATGCTTTCAAAATAAGGGAGAACCCCCAACTGAGAAATGGTCGCCTGATCATCTCCCAGATAAGTAGCAAAATCCTTGCGAATATAGTCAGCTAGTACTAACTGTCTCAGTTCCTGACCTAGACTTTCATACTCTGTCCAGAAGATATCGGCGATGGCAGACAATTTCCCCAGAGATTGAGTTAAAAGCTGATCAGAAGCCTTAGACTTAACCAGATAAACCTGACGTTTTTCCACCAACCCGCGCGCCTTCAAGTCAGCCTCTAACTTTTTCCTATATCCATCTAGATCCTCATACCAATCTGGTGTCTGATAGAGCATGCTCTGCAATAGTGTCTCCAACCAGTAGGAGGTCAACGGTGGAAGCTTCTGAGTCCCCAGTAAATTTTGCAAAGAGGGAGGAATCGTTAACCCCTGAGAATGCATATAAATCAACATAGCGGACAAGTACTTGGGATCTTCTAATAGAACATCTGATGAAATATCTCCTTTGAGTACCTTTGAATCTGCTACAAATGTTTGAAAATCAGGATCGGCTATAAGGTGATGAATATAGTCCCACTTAGTCTCCTCAAACCGCTTGAGACGTTCCGACTCTTCAGCTGTTGGTGAACACACATAGACAAAATCCTGATGAGGGCAAAGGGTGTCTTCCTTGACTAGTTCAGGTACCGTGATTTCTTGATCGATTTCCCCACACATTCGGATATAGCGTTCCCAGAGTTCTGGCTCGCTGTCATATGGTGGTGTGGCTGTCAGGGAGATGACTTGCAGCTGTTCATACTGCTTGCGAAAGGCTTCCAGACTTTTCCACCATTCATTGCGCAGATGGTGGCATTCATCCAAGCAAAGAGTCGCAACTTTCTGAGCTCTTAGGCTTGCAAGCAAATCAAACCCCACGAAATCCTCTGCTTCACCATCTTCTTGTGATTGTAATTGGTTTATGGCACTATGAAAAGCCTGATAGGTCACAATCGTTAGTGCCTTCATCTCCTTTAAGTTTTGGGAAACGAGGTCTGAAATCTTCTGTTCGTTCTCTAAAAAGGCTGTTTGAATCCTCTCCACCCATTGTTCACGAATGGTGACAGTCGGAACTAAGATGAGGGCTGGATTGCCAAAACGAGCGATTAGCTCGATACCAATGGTTGTCTTTCCAGAACCTGGTGCGGCCACTAGATGAACATGGCCGTCTGCTTGATAGTCCTGAAAACGATCCAAGACCTGTTTTTGGTATTGGCGCCAGCTTCCTTTAAAGTTTAAACCTAACATGATACCCCCTCATTCTATACCATCATTTTCTTATTCTCATTTTACCACACTTATTTCACCAGTCCGATAATCCAGATAGTTTTTCTTCCCAAAATATGATATAGTAGTATCATACTATCTATAAGGAGTTTCTATGTCACAGCATAAGCAAATGAAAGCTGTTTCTCCCCTTCTGCAGCAAGTCATCAATATTTCGTCTATCGTCGGGGGAGTCGGCACCTTGATTTTCTGCATTTGGGCCTATCAGGCGGGGGTTTTACAGTCCAAGGAAACCCTATCGGCCTTTATCCAGCAAGCTGGGGTTTGGGGGCCTCCACTCTTTATCTTTTTACAGATCCTACAAACCGTCGTTCCGATCATTCCGGGAGCTTTGACCTCAGTGGCTGGGGTCTTTATTTACGGTCACATCATCGGAACCATCTATAATTATATCGGCATCGTGATTGGCTGTGCTATTATCTTTTACCTCGTGCGACTCTACGGGGCTGCCTTTGTCCAGTCCGTCGTCAGCAAGCGCACTTATGACAAATACATCGGTTGGTTAGATAAGGGCAATCGTTTCGAGCGTTTCTTTATCTTTATGATGATCTGGCCAGTTAGTCCAGCTGACTTTCTCTGCATGCTAGCTGCTCTTACTAAGATGACCTTCAAGCGCTATATGATTATCATCGTTTTGACCAAGCCCTTTACCCTAGTGGTTTATACTTATGGTTTGACCTATATTATTGATTTCTTCTGGCAGATGTTTTGAGAATAGAAAAATCCGTTTGGTTTCCCAAGCGGATTTTTTGAACATAGACAGCCTATTACTTGATACTAAATATACTTTGGTATGGAAATCATGCCTATTTTTCGCGAGTAAAGCGAGGACTTACCTAGCCTTTCCGCCGTGATAGAAACACCTGAAATCTAATGGTTTCAGGTGTTCGGAAACTTTGAGACTTTAGGCTCAAAGTTTAGGTATGGAATTTCGAAGAAAGTCGCTACCGTCCGTAATCACTTAAGGAAAGGCTCAAAAAACATTGTCTTCAATCAAAATATCCGTTTGGTTTTCCAAACGGATGCTTTTTTTATTTTGAAACTTCTTTTGCAAGGACAAAATTCCCAAGTGTTGCGGAACCATTGCCTGCGACTGCTGGCGTCACGATGTAGTCACGCACGTCTGGTACTGGTAGATAGCCGTTGAGAAGAGCTGTGAATTTCTCACGTACACGGTCCAGCATGTGTTGCTGTGCCATGACTCCACCACCAAAGACAATCACATCTGGACGGAAAGTCACTGTCGCGTTGACCGCAGCTTGAGTGATATAGTAGGCTTGGACATCCCAGACAGAGTTGTTGAGTTCGATGTTTTCACCACGAACACCTGTACGAGCTTCTAGACTTGGTCCAGCCGCAAAGCCTTCCAAACAGCCCTTGTGGAAAGGACAAACACCGTTGAATTCTTTTTCCTCGTCCATTGGGTGTTTGGCTACATAGTAGTGACCCATTTCAGGGTGACCTACACCGCCGATAAACTCACCACGTTGGATAACACCTGCACCGATACCTGTACCGATTGTGTAGTAAACCAAGTTTTCGACACGGCCGCCAGCATTGTTACGGGCAACTACTTCACCGTAGGCAGAGCTGTTTACGTCTGTGGTGAAATACATGGGTACATTAAGGGCACGACGGAGAGCACCAAGCAAGTCTACATTTGCCCAGTTAGGTTTTGGAGTCGTTGTGATAAAGCCATAGGTTTTTGAGTTTTTGTCGATATCGATCGGACCAAATGATCCGACAGCAAGACCAGCAAGGTTATCGAATTTTGAGAAGAACTCAATGGTTTTATCGATGGTCTCGATAGGAGTTGTTGTAGGAAATTGTGTTTTTTCTACAATGTTAAAATTTTCATCTCCGACAGCACAGACAAACTTTGTACCGCCTGCTTCTAAGCTTCCGTATAATTTTGTCATGATAAACCTCTTATCTTTGTTTTCTCTATTATAGCACATTTTGAAAGTCTACATTTCTCTATATTTTAGATTTTCCTCTGTAAATCTTACCATCTAAGTAAAAACGAACAAACATGACATTTGTTCGTTTTTAGGTTTGATTTTTGAAGAGAATTAGGCTTTCACTTCGATGATCGCGTCGCCCTTGACAACTGAACCACTTGCGACTGGTGTCACAGAAGCATAGTCAGCTGTGTTGGTAACGATGACCATTGTTGTGTCGTCAAGACCTGCGGCAACGATTTTGTTTGAGTCAAAGGTTCCAAGAACATCACCTGCTTTGACCTTGTCGCCTTGAGCAACTTTTGCTTCAAAGCCTTCACCGTTCATAGATACAGTGTCGATACCAACGTGGATCAAGATTTCAGCTCCATCGGCTGTCTTCAAACCAAAGGCGTGACCTGTTGGAAATGCGATCGATACTTCGGCATCAGCTGGTGCGTAAACCACACCTTGGCTTGGTTTTACAGCAATCCCTTGTCCCATTGCACCACTTGAAAATACTGGGTCATTGACATTCTCAAGAGCAACTACGTCACCAACGATAGGAGTTTGGATTGTTTCGTTTTGAGGAGTATCAGACTCTTCCACTACTGGCGCTTCTATTGTAGTTTCAGTAACTGTTTCTGCAATTGCTGTTGCGGCTTCATCAGCAAAGACAACTGCTGCTTTTGTTTTACCATAGAAATAAGTCAAGGCAAAGGCTGCGGCAAATGAAATCACTTCTGCAACTACATACATAGGGATTGAACCGGCTTTAATAGATAGGAATCCGATAAATCCAGCCGCTCCCAAAGAAACAGCAATGACATGAGTCAATCCTGCCACAAAGGCACCAACTGCTGAACCAGCAAGAGCACAGAAGAATGGGAATTTGTATTTCAAGTTTACCCCAAAGAGAGCAGGCTCAGTAATACCAAGGAAAGCAGAGACAGCCGCAGAACTTGACAAGCCTTTAGTTTTAGCATTTTTAGTCAAGAAGTAAATAGCAAGAGTCGCTGCACCTTGCGCAACGTTTGCCATTGAAGCAACAACAAAGATGTAGTCCCCAAATCCAGTACCGTTATTATTATAGGCTGACAGTAACTGTGTTTCAATAGCAGGGAATGATTGGTGAAGCCCTGTCATAACAATCAATGAGTATGTTCCACCAAAGAGCCCCATACCAAAGGCACCTGTAGTATTGTATAGCCATACAATCGCATTAGTAATCGCATCAGATACTACTAACATCACCGGACCGATAACTGTAAAAGTTAGGAATCCTGTAATCATAACAGACAAGAGCGGTGTGAAAGTAAAGTCAACTGCAGATGGCAATTTCTTGTGGAAGAATTTTTCCAGAGTCGCCAATAACCAGACAGCCACAAGAACTGGAATAACTTGGTAAGCATAGTTTGTTTGTGTAACATGGTAACCTAAAATATCCCAGAAGGCTTCTTTACCACCCAAATCTGGAGTGGTCATGATCATACCAATAGCTGCACCAAGGAATTGGTTTGCCCCAAAACGTTTAGCTGCTGAAATACCTACCAAAACAGGTAAGAACATAAATGGGGCAGCCGACATCAATTGAATCATCGCTGAAATCCCTTTGATAGCAGGGTACATATCTTCAATCGATTGAGGTCCAAATAAGTCTGGTGATGTCAAGAAGTTACGCAATGCCATCAAAAGACCACCTGCAACCAATGCAGGAATGATTGGAACAAAGATATCTGACAAGAGCTTAATCAAATCCATCAAAGGATTGAACTTTTTATCTTTATTAGCAATCTCTTTCAAATCATCTGTTGAAGCTTCTTTCAAACCTGTTTTTTTGATGATTTCTGCGTAGACAAAGTTAACGTCACCAGGACCAATAATAATTTGATATTGTCCGTTTGTGCTAAATGTACCTTTCACATCAGCATTATTATCTAAAGCTGCTTGATTCACTTTTGATTCGTCTTTTAATACAAGACGAAGACGAGTGGCACAATGCGCTGCAGCTACTAGATTATCTTTTCCAACAGCCTCAATGACCTCGGAAGCTACTTTATTATAATCCATAGCAATAATCTCCTTATAAAAATTTTGTTCTTGTTTGAAAGCGATTTTATTCGCCCTACGACTATTATTTTATCATGTTTCTAAAATATGTCAAGCGTTTTGCAGAATTTTTTATTTTCCTTCTGTTATTTATATCCATTTCTGATAGTTTTTGACTGAGTTCTTCTATTTACTCATAAAAATATCCTTAAATTAGAGGATTCAAAGCTTTTATTTTTCATTTTCTTTCATTTTTTCGTGAAAATTTACTCGATTTCTTTCGCTTAATTTATGGCAATCGTTTGACATATTTTTCTCTTTTTTAACATAAAAGACTTGCTTTTTTTACCGAAAACGTTTACTATTAAGATAGTAGAACTTTAGGAGGAAAGATAAAATGGAATGGACAACAGAGCGTCGCTACAGACGCTACGAAGATTGGTCTAATGATGAAATCAAGCAAATCAAGGAAAAGATGGCACAATCTCCTTGGCATACTCATTACCATGTCGAGCCTAAAATGGGGCTTCTCAATGATCCGAATGGCTTTTCTTATTTTGATGGCAAATGGATGCTCTTTTACCAGAACTTTCCTTTTGGTGCAGCTCATGGCTTGAAGTCTTGGGTGCAGCTTGAAAGTGATGATCTGGTGCACTTTGCAGAAACTAATGTCAAAGTCTTGCCTGATACTCCATTAGATAGCCACGGTGCCTACTCTGGTTCTGCCATGCAGTTTGGCGATAACTTGTTCCTATTTTATACAGGAAATGTCCGTGATGAAAACTGGATTCGTCACCCTTACCAGATTGGCGCTCTTTTGGATAAAGATGGCAAGATTACGAAGATTGACAAGATCTTGATTGACCAGCCATCAGACTCTACCGACCACTTCCGCGACCCACAAATTTTTAACTTCAAGGGGCAATACTATGCCATCGTGGGTGGTCAGGACTTGGAGAAAAAAGGATTTGTTCGTCTCTACAAGGCCGTGAACAATGACTACACCAGCTGGCAAGAGGTTGGCAATCTTGACTTTGCCAACGACCGCACTGCCTACATGATGGAATGTCCAAACTTGGTCTTTGTAGGGGAGCAACCTGTCCTTCTCTACTGTCCACAAGGATTGGATAAGAGTGTTCTAGACTATGACAATATCTATCCAAACATGTACAAAATCGGGGCATCCTTTGATCCTGAAAAGGCGCAAATGGTAGATGTGTCTCCATTGCAAAATCTAGACTACGGTTTTGAAGCCTATGCAACTCAAGCTTTTAACGCTCCAGACGGTCGCGCTCTAGCAGTCAGCTGGCTTGGGCTACCAGATGTAGCCTACCCATCTGACCGTTTTGACCACCAAGGAACCTTTTCATTGGTCAAAGAACTCACTATCAAAGATGGGAAACTCTACCAATACCCAGTCGCAGCTATCAAAGAACTTCGCGCTTCTGAAGAAACCTTCTCAAACCGTGCCCAAACCAATAACAGCTATGAACTGGAGCTCAACTTGGAAGCCAATAGCCAGGGCGAGATTATCTTACTTGCTGATAAAGAAGGCAAGGGGCTTTCCATCAACTTCGACCTTGTAAATGGTCAAGTTACAGTGGATCGTAGTCAGGCTGGTGAGCAGTATGCCCAAGAATTTGGGACGACTCGTTCTTGCCCTATCAATAACCAAGCTACTACTGCTAACATCTTCATCGACAATTCTATCTTTGAAATTTTCATCAATAAAGGAGAAAAAGTATTTTCTGGTCGCGTCTTTCCGCATATCGATCAAAACGGTATCCTGATCAAATCTGGAAATCCAACTGGAACTTACTATGAATTAGATTATGGTCGCAAAACTAACTGATGTCGCAAAACTTGCAGGCGTCAGCCCCACTACCGTCTCACGGGTTATCAATAAAAAGGGTTATCTATCGGAAAAAACTATTCAAAAGGTCAATGAAGCCATGCGAGAGTTAGGCTACAAGCCTAACAACCTTGCTCGAAGCCTCCAAGGAAAATCTGCTAAATTGATTGGTCTCATTTTCCCAAACATTAGTCATGTCTTTTATGCTGAGTTGATTGACAAGTTAGAACACCAGCTCTTCAAGAATGGTTACAAGACCATCATCTGTAACAGCGAACACGATTCTGAAAAAGAACGGGAATACATCGAAATGCTAGAGGCCAATCAGGTGGACGGTATCATTTCTGGAAGTCACAACTTGGGAATCGAAGACTACAATCGTGTGACAGCGCCGATCATTTCCTTTGACCGAAATCTATCACCAGACATCCCTGTCGTCTCCTCTGATAACTACGGTGGCGGGGTCCTCGCAGCTCAAACTCTGGTCAAGACAGGCGCCCAGTCTATCATCATGATTACAGGGAATGACAATTCTAACTCGCCTACTGGATTGCGTCATGCTGGCTTTGCATCTGTACTCCCAAAAGCTCCTATTATCAATGTTTCGAGTGACTTTTCTCCCGTCAGAAAAGAAATGGAAATCAAGAATATCTTGACTCATCAGAAACCAGATGCAATCTTTGCTTCAGATGATCTGACAGCTATCCTAGTTATCAAAATCGCTCAAGAACTGGGAATTTCTGTTCCTGAAGAGCTCAAAGTTATCGGCTATGATGGGACTTATTTTATCGAGAACTACTATCCTCATTTGACAACGATTAAGCAGCCTCTAAAAGAGATTGCCCACCTCACTGTTGATCTTCTCCTGCAGAAAATTGAAGGTAAAGAAGTTGCGACAACTGGTTATTTCTTACCAGTCACCCTATTACCTGGAAAAAGTATTTAAGTACAAAAAACTCAGACCAATTCGTCTGAGTTTTTTTATGATCGTAAATTTTCTAGATAGCGCTGGGCTGTCTCTAAGTTAAAGGTTTTATCAGCGATGAGGCGCTCAACTAGGGGAGCAACCTCGGTCTCACTAGCACCAGCCAGGAGAGCCAAGGATTTGGCCTGTAATTTCATGTGACCTTGCTGGATGCCCGTACTCACCAAAGCTTTGAGGGCTGCAAAGTTTTGTGCAAGCCCGATAGAAACGATAATTTGAGCTAATTCTTTGGCAGAAGGATTTCCCAATAGTTCATGACTGAGAGCTACACGAGGGTTGAGACCGATAGAGCCACCCTTGGTCGCTACGGGCATAGGTAGTGTCATCTCACCAACCAATTCTTCTCTTTCCATATCCAGCGTCCATTGACTAAGACCCTGATAGCGTCCATCTCGACTAGCAAAGGCATGAGCCCCAGCTTCGATAGCACGCCAGTCATTACCCGTGGCGATTAAAATGGCATCGATACCATTAAATATCCCTTTATTATGAGTGGCTGCTCGGTAAGGATCAGCCTGCGCAAACTGGCTAGCCAAAGTTATCTTCTCTGCAATTTCACGTCCTTGATCCTTTTGAGAACTCAGGTAGCGAAAGGCAATACGACAGCTTGCAGTCACTAGGGAATCGGTCGCATAGTTGGACAAAATACCCATAAGACTCTGTCCCTGACTGAGTTCTTCTAAGACTGGCTTCAAGGATTCTAGCATGGTGTTGAGCATATTGGCTCCCATGGCTTCCTGAGTATCGATATAGAGATAGACGACGAGAAAGTCTGTTTCTCCCTTGATCTGTTCTACACGCAAATCACGCGCCCCACCTCCTCGTTTAACGATAGAAGGATAGGCTTGATTGGCAAGTTCCAAGAGTTCAGCTTTCTTGCTGGCAATCTTCGCTTGCGCTTGTTCAGGATCAGCAACTTGATAAAGGGCTACCTGCCCAATCATCTGGCGCTGATGAACCTGAGCAGTAAAACCGCCTGCTCGCTTGATGATTTTGCTGGCATAGCTGGCCGCAGCAACCACTGAGGGTTCTTCTGTCACATAGGGAACTGTGTAATCCTGACCATTCACCAAAAGTTCTGGAATGATGGAATAAGGAAGAGAAAAAGTTCCTACCACATTCTCACTCAGCTGGTCTGCAACAGCCAAGCTGACTTGCTCATCCTGCTCTAGACTCCTTTGCTTTTCAGGACTAAGGAGCGCCTGAGCTCGCAACAACTCAAGGCGCTCATGGTATGATTTTTTAGAAAATCCATTCCAACTTATCTTCATTATTTTTCAACCTTGCTATAACGGCGTTGGTGGTCGACAATCTCCACCAAGGCATAGTCTTGATGTTCATAAGCTGCAAATTGGGCTGAACCAGATTCATCCAACTGCACCTCTTCGAAGAAGACTTTTTCATAGTCTGCAACAGACAATGCTGTACGTTGTTTGAGTTTGCTCAAGCGATCCTTATCAAGGTAAGCCTCATAGCCTTCGACCAATTCACCACTAAAGAACTCTGAAACCGCTCCACTTCCGTAACTGTAGAGGGCAATTTTATCTCCAGCCTTCAAAGTCTCTGCATTTTCCAAAAGAGAGAGGAGGCCGAGGAAGAGGGAACCTGTATAGATATTCCCAATCATCTGACTGTAGAGAATGGACTTATCAAAGTTTTCTTGCAAACTATCCTGTTTTTCTTTAGACAAAGTTTTGTCCATCATCTTGCGCAAGCCTTTTAGGGCCAGCTTAGGATAAGGTAAGTGGAAACAGATAGCCGCAAAGTCATCCATAGTCCAATCATAGCGTTTCTTGTATTCATCCCAAGTCGTTGTCAGGCAGTCAAGATACTGTTGGGTCGAGTACATGCCGTTTACATAAGGAGTGCTTGAATAGTTCGGACGCCAGAAATCCATGATGTCACGAGTTTGGGCAACATTATCATTGTTAAAGGCCATGATACGAGGATTTTGGGTGATCAGCATCGCCACACTTCCAGCACCCTGGGTTGGCTCACCCGGAGTCCCCACACCATACTTGGCAATATCACTGGCAATGACCAAAACCTTAGACTCTGGAGAATTTTCCACATGTAACTTGGCATAATGGAGGGCAGCTGTTGCTCCATAGCAGGCTTCCTTGATTTCAAAGCTACGGGCGAAAGGCTGGATACCTAATAGACCATGAACAAAGACCGCTGCCGCCTTACTCTGGTCAATTCCTGACTCGGTCGCGACGATGACCATGTCGATTTCTTCTTTTTCTTTGTCTGTTAAAATAGAGTTGCTGGCACTAGCAGCCAAGGTAACAATGTCCTCAGTCAGTGGTGCAATACTAATTTCATTTAACAAGAGTCCCTTGCTAAATTTTTCGGGGTCAACTCCCCTTGCTTCTGCTAGGTCTTGTAATTTCAAGACATATTGACTGGTTGCAAAACCAATCTTATCAATACCGATTGTCATATTTACCTCTGTATTTTCATTCATTGTAAAAAATCGTTTCATTCTATTTTATCACAAATAGGGGCAAAAGAGAGAAAAAAGACTTGATTCACCAAATCAAGCCTTTTCTTTAACAGCCTTAGGAGGAGATTCCTCTCTGTTTTCGGATATAGTAATAGAGCTTTAAAATCACCGTTCCACTTGCCATTCCAATAGAAATAACAAGGGCTAACATAACCACTAAAGTCGCGCTGGCAATAGCATGGCTGTAATCTCCTGTCACAAAGAAAGCTGTTGTTCGATAGGATAAA
Source organism: uncultured Streptococcus sp. (assembly GCA_963534275.1). Lineage (GTDB taxonomy): Bacteria > Bacillota > Bacilli > Lactobacillales > Streptococcaceae > Streptococcus. The sequence continues at coordinate 29,494 of CAUSRF010000003.1, forward strand.
TAACCCGGCACCAAGGGGGCAAGAATGGCCAAGACAAAGACCACCGCTGGTGTCTTATAGACAATACTTAAAATCTGGCTGATGCAAGAGCCAATTACTGCTGCGATAAAGGTCGCGATAATAACATTGGTTGGTTCTTTGAGCACGAGATAGAGGAGCCAAACGCCCATTCCCAAAATACCACCAGGAAGGAGCATGGAGCGTTGGACATTCAGTACGATTAAAAAGGTGATAATGGCGAGCAAACTCGCAACTGCTTGGAGTAAAATACTTGTTAGAGTCATCTTATGTCATCAAAACCAGGGCGACAGAGGTGCCAGCCCCTAAAGCGAGGGTAATGAGCAAAGATTCAAACATCTTGCTCATACCAGAGTTGATATGGTTGGTCATGATATCCCGTACCGCATTTGTCAGAGCAATCCCTGGAACAAAGGGCATGACCGCTCCTGCTATAATCAGGTCTGCTGTCGAAGGAAAGCCTGTATAGCGGGCCCAGAACTGGGCGATCAATCCGAAAACAAAGGCACCCGCAAAGGCCGTTACAAAAGGAATGCGGACAAACTTCTCTACATAAAGAGAGAAGGCAAATCCAAATAAGGTCGCAATAGCTGCGCCAAAAGCGTCATAGACATTGCCCCCAAACATAATCGAGAAGAAAGGGGCACTGAGGGTCGCTGCGATGGTCACTTGGAACTTACTATAAGGAAGTGGTTGATTGCCAATTTCTTTTAGCTTTTTAAAGGCTGTAGAAAGATCAATCTGCCCACCTACAAGTTCTCGTGATACTTGGTTGACATCACAAACTTTTTCGATGTTATAGGAGGATGACGTCACCCGTTTCATCCGAGAAATATTGGTGTTTTCAATAGAAAAGAAAATAGCCGCGGGCATGGCAAGAACATTGCAATCCATAATTCCTTGTGAATGGGCAATACGGATCATGGTATCCTCAACCCGATGAATCTCCGAACCACTTTTCAAGAGAATGGTTCCTGCTAGCATAATGACATCAATGATGGCATTTAACTCTCTCGATTCGTCCATTTTCTCCTCCTTTTTTCTACTCCCTATATTTTATCACAAAATCTTGTGATAAAAAAATCTTTGTCATGAAATCATGACAAAGATTCATCTAGTCTTGTGTTGGAACTTGTGTTCTCTCTCCACTTGATGGATTAGTGGACGGGTTATTACCTTGATGGTTTCCCTGTGTTGGTGTTGTATCTGTTCCTTGATTCTCACGTTGGGATGAACTTGATGATGAGGATGATGAAGGAGCTGGTTTCGGTTTATAACTCGAAATCTTAATACGTGTTTTATTAAGATCCACCTTTTCACCAGGTTTAGGATCCTGACTAACAACTGTTCCTGCAGTAGTTCCTTCAGGAGCAGTCGATACTTCCACAACTTCGATATTAGCTTCTTTTACACCAACAATTTGAATCAAATTGTTCTTAGTAAATTCGAGACTTGATCCAATATAACTTGGCATCGAAACGCTGGTCACTTTCTTAGCAACCGTCAAAACAATACTGGTTGCCTTGGTCAAATCATAAGTACTTCCTGCAGCTGGTGTTTGCCTTAAAACAGTTCCCTCTTCGCCCTCGCTAGATTCCTCTTCCTCAATCTTGATGAGATTTTCCGGAACCTTTTTCTCTTTGAGTTTTGCAATAACATCCGAGGACTTACGTCCCACATAGTTACTCAGCTGGAAGGATTGCTTGCCTGATGAAACGATTAGATTTACCTTGCTTCCCTCTTTTCGGCCACTTCCAGCTTCTGGATCTGTTCGAATGACTCGGTCTTCAGCCACCGTCTCACTGGCCTCTGATTTTTCCTCGCCTACTTCAAAATTGGACTTTTTAAGGGTTTCTTTGGCCTCTGCAACGGTTTGTCCAGCCACGTCAGGAATGGCAATCGTTGCCGGAGTTTTAGAAAAAATCCAAATGAGAGAAGCTGCAACTAACAATAGACTAGCTAGTATAATCATATAGCGAGCCTTAAACTTCCGTTTTTTAGCTGGCTTTTGTACAGACGCCTGATTTGAAATTTCTTGAGTTGGTTTTCTTACTGATGGGCGTTCTTCTTGCACCTGAGTTTTAGGGATAGAAGTTAGAGTGCTTTGCGAAACCTTTGGCAAGGTTTTGGTATCCGCCTTATTGTCATCATCAAAGACCAGTTTAGGTTCATTTCGACGATTATAGGACAAGCTAGTTGACAAGTCCACATACATTTCTGAAACCGACTGATAGCGATCCGATAGCTTCTTAGCGGTTGCCTTGATAACGACATTTTCTAAAGCCTGAGGTACAGATGGATTTTCAGCAATGACTGATGGTAGTGGTTTTTGAAAATGCTGGAGAGCAATCGTAACCGCACTATCCCCATCGTAAGGGATATGACCAGTCAGCATTTCATAGAAAATAATCCCCATGGCATAGATATCACTCTGGAAAGTCGCTTTTGAGCCACGCGCTTGCTCAGGTGACAGGTAATGAACAGATCCTAGCATAGAATTGGTCTGAGTCAGACTGGTCTCTGCAAAGGCTACTGCAATCCCAAAGTCCGTGACCTTGGCAGTACCATCTGGGGTCAAAAGGATATTTTGAGGTTTCAAATCTCTGTGAACGATCCCGCGAGCATGTGCTAAACGCATAGCCAAGAGAATCTGTCCCATAATACGAACTGCTTCCTCATTTGAAAGAGGGTAATTTTCTTTGATATATCGTTTAAGGTCAAGGCCAGCCACATACTCCATCGCTAGGTATTGTTGACCGTCTTCTTCACCGATATCTGTTATCCGAACGATATGAGGATGGTCTAGATCTGCCATAGCTCTCGCTTCTCTCTGAAAGCGCGCTACAGCTATTGGGTCAGTTTGGTAGTTGGTCCTCAGGACCTTGACAGCTACCTCTTCCCCATCCAAGATCAAATCCTTGGCCAAATAGACATCTGCCATGCCTCCTCGACCAATCTGTTTTAGAATCCGATACCGTCCGGCAAAGATTTTGCCGATTTGGATCATTCTATAGCCTCCTCGTTCATGTAAACAAGGGCAACTGTAATATTATCTAAACCACCTGCATTGTTGGCAAAACGAATTAAGGTTGCCACTTTGTCTTCCAAGGAAATATCACTGGTTACAATATCGTAAATCTCACTACCTGAAATCATATTAGTCAAACCATCACTATTGAGCAAGAGATAGTCTCCCGGCTCTAGGCTAACCATACCAAAATCTGGTTGAATTTCATCTTTTTGTCCGATAGATTGAGTAATGATGTTTTTCTGTGGGTGTGTTTCAGCTTCTTCTGGGGTCAATTGGCCAGCTTTCAACAAAGCATTAACCAAGGAATGATCACTCGTCAACTGATGATACTCTTCACCACGAATCAAACCAATACGAGAATCTCCGATGTGAGCATAGATGGCCTGATTTCCAATAATGGCTACTGCTTCAAGGGTTGTCCCCATTCCTTTATAAGCCTCATCGCGACCAAGTTGATGAATTTTTTGATTTTCAATTTCTAGGTAGTGGGCAAACCATTCACGAACTTCATTGACCGTGTCAATTTGGGTATCAACCCAAGCCACGCCTAGGTCTGTTACCGCCATCTCACTAGCGATATTTCCTGCACGGTGTCCTCCCATCCCATCAGCCAAGATGATCATGGTGCGTCCTGCTCGGTTGACAAAGTGATTGACATAGTCTTGGTTATTTGTTCGTTTCTGACCAACATCTGTTAATAATGCTATTTCCATTGTGTCAGTTCCTTCCTAATCTGATATCTTGCGAAATTGGCTAATGAAGAATCCATCACTTCCGTATAGTTCAGGGGTGATCAAGATGCAGCCATCTTTCAAGATATCCTTGCATTCGTGTTCTAGTTTTACCTGTTCAAACTCTGGATGACTTTCTAAAAAAGCTTCAACAACTTGAAAGTTCTCCTCTGAGACAATAGTACAGGTACTATACGTTATTATACCACCTTTTCGTAAGGTTTGACAAACATTACCTAATATTTCCAGCTGAATTTGCTGTAATGATGCGAAATCCGCTGTTTCTTTGTTGTATTTGATATCTGGTTTGCGGCGCAAAAGTCCAATTCCAGAACAAGGAGCATCTACTAAAATCTTGTCAAATGAGTCCCGACCGAAAAATTCATGTACTTTTCTGGCGTCCAATTTTTGTGTCTGAACCCGATCCGCCACACCCAAACGTTGGGCGTTTTCTTGGATCAAGTCCAACTTGTGATCATAAAGATCCAAAGCCGTAACCCTTCCAGATGTGAGGTAAGAAGCCATATGGGCTGTTTTCCCACCCGGAGCGGCACAGGCATCTAGGACCTCTTCATCCCCTTGTAGATCAAGAGTCGGAGCAACCAGTTGACTGGACTCGTCTTGGATGGTAATAGCACCCTCTAAAAACAAATCATGTCCCGCAAAGTGTCCCTGCTCCTTTACCAAACCAGAAGCGGCCAAAGGTGAATCACTCGCCTCTAACACGGTCTTGATTTCCTCTTTTCGGCTCAAGTCGGTCACCCGAATACTGGCCTTATTTCGCACCAAAAGACTTTCAAAAATGGCTTGGGCTCGCTCTTCGCCGTATTCTTCCTTGAGCTTAGACACGAGCCAAACTGGGAGAGAATAAGCAATGGAATCACGCTTGTTTTTGCGTTTGATAGTTTCAATATCTGGCCAGCCTTCTCGCAAGATACGACGAAGGACTGCGTTGACCAATTTTTCACTGCCTTTTTTACGGGCTTTGGCTAGTTTCACTGCTTCATTGACCACAGCATGGTCAGGCACCTTGTCCAGATAACAGAGTTGATAGGCGCTCATGAGAAGAAGAACATAGAGCCAGTTATCTAGCTTATCTCGGTCTTGGATAAAGTGGGACAGATACCATTCTAAGGTGAGTTTGCGGGCTACCGTTCCGTAAACAATCTCTGTCACCAAACCCTTGTCTGCTGCTGAGAGTTGACTGCCTTTGAGGTGTTTATTTAAAGCAATATTGGAATATGCTTGGTTGACAAAAACATCCTCTAGCACTGCTAGAGCTAGATTTCTAGCCGTTTCTACTTTAGTCACCAAATCGTTCTCCTACAGTCAATGTCCGTCCAACTCCGTTGAGGAAGGAAGCAATGTCCATCTTAGGCTTACCTGCTGGCTGCACTTGCTTGAGAGATAGAGCTCCGTCTGCCGTTGCAACGATCAATTCCTTCTTGCCAATAGAGAGGATCTCACCTGGATTTCCCTGACCTTCTACTGGGAGGGCTTCATAAATCTTGAAGCGGTCGCCTTTGAGAAAAGTATGGGCAACGGGCCAAGGATTCATCCCACGGATTTGGTTAAAGAGTTGACGATTGGTTTTAGTCCAATCCAGTTTTTCTTCCTCTGGCTTGATATTTGGCGAGAAAGTGACCAAACTTGAATCCTGAGGCACAGGTTTAATCTCCCCAGCAATATAGGCAGGCAAAGTATCCAAGAGTAAATCACGACCTACAATCGCCAATTTTTCAAACAAGGTCCCGACATTGTCCTCATCTGAGATGGGAATACTGCGGCGGGAAATCATGTCTCCTGCATCCATTTCCTTGACCATTTCCATGATAGTCACACCAGCTTCCTCATCCCCTTGAATCAGGGCATAATGAATGGGAGCTCCACCACGGTGTTTGGGAAGAAGGGAGGCATGAACGTTGACCGCAAAGTCCATGCTATCAAGAAGTTTACTTGGGAGAAACTGCCCAAAAGCAGCGGTCACAATCCCATCTGCTCCTAGCTTCATAATAGCTTCCAGCTCTGGACTTCCAGATAATTTTTCAGGTTGGTAGATAGGAAGACCTGCTTCTTTGGCTGCTTGCTTGACTGGGGTTTCTTGGATCACTTTTTTTCGGCCGACAGCGCGGTCTGGCTGAGTCACAACAGCTAGAACCTCGTAACGGTCATCTGATAACAAGCCCTTCAAAACTGTTGCTGAAAAATCGGGAGTCCCCATAAAGATTAGTTTTGTCATTTCTTCTCCTTCTTATAAAAATTGTTGCGGTTCGTGGTCAATGCTGAGACGAAGCTCGCTATTTTCACGTTCTTGAGTCAAGGCCAAGACCTGATTGAGGGTTGGACCCAGCTCATCTTCTAAACGGTATTTAATCAAAATCTGGTAATGATAAAGGTTGTGGGTACGGGCAATGGGTTTTGGCGTCGGTCCAAGGATTTTACTAGTTTCCGATAAACCAGATCGCAAGATCCCCATGACTTCATAGGCACGTTTGACAACCTCTTCTTCTTTCTTGTGAGAGAGGGTAATCCCAATCGTGAAATAATAAGGTGGATAGCCGAGTTGGCGCCTGATACTCATTTCATAGGCATAAAAACCTTCATAGTCCTGATCTTTTGCAAAACGAATGGCATAGTGTTCCGGATTGTAAGACTGGATCAAGACCTGCCCAGCCTTTTCCGCACGACCTGCCCGACCAGCCACCTGAGTTAAGAGTTGGAAGGTTCTCTCAGAAGAACGGAAATCAGGTAAATTCAAGGCCGTATCTGCATTAAGAACTCCGACCAAGGTAACATTTGGAAAATCCAAGCCCTTAGCAATCATCTGAGTTCCCAGCAAGATATCCGCTTCCCCTCGCCCAAACTGGTCAAGAAGAGCTTGATGACTACCTTTCTTACGGGTCGTATCTACATCCATCCGCAGAATGCGGGCCTGAGGAAAAAGCTCTGCTAGCTCGTCATAAGCCTTCTGAGTCCCCGTCCCATAGTAACGAATACTGCGACTCTGACAGTTGGGACAGACATGAGGAATTCCCTTAGAAAAGCCACAGTAATGGCAATTCATGGTCTTGGTATCCATGTGCAAGGTTAGAGAAATGTCACAGTTGGGACAAGTATCCACCGTTCCACACTCCCGACACATAACAAAGCTAGAATAACCCCGACGGTTGAGCATGAGGACTACCTGTTCTTTTTTATCTAGGCGGTCTTGGATAGCTTCTAGCAAAGGTGGCGTAAAGTTTGACGTCTCATTCTGTCCGATATAGTCCCGAAAATCAATCACTTGAACCTCAGGAATCGTAGCTAAAGGATTGGCCCGTTGGGTCAGACGTAAGTGTTGATAGACACCTTTTCCAGCCCGCGCTCGGCTCTCTAAGCTCGGTGTCGCTGAACCAAGGACCAGAGCTGCTTGATTGTACAGGGCCCGTAGAATGGCGACCTCTCTAGCATGATAACGCGGATTGCTGTCTTGTTTATAGCTAGCTTCATGCTCTTCATCGATGATCATGACACCGAGATTTTTTAGTGGAGCAAAGATAGCCGATCTGGCGCCAACCACAACTTGAGCATCGCCACGTTCGACCTTGCGCCATTCGTCGTACTTTTCACCATTGGACAGGCCTGAGTGGAGAATCGCGACTTTCTCACCAAAACGAGCAATGAAACGCTCTGTCATCTGCGGAGTTAGGGAAATCTCAGGTACCAGCAAAATGGCCGTCTTGCCCTTGTCCAAGGCTCCTTGTATAATCTGCAAGTAAACCTCGGTCTTCCCACTTCCTGTAATCCCTTGAAGGAGGAAAGGAGGTTGCTGACTGCCAATAGCACTAACCACGGCATCGCGAGCTTGTCTTTGCTCTGGGTTCAGCTCCAAAGGTGTGCTTGCTTCAATGCCTTCGAAATAAGCAGCCGAGCGTTGCACTTCCTTTTGAACTAGGGTTAGAGCTCCTTGCTCCACAAAGAAGTTGACTTGGTCTCTCGAATAGGACTCTAACAAGTTAGCCAGAGGAGCACTTCCCGCATGAGCAAGCAAATAGTCTCTTAGCTCTGCCTTTTTCTTAGCACGCGCAGAAATCTCAATACCTTCTAACTGCTCAATATGGACCTCATACCAAGACTGGGTCTTGACCTTCTTCTGATCGACAGCCTGGTATTCTAAGCGGAGCAGACCTTTTCTGGTCAAGCGCATCATTTCTGCCTGCTTTGCTAAATCTAGAGATGAAAAGGCTAGCGAATCTTCTGAACCAAACAAGCGTTCTTTGTCTGCCTGACTTAGGCCTTCTAGAGGATAGAGAATCTTATCATAACTGGAGTTTAAAAATCCTGGAAGCATGGCTTTTAGAATGGAAATCTTGTAAGAAAAGACAGACTTACGTAGCTCCTCAGCCAGCCAGAGTTGCTCCTGGGTCAAGACGGGCGTAAAGTCTAGGACTTCTGCAATCTCTTTCAAGTCCTGATCTGCCACTTCTTCATCCAACTGGAACTCCAAGCCCAACACAATCCCTTGGATCAAACGATTGCCCTTGCCGAAGGGTACGTGGACCCGCATGCCGACTTCCAGCATGTCTACAAATTCCTCTGGGACCTTGTAGCTATAGGGCTGGTCCGTCTGCATCAAGGGAACATCCACGATAATCTTTGCGATAGCCATCTTCTCACCTCCTTCTTGTCAGCAAATTCTTGCAATAGAAAAAATAAGATTGAGTCCCCCCAACCTTAAATTTTTTCACCATCTTCTTTTTCTTTAGCGATCTGCTCTTTGATTTTCTTTTCTTCTTCTTCTCTGCGGCGTTTTTCTTCTTCGATACGGAGACGAACCGCTTCACGTTTTCCTTCTGGATCTGGGTGAATCGTAACGTTTCCTGACTCGATTTCTTCCAAAGCGCGAAGAGTTGATTTTTCAGACTTAAACTCTTGAGTAGCTGGCGCACCTGCTTCTAGTTCGTGGGCACGTTTTGCTTCCAAGATTACGAGTGAATATTTTGATGGTACCTTGTCAAGCAAGGTATCGATAGAGGGTTTTAACATCATTTGCTTGTACCTGTTTCCTATAGTTTATCGAGTAGTTGGAGATTTTGGCAACATCTCCTGGTAGTGACCAATGACACGGTCCACACGGAAGTGTTCTGCTTCGATCACACGCTTAACACGTTCAGCAGCGAGGGGCACCTGATCGTTGACAATGGCATAATCATACTCACGCATGAGAGCAATTTCTTCCTTGGCTTTTTCGATTCGTTGGGCAATCACTTCTGCACTATCTGTTCCACGACCTACCAAACGATCTTGCAATTCATCCAAATCTGGTGGCGTTAGAAAGATAAAGACAGCGTCTGGGACCTTTTTCTTAACCTGAAGAGCTCCTTGGACTTCAATCTCAAGAAAGACATCGATTCCCTTATCCAGAGTTTCATTGACATAAGTAAGAGGAGTTCCATAGTAGTTACCGACATATTCTGCATATTCCAACATCTGACCTTGACGGATCAGCTCTTCAAACTCTTCACGAGTACGGAAGAAATAGTCCACCCCGTCCACTTCACCAGGACGTTGCGCACGTGTCGTCATCGATACAGAATATTGAAATTGATTCTCAGAACTCTCAAAAATCTCTCTTCTAACCGTTCCTTTCCCAACTCCTGAAGGACCAGAAAAAACGATTAGCAAGCCTCGGTCTGCCATTATGTCTCCTTTAGTTAGTCTGTGAAATAAAATGAAATTTCTCTCGGATACTGATGATAAGGTCAGTTATCCTCCTACAGTCTTTCTATCTAGTGTAACAAAAAAGCAGTAATATTTCAACTGCTCTTTCTTATTTATTTAGCATAATCTACTGCACGAAGTTCGCGGATTACGGTTACCTTGATATTTCCTGGGTAATCGAGATTATTTTCAATTTTCTCACGAACTTTGTGAGCCAAGATTGTGACTTTGTCGTCTTTGATTTGTCCTGGATTAACCATGATACGGATCTCACGTCCTGCTTGAAGGGCAAAGCTATTTTGCACGCCTTCAAAGCCATTGGCGATTTCTTCCAAATCATGGAGACGCTTGATATAGCTTTCAAGAGATTCACTACGAGCACCTGGACGCGCTGCACTCAAGGCATCTGCTGCAGCAACGATCACTGCAATGACGCTTTCGGGTTCGACATCACCGTGGTGGCTAGCAATCGTATTCACCACAACTGGGTGTTCCTTGTACTTACGAGCCAACTCCGTACCAATCTCAACGTGGCTACCTTCAACCTCGCGGTCAATGGCTTTCCCGATGTCATGAAGGAAGCCAGCACGACGGGCAAGAGCTGCATTTTCACCAAGTTCACTCGCAATGATACCAGATAACTTAGCAACCTCAATCGAATGACGCAAGACATTTTGTCCATAAGAAGTACGGAACTGCAAGCGTCCCATGATCTTCATCAAGTCTGGATGAAGGTTTGGCGCACCAATTTCATAGGCAGCAGCCTCACCGTATTCACGGATTTTGTTGTCAATCTCCTGACGGTTTTTCTCCACCAACTCCTCGATACGAGCTGGGTGGATACGGCCATCTTTAAGCAACATTTCCATGGTCATACGAGCAATTTCACGACGAATCGGATCAAATCCTGACAAGGTTACCACTTCTGGCGTGTCGTCGATGATGACATCGACCCCTGTCAAACTTTCAAAGGTACGAATATTACGTCCTTCACGACCGATAATGCGTCCCTTCATGGTATCATCTGGTAGATGAACTGTAGAGTTTGTTGACTCTGCTACATAATCACCAGCGATACGCTGCATAGCCTGCACCAAGATATCTTTAGCAATCTTGTCTGAACGTTCCTTGACCTCTTGCTCAGCCTCACGAATGCGGCTAGCAATTTCCTTAGTCAAGTTTTCCTCTGTCTGAGCCAAGATAATATCTCGAGCCTCAGCTTGGGAAAGGGAACCGATACGTTCAAGTTCAGCTTCTTTTTGTCTTTCGACTTCCTCTAATTGCTCTTCACGTGCATCAAGGTTTTTTGCTCTATCAGAAATACTTTGTTCTTTTTGTTCAAGTGTTTTTTCTTTGTTCGTCAAATTGTCGTCTTTGCGGTCAAGGCTCGCAGCTCTCTCCGTCAAACGACTTTCAATTTGCTTGAGCTCCTGACGTTCTGACTTAAATTCAGCGTCCACTTCTTCACGGTATTTTCTGGCTTCCTCTTTGGCCTCCAATAGTGCTTCTTTTTTAAGAGACTTGCTTTCGCTCTTGGCTTCATTTAGCAATAAATCCGCTTCGCGCTCAGCTTGTCCTCGTAAATTAGTTGCTTCTTGTTCAGCATTTAAAAGCATCAACTCTGCAGCCTCTTGTGATGATTTCATCTTGACTGAGATGCTGACATATCCAATGACTAAACCAATGATGACGGCAAAAACAACAATCGCAATTGTCATGATTTCCATGTTTTTACCTCATTAAATTTGTTTATCGAATGACATACATTCTTTAATATTCTATCATAAAAAACCGATTTTCACAAACCCAAATTGAAGAGTTTCTATTGAAATTTAGACAAAGAACCATCTATTTCAAAGCTCTCTTGTATTAATTTTTCTAATGGAATATTATTAATTGTAATTTGCCCTCTTAATTCCAAAGGTAGGCATTTTTTTATAAAGTTCTGACATTTCGCATCTTCCAGTTCATATATGTTAACAACTTGATAATTATTTTTTAGTCTATCATTTAAAATATCATAATAAATTTCAACTAAACAGCTCTTTGTTCGGCCACAAAGTATGTCATGATCATCATAATATATTTTGTGGCCTGTTTTTGATATAAATAGATTCCTTAGCCCCATTTCCCATAAACATGATAACAATTGAAAATAATATATAGGTCTACGAACGTAATTAAAATAAAAATATATATCCTTCTCTGAAGTAGGCAAAGAATCCAAAAAACTTAAACCTACAATCTTCTCTAACGTTTCAAAATGAAAATATGCGTCTAACTCATAGGACTGGTCATACTCATCTATTTCATAAATACCATCAAAAAATTCAAAAAATGATACTAGAATACTATCAGTTCCCATGCGTCCATTCATGCAATCAACGATATAATTTGATATCTTTCCACTAGAATATGGTAGAAGCCTATCACTCTCAATTATATTTGAAAGTTCTTCTAATGATTTCTGGAACTCTCTTAAACTTGGCTTTTTAACTTTTGAATCTTTATTTTTATATTGTACAACTCTCTCATCTATATTTCCATAATAAATTTTATAAATTAGTGATAAAATTTCCCCAAGCTTATTATCTCTCAATTTACTCTTTTTCAAAATTTTATCTATAACTCCTTCTGTAGATACCATTTGATGTTGATTCAGCTTAAATTTGTTATCAATAAGATTTTTCTTTGTTGACTTAATTTCCTCACTATTTAAAATTACAATAATTTTAAGTTTTTTATTTTCAGAAAGATAGTCAATATAACCCAATAAATCATTGTAATCTGAGGGGTTATCTGATGTTTCTGCATATGAAACCCGTTCAAAATCATCAAAAATAACGATAGAATCTCGCTTCATCAAATCCGTTCCAACTATTTTAAAGAACCATTTAAAAACTCCTCCAACAAGTGGAATAAAGTCCAAATTTCCGAGTATGGATTGTTTTTCTATCTCATTAATCAATATTTTCTCGGCTTGCTCTCTTGTTTTTATCCCAAAGCAGGAAATATAGTAGATTTCTTTCTTTTTGTAAATTTGATTTTCAAAAAACGTCTTTATAAAAAATGTTTTCCCACTCCCCCAAGAACCATCTAGCCAGAAGACATTATGAATAGAGTCTGGACTATTTAAAAACTCCACCAGATGAGTTTGATAAGGATAGTCATACGAGTAATATCCTGGAAATAGATTTGCATCCAGTTTTTTATAACTAACCTTTTTAAAAATTATGTCTAAAAACCAAAATAGTATTGTTGGTATGGTCAGTGCTAACAATATTATTACACGATTCACATACAAAATCGAAATAATATCTTTTAAAAAATTATAATTAGATATAAATTTATATATAGGTAAGGCAAAGCGTTTAAATTGTTCAATCTCAAGTGCAAGATACAGTACCCATATACTGGCTATAAATATTTTGTACCACTCAACAACTCTAACATTACTACTCCATGATGACCTTTGAAATGGATATTTCAGTAGCCGTTTAAAATTCAGAAAAAAATTAAGAATCCTCGTCATTATATTTTTCATATATACCCCTTTTAATCTATATCATCATGATTATACCACAAAATAAGAGTTATAAAGCGGATTCAAAGGACAATAATCTAGTTATTATACTAATAGTTTTTACTGATTTCTTAACTTAGGAAATCTGTCATTTGCCAAAAAACTTTATCTTTAATTTATTAGCTAAAATTTCTAAAATAAAAAAGCCTACCTTTCAGTAGACTTAGTAATAATCTTTGAAGGACAAGAAAGCCACGCTATCTCCATCCATCATATAAATCAAGCGATTTTCTGCATCAATACGACGCGACCAAGTTCCTTGGTAGTCATACTTGAGTGGTTCTGGTTTACCAATTCCTGTAAAGGGATCGCGATGAATATCCTTGATTAGCATGTTGATTCTTTTTAACGTTTTCTTGTCCTGAGTTTGCCAGTAGCAATAATCTGCCCAGGCATCTTCTGTAAACTTGAGTAGCATTTCTCACTCCTCAATCACATGGACTTGTGTGCTTCCAGCACGGACTTGAGCCATTCCTCGCAAGACCTTGTCAGATAGCTCCTTGTTTTGAGCGATTCTCAAGGTTTCTTGAATACTATCCCACTCGCTCTTTGAAAGAACTACAATGTCCTCATCTGGATTTTTATTGACCACCGTCAAAGGCTCAAACTCATCGTTTACCTTCTTCATGTAGTCCTTTAAATGATTTCGGAATGTTGAGTAAAGAACTGCTTCCATAACCATACCTCGTTTTACCTCTTTTCCACTATTATACACGAAAAGAAAAAAATTGTCAGGAACTCGTACAAGATTTTTCTTTTCTATCTATTTATTCGGAAAATTTCAAAAAGCCTACCTTTCAGTAGACTTAGTTTGATTCGATTTTGATAGGCACTCTGCCGAAATTCTGCTCTGAGAGATTGGGAGTTCCCAGTCGGTAAATCTGGTCTGCCTTTTGGGTCATGGCATCCCAAGGTTCTTTCCCAATTCGGCTAAGTAGATGAACCTGCTCTTTCAGAGACTTGAGGTGTTGTCTGCCTTTTTCTGTAAATCCAAGAACATGGATGGCTTCTGGCAAGTCGCTTTCTCTGGCCTGCACTAGGATATAGGTCAAGAGGCGTCTGACACGCGCTTTGGTGTAACGCTTGGTGGCAACCGCCTCGACCAATTCGTCAACAGACTGGGCTGTTTTGATAGAATCCTTGATGCGCACAGCCATTTCTTGATTGACCTGATAGATGGTGGTTAGGTCTGGATTTGACAAGATTTGATAGCGGAGCAAGGGAAAATAGTCATCCCAGCTCACCTTACTGGCTTGCTCAAAGAGAGCAACAGAAGGCATAAAGCGTTCTAAGAAATCTTGGTCTATTTGGTGCTGACGGAGGGCTGTCGCCGAGGCAAAGTCTACATTCTTGTCCACAGAATGGTAACCAGCTCCCTGACGCTGAATGGGCTCAAGCTTGATGTTGCGTCCTGCAACTGCCTTTGCATAGGCCAGAGCAAGGACATGATTGGGCGTATTGCCTGAAAAATCAAGACCCGCAAATTCCTTCCACATGGCTTGGGTTTTCTGAGGATAGGAGAGAGAATCAGGCAAATTTTCCACAAAATTCTCCATCTCTCTACCTTGCTCTGTGTATAAGTCAGCGATTTTCTGGTAATCCAGAACTTCTTCTGTCCCAAAAGCGAGGCTATCAATGCCCAACCGAGCCAAGATATCTACTGCTCCTTGTCCAAAGAAATCCGCTGCCTGAACACTGACTAAAAAAGGCAATTCCACGACCAAGTCTGCGCCATTTTCCAGTGCCATCTGAGTCCGTGTCCACTTGTCCACGATAGTCGGCTCTCCTCGTTGCATGAAATTTCCAGACATGGCAACAATTTTCAGCCCCTCTGCCTGATCCAGCAGGTATTTGTGCCCATTATGAAAAGGATTGAACTCCGCGATAATACCTGTGATGCTCATAGAAATCTCCTACTTCTGTGCGACAAAAAACCAACGTCTACTGTTTTCTGTCGGTTCCTTGTCCTCAAAGTCCGCATAGAGTTTGAAAGACTTGAAGCCAGCTTGTTCCAGCAAAATATCATAGGTCAAAACCTCATAAGTCCGCTCCTCATGCACTTCATCGTGACGACTAAAGGAACCGTCAGCCTCCTTGATAAAAAAGGTCAACTCATGCACGATGGAGTGAGGCGCCGCATCCTCATAGGTATCCCAGAGCATGGCGAAATCTTCCGCATTTTCATGGTAAGAATAACCAGGAAAAACCTCATCTGTCTGGTAGGTCGAGTGCACATCAAAGATAAAAACACCGTCTTCATTGAGGGCATTATAGACTTCCTTAAAGACGTCTCCTACCTCCACCTCATCCTGCATGTAGCAGATAGAGTCCGAGTAACACGTAACAAAGTCGTACTTACCAGCCTTGGATAAATCCAGCATATTGCCTTCAATAAAATCAATCTTTTGCTTGGCTAAAGTCGCTCTCTTCTCAGCAATTTTCAGCATATCTGTACTCAAATCAAGTCCTGTCACATCAAAGCCAGCCTGAGAAAAGCGGACAGACTGGATACCTGTTCCACAAGCCAATTCCAAAAGCTTCTTTCTCTCCTTGGTCTTAGGCAAATGACGCAGAGAAAAATCCGTCCATTTATCGTATAAACTATCGTCCATCACAGCATCGTAAACAGCCGCAAAGGTTTCATAAGTCGCCATAAAACATGATACCAAGTCCGCCCGTAATTCGATAGAAAATTAGGAGCCTGACGATGGAGCCGAGCTCCAAGGAAGGCTGTCTATTTTCCGAGAATTACAGGACGGGTTCTAATCCTTTCTAAAATATAAAGAGCGTTAAAAGCAAAGAGAAAATAGGAAGCTTTCTGCCGTATCATCAGATACAAGGGAAGTTACTCTTTTCTCACAGCTTTTAGCTCGTGTTCAGTTCTGAAATGAACCAAACACCACACTCTTACCTTTCCATCAATTTCTTTTAAAATAAGCAAAGAAACCCAGTTGACTGCAACTGAGTTCATCTCCTATGCCAAGGCTTCTGAAATGTCTACAGAATCCGCCTCATGCCATAGTTTTTCAAGGTTATAGTGGGCACGCATTTCTTCTGAGAAGATATGCACCACGACCCCACCGAGGTCTAGCAAGACCCAGCCTCCTGCTGCATCGCCTTCGACATGGCTACCTTTAACACCAGCTTCTGCTACTTTTTCACGAATGTTATCAGCGATTGCGTCCAACTGACGGCTATTCATCGAGCTAGTGATAACAAAGTAGTCTGTCACGCTGGTCAAATCTTGTACATCAAGTGCAAGGATATCCTCCGCACGTTTCTCATCAGCCGCTTTCACGACTAGTTCTAGTAATTCTTTTTCGTTCATTTAGTCCTCTTTCAAATAGTGCACATAGGCGTTATAGGTTTCAAGGGTTTGGGGATAGATGGGAAATCCCTGATGAGCCAAATGCTCGACAGTGCGAGCTGTTTCATATGCTACTGCCTTATTGAGCGACAAACTTGCAATCTCACGCGCCTGCTCCACTCCAGGGAAGGCACGATTGTGCTCGATGTAGTCTGCTACATAGATAACCTTATCTAGGTCAGTCATCTGACCCGCCCCGACTGTATGGATTTCAATGGCTCGCAGGATTTCAGGATCTTGTAAATTCAAATCTTCCTGAATCTTGTAGATGCCAACCATGCCATGCCAGACATTATTGCCCCAGTTTTTGAGGTCAGGGTCTAGCTGATAACGGTCAATCAAGTTTAGAAATTCCTGATCTGACAGCTTCTTGGCATAGTCGTGGAGAAGACCTGCTAGACCTGCTTTCTCACTATCCACACCAAAGCGCTGAGCCAGTTCTATGGCTGCACGCTCCACACCCAAGCAATGGGTTAAGCGTTTTTCAGGTAGAAGCTCTGCCATTTTTTCCAACAAAGCCTCACGTGAACAGTTGACATAGTCTTGATAGGCCATCAGTAGAGCCCCTCCTTCTCGATGTAGTCTAGCACTGGCTGAGGTAGGAGAAAGTTGGGTTTCCGACCTTGGGCAAGGAAGTCACGCACCATGCTGGATGAGATATCCATGAGGGGTACATCCACCCAGATGACTGGATAGGAAGTCCCTGCCTTGTAGCGTGGGCGCTGAACCCCCACAAACTGAACCATGTCAACCAGCTCATCAATTCGGTACCACTTGGGCAGATAATCCACCATATCAGCTCCGATAATGAAGTAATAATCCGTATCTGGATGTTGCTCTGTCAAAATCTTCATGGTGTCGTAGGTGTAGGAAATGCCCTTGCGCTCTAGCTCAATGGTTTCAATAGCTAGGCCTTCAATCCCCTCAATCGCCAATTCAAGCATCTTGAGACGATGGTGCTCAGGGATGGTTTCTTTTTTATCTACATGAGGTGGTTGGTATTCGGGCATAAGCAAGACCTGATCCAGTCCCAACTGTTGTCGTACTTGGTCCGCAACAATAAGATGGGCATTGTGAACGGGGTTAAAATTTCCCCCTAGAATCCCGACTTGCTTGCGTTTTTTCTCCTTGATTTCTGGCTCCAACTCTACCTTGGTAAAGGGAGTCAATAATTCGATTGCCATAGGCTAATCTCCTTTAGTCTTCTGTAAAAACAGTTTTGGGAGTATCATTCTTAGATTTCTTTGACTTTTTTAGAAATCTTACGATTTTCTTTCTTGCTTGATTGTTTATACAAAATCAAGATACGTCCGATTTTTTGGACTGTATCCACACCGATTTCTTCTTCCAAGATTTCAGCTACTTCGTGGATGTTTTCATCTGTGTTTTGCAAGAGAGTAACCTTGATCAATTCGCGGGCATCCAGTGCCTGACGAACGCTGGTTTTGATTTGATTATTGAGTCCGTTTTTTCCGATTTGGATGATGGGTTTGAGGGTGTGTGCCTGGCTGTTGAGGAAGGCACGTTGTTTTGATGTTAATGACATAATTCCTTTAAGAGAGTTTCTTTTTATACTTTTCTGAAGTGGTGACGGACGTCAGCAAAGTCCTTTGGACTTTCATGACTAAAATTTGAGCCTAAGGTCTCAAATTTTCCGCAGTTGGTACAATCACTTGTACCAACTGACACCACGGCGAAAAGTATTCTCTACGGGCTCGCAACGCTCGCCTTAATAAAGACAACCCTTTCCTTTCTGTGTTTAAATAATTGCTTTTCGTGTGACGACTGCGACGCCTTCTGGTGCCCAGACGGCGACTTTAGCGCTTCCTGTTACACGAATCCAACCGAGTCCTGAGATGACTAGGTCAGTCTTGTCCTTGATGGTAAATACATGCTGGACTAGTTTTGGAAAGTCTTCTTTTTCCTTGCTATTTGGTGGCGTCAAAAGGGTTCCCAGGTGCTTGTTGTAGAAAGCACTAGCCCCTTCAAGTTTGGTACGGTGGAGTTTGAGTTCATTATCAAAGAAGGCTGTAAAACCTTGCTTTTCTCCTGCAATAAAGTCAAAGCGTCCGAGACCACCTAAAAATAGGGTTTGTTCAGGATTGAGCTGATAGGTTTTGGGCTTGATTTCCTTTTTAGGACTGACATACTTGAGGTTTTTGGCCGTCAAGTAGTGGGCCATCTGGTGACGGTGGATAATCCCCGGTGTATCATAGATATAAGATCCGTCGTCAAGCGGAATCTCAATCTTGTCCAAGGTTGTCCCTGGGAAGCGCGAAGTCGTAATGACATTCTGGTCACCCGTGATTTCTTGGATAATGGCATTGATAAGGGTTGATTTTCCAACATTGGTTACCCCAACGACATAGACATCGCGTCCCTTACGGTAATGCTCGATTTTGTCAATGACTTCCTTGATGGCATGTTTATTTTGCGCCGAAGTTAGGACGACATCTACTGGACGAAGTCCTTCTTCGTGGGCACGTTCCATAAGCCACTGGCTAATCTTGCCCGGTTTAACAGACTTGGGCAGGATATCTTTTTTATTTCCGACCAAGAGAACATCATTGCCCGATACAAAGCGTGGCAAGCCTGGGATGACAGAACCATTAAAGTCAAAGATATCAATGACATTGACTACCAAGGCGTCACTGTCTCCTACCTCGTGCAAGAGCTTGAGGAAATCATCATCCGTCAACTGGACATCTGTGATTTCATTGTAGTGACGGAGACGGAAACAACGTTGGCAATAGACTTCCCCTGTCTCCAAACCTTTTTCGAGTGCCGATTGGGGAGTAAATCCAAGACCAGCCTTGTCTGTCGTCTGAATGGTTGCTCCACAACCAATACAGAGAATTTCTTCCATAGTTAGATTCCTTTTTTATATGTAATCGGTCCGTACTTTTCAGTAATTTGCTTCATGACACGACGCTCACGAGCTCGGTTAATCTGTGTCTTAATAGAGTCATGTTGGACCAAGGGTTTGACTAAGATTGAGCGAATACCTGCACGGTGGGCTGCTCGTATATCTGTCATAAGCTGATCGCCGACCATGACCACTTCATTTTTCTTATAGTGGAATTCTTTCATGGCACGGTCTATTCCAAATGTGAAAGGTTTCAAGGCCCAATAAACGTAATCAATTCCAAATTTCTCAACTGCACGTTGGACCCGTTTTTTGGTATTATTTGAGACCACGATGATGCGAATACCTGCATCCCGAAGGTCATGTAGCCATTGCTTCATCTCTGGCGTCCCATCAGGGTTGTTCCAAGCAATGAGCGTATTGTCCAAATCGACCAAAACAGCCTTTATTCCGTGCGCCTGCAGACTTGGAACTGTCAGATCATAGACTGCTTCCACAGCAAAATCTGGCATATAGTTTTCAATCGCCATTCTGACTCCTTTTCTTAACTATTTTTCGCAATTTTTCTTAAAATCAATGACAAAACCAGCCATAAGATCACACTAGCCAAGCTGATGTAGACCCAAGCATAGGGCTCGTCTGTGAAGGGGAGGGGAACATTCATCCCGAAAAAGCCCGTCACTACTGCCAAAACAGCTAGCAAGACTGAAATGATGGTCAAGGTTGTCAAGTTATCATTCAGGTTATTATTCAGAATGTTGTTGTAAGAGGCTGATAGTTGTTGGAGAACTTGAGAAATCAAGTCTGTCATGGATACCAGCTGATGAGCCTCAATCATGGCATCATCAAACTGTTCTCTCTCAACCTCGTTAAAACTGCGATAAAGGGCATGTCCTTGGATATGTTCTAGCAACATGCGATTCTGCTTGGCAGCCGCTGTCAGATAGACCATACCAGTCTCCAAGTCTGAAAGGGCAAAGAGGTTTTTCTTGGTTGTTCGCTGGCGCAAGAGGCCATTGACCTCATCCTTACTCTTGTCCATCTGCTCGATGACAGGATAGTAGGCATTGCTGATGATTTCCAGACTAGCAAAGAGAAATTTGTAGATAGAAAGCATGTCATGACTCTCTAAATAACGAGTCATCTGATCAATCACATAGGCATTTTTCTTATTGCTAATCGTAATCAAGCGATGATGTTCCACGATAAAGGTCATAGGAAAGGCTTCATAGTATTCCTTGTCCTTCTTCAAATCCAATACATTGTAGATAAAGGTGACGGTTCCACTTTCGCGGTGATAGTCCATGTGGGCACGCTCATTTCTATCCAGTGCGTATTCGATGGTTTCCTTGTCCAATCCATAGATTTCAGAGAGATCTTCTAGTTTTTTCAATTTTCCCACATCTAGGTTAATCCAAGTACATCCATTGCCCAACTGCTTTTCTACAAACATATTTTCTCCTTTACCAAACTCCTTCTATTGTACCACAAATCTGCTAAAATAGCCGGCCTATTCAGTACGAGATAGATTGCTGACGACAGTGATATTACGATTGGGAACAAAGTGAAGGGCTTGATCGTCACCTCGCAGTT
>CAUSRF010000004.1:0-49067 GCA_963534275.1 uncultured Streptococcus sp.
CATAGGTGATGTAGTCACCTTCTGACTTGCCTTTTTCACGACTGGTAATGCGCCATACTTGCTTCTTACCTGGTGTCGACACTTTTTCAGCATTGCTTGAAAGCTTGATGGTATTGCGCATATGACCATTTTCATCTTCGATGGCCACAATCTTATAAACTGCGCCAAGAGCAGGCTGATCATAGGCTGTAATCAGCTTGGTTCCGACACCCCAGACATCAATTTTAGCGTGTTGCATTTTGAGGTTAAGGATGGTATTTTCATCGAGATCATTGGAAGCGTAAATTTTGGCATCTGGGTATCCAGCCTCATCCAACTGTTGACGAACTTTCTTGGAAATATAGGCAATATCCCCAGAGTCGATACGAACACCCTTAAAGTTAATCTTGTCTCCCAGTTCACGAGCAACCTGAATGGCAGCTGGCACACCGATGCGAAGCGTATCATAAGTATCTACTAGAAAGACACAGTCACGATGGGTTGAAGCATAAGCCTTAAAGGCCTCATAGTCGTTTCCATAAACCTGTACCAAGGCATGGGCGTGGGTTCCTAGGACCGGAATGCCAAAGAGCTTTCCTGCTCGCACATTGCTGGTTCCGTTGGCACCGCCAATCACCGCTGCGCGTGTTCCCCAGATAGCCGCATCCATTTCTTGCGCGCGACGTGTCCCAAATTCCATCAAGGGTTCATCTTCAATGACCGAACGAATACGTGCTGCCTTGGTCGCTATCAAGGTTTGAAAGTTAACGATGTTTAAGAGAGCCGTTTCGACCAATTGACATTGGGCTAGAGGGCCCTCCACCTGCACAATCGGCTCATTAGCAAAAACCAAATCCCCTTCCTGAGCGGAACGAACCGTCAACTTCAACTTGAGATTGCGGAGGTAGTCCAAGAATTCTCCATGATATCCAAGCGACTCCAAGTAGTCAATATCGCTATCTGAAAAGCGCAAATCTTCAAGATAATGTACAATTCTTTCCAAACCAGCAAAAACCGCATAACCGTTGTTAAACGGTTGCTGGCGGAAGTAAACCTCAAAGACCGCCTTTTTATTGTGAATTCCTTGGTTAAAGTAAACTTGCATCATGTTGATCTGGTACAAGTCCGTGTGCAATGTCAAACTATCATCTGGATACATCTGTTTTCCTTCTTCCTACTTTACAAGGGTATGAAAGTATCCTACCACTTTCACACCATCCGATAAATTAGTACTATTATAACACATTTTATCGATATTGATAAAAAGCTAACAAACTATTCTCCACTCTCCAGTTCATCCATATCTCGCTCAAACTTTTTTTGAGCCCATTCGCCATAACTTTTAAGGCCTAGATTGCCGATAAAAACCCAAGGAAGGTAAATCAGATAAGTAATCACCCAAGCAGACAAGTATTTAACGTTCAGAGGATTGTGCTGATAAATTTCGATATTGAATTGATAATTCTGCAACATCAAAAGAGTTGTAATAACGAGAGTTACCAGCAAACACCCTACAATCGTAAAATGAAAACGACTATAGTAGTTCACACCCAAATCTCGAGCACGGCCGAAAAAGTAAGAAGTTCCAATAATGATAATGATGAGAATCATTCTCGGATTAAAAAGACTTGGTGCTAATACTGTAATCATATAAGATAAAAGCAAGAAAGCTATAGAGATATAGAAACTTTCAGCCCCCGCTTTATTCATCAGTTGTTCTTCTCTTTCGTCTAATAATTGATAATAAAAAAATCTATTTTTCATCTTCTTCCTCCCAAAATAATTGATCTAAAGTTTTGCCTAAGCATCTGCAAATGGACTGGCAGAGGGAGAGACTAGGATTATATTTCCCAGCTTCTATCAAGCCTATAGTCTGCCTAGTAACACCAACAGCCTCTGCCAAATCCCCTTGTGTTAAATCACGCTCCACCCGAGCTAATTTTAATTTTAAATTTTTAGCCACTAGCGTCCTCCTTCACATTTTTAAAAAGTTGCGCTTCTTTTTAAAAACATTATACCATATATCTAACTTAATGCAATATATAAATGTCATTTTGTAATATTTTATTAACAAAAAAAACTCTCTATCCTCTTACATGATAGAGAGTATTCGTTCTTTTTTGATACTTAGCTAAGCTCCTCTTCAAAGGAAATAAGTCTAGATCACAAATCCTTTTGGTAATAGTATCTTTTCCCTGTGTAGGGATAGTCTTGCAAGGTAAAAACTTCCTTGTAGCCATGTTTCTGGTAAAAGTCTGGTGCTTGAAACTGGTAAGTATTCACAAATGCAAAACAACAATTTCGATTCTTGGCTTCATTTTCTGCTTGCTGCAATAGTTTTGAACCGATTCCTTGTCCACGCAATTCTTCTTTCACAAACAAATATTCGATTTCCAACCAATTTCCGAAAGTCTCAGCTACTAAGCCTGCCATGAGATTGCCCTTTTCGTCTTCAACATAAAGGTTCAGTGGCTCGCTTTCAGCCTCTTCTCGTTTAGAACTATTATAAGCACGAATTTGATTCGCGATTTCTTGCGCTTTCTCGGGCTCCTTATTGTCCAATCTAATGTACATCCCTGTCTCCTTTGATTTTAGGCTAAAATGCCTCAATAATATCTCTAATGAGTAAAAATACTAAAAATATCATAGATTTTTCTGTCTATCAAACAAATTCCACCCTCCTTATGATGATAGTTATTCAATCAACTCACTCGTAAGGCTTCTATGAGATATCTTAAGAATACCACATATTTAATCAGTTGAGAAGAGACAAACATCAATATTTTATTCACCTGATGATTTCAAATCAATTACCATGCATTTTTCTACTTCCAAGAAAAGAGAGAAGACAGATTTCTTTGGTTTGTACAGAAGAGAATTTGCTTGCTCTAAATCGAATATTTAAAATAAAGCTTACGTCACTAATACTCTTGAATTCCCTGTCCTGAGTTACATTAAAAGTAATCAGCAAACATTACAAATGTGAAAGAAGTGAGTTTTTAGATATTAAAACTTCAAAAATTTAAATCTAATATGGTCATCGTTTTCAATGTCAAGAAAAAGAGAAGCAAGGTGATTCTCCCTCGAGTTTAGTTGTGAGTCACTCACTTCCACTGTCATTGAAATCTAAAAACAAGTAGTCTGTCATAGAACTACTTGCTTTACTCTTAAATCAAAGGTTAGATATTACTTTTATCTTTTTTATCTGAGGATTTGTCCGTAGTTTTATCTTTAGACTTTGGAGAATTATTGCGGACAATTTTGTCATATCCTTCTGTATTGTCAATCAATTCAGTTGCTAAAGTACGATAATCTTCTTGAGAAATGACCCAGTTGCCATCCTTGTTCTTGGTTAATTTGATTTCTGTATCAAAATCCCCAGTAGTAAAAGGTGTATGAGCTAGATTTGGATCTACGTCGCTATAGATAGTGAAATCTTTCTTGAAAAGGTGTTCGAAAATCCAGTAAGAGATTAATGTTTGATAACGCTTGATGTCAACATCTGAACCGGATTGGTTGTACTTACCTAAGTTGTCAATGCCTCCAATTAGAGTCGTAAGAACTTCCCTTGTAGATGAAGCCAATCCCTTAGAGTGCAACTTTTTAGAGTTAAAAGTAACAGTTGCTGTATTACCGGATTCATCTACCTTCACATCTTTAACTGAATAAGAACCAATATCTTGGTATAATCTACGTCTCATTTTCAAGAAACCTGAAATGGTTTCTTCTGGTGTTTCTACAGGAAAATCTTTGTGCCATTGTACTGAGTAGGTAGATGCAGGAGAAAGACCTTCTTCTTTAATTTTTTCACTTGTTTGCACTGCAAACACTGCTTCAGTCCATTTTTCATAAGTGTCGCCATAAATTTTCTTGAATCGGGCAGAGTCACTAGTAAGCATTGAATCTAAGAGAATTTCAGCATCTTTTGTGACTTTCTCTTTAACTTCTGCTGTTTCATCCTTCTTCTCAACTTGTTCTGTTTTCTCCTTGTTATCAGAAGAAGCTTCAGATGACTGTTTAGACAATGCAGAACATGCACCCAAGACAACTGTTGAAAGTGCTAAGATACTTAGTAACTTAATCTTTTTCAGTTTCACCTCTTTATGAAAACTTACTCTTGGAGACCACCTCCAGGTAGAGTTACTTAGAAAAACACCGGGTTCATCTAACGGAGAATGGGGGATTCGAACCCCCGCGCCGGTTACCCGACCTAACGATTTAGCAAACCGTCCTCTTCAGCCTCTTGAGTAATTCTCCAAAAACACACTAAAATAAATAGGATACAACAAAGGATACAATTTTAAAAAATTACACTGTATTCCTGTTCAAAATGGAGCCGGTGGGAGTCGAACCCACGTCCAAACATCTGCCAACATATTTGTCTACAACCATAGGTTATGTATTGTTTTAACAGCTCCTCGACACATAACTCAAGCCTAGGAACTGCGAGTCTATCAATCTCTTATCAAACCACTAGACAAGGCTTAATCGTATCTCGCTAATCATAAGACCTGTCATTGAACACGAGCAATCCAAATCAGGTCACGCCTGCTGGTTTTTAGGCAGCTAGAGCGTAAGAAGTGTTATTTTTTGCAGTTATATTTAACTGAGCGTTTACGTCGCCACACGGGTTGCAAAATATGCCTCATAATGCCTGTCGAATCCGTAACGACCCCAAGATTATAGAACTATTATAACCTATCTTCATAAAAAATGCAAAATCAAGCCTATTCTTTAGAAAAGATACATTTTCAAAGCATCTGATAGGGCTTGATAACCTGCTACACTTAGATGGAGACCATCCGTTGTATAGGCTGATTTAAGTTGTCCCTCTGTATCTGTCAAACTATCATAAATCGGTACAAAGTCTACTTGCATATAGGCGGAGGCTAGAGCCTCATAGGCCTGATTCCATTTTCTAATCTTTTCATTGGTACGAATATATACTGTCTGCTTGTATTCTTCTCCTTCATTGACCGGCAGAACCGAAAGGAGCTTTATTTGTGACAGTGGATAATCTCGGTTAAGCGATTGAATCACACCTTCAAGATTATCCAAAGCATCATTCATAGGAATATCTTTTCCGATATCGTTTGTCCCAATTAAGAGAACAATTTGATCGACAGCATCACCACAAAGATGGGCATCAAGGTTATCTAGTAACAGTCCTGTCTGGTAGCCTCGGATGCCACGATTGACGATCGTTTTTGCAGTCCCAAGTAACTCTTGAAGAGGGTAATACTCAACTATCGAATCACCAATAAAGATGATATCTGGCTCTAGGACAGAGATTTGATTCAATTCACGATACTTGGTTTGAATTTTTGCCTGCTCTTTTAGGAGCCAATTTTCTAATAACTGTACTGCCACCTTATCCCTCTTTCTCTAACCAATTTTCTAGGACTTGATAGACGCCTCCTTGGCTGTTAGCTGGAGCTAAGGCAGTTGCAACTGCCTTGACCTCATCATCAGCATTTTCCATAGCATAGGAAATTCCAGCCATCTCCAGCATCTCAACATCATTTTCGCTATCACCAAAAGCCATGATTTGTTCTGATTTCAAATTCCAACGCTTGAGTAATTCTTCCAATCCCCAAGCCTTGTGAACACCAGCCTGCAGGATATCAATACAGCCATAACCGCTAGAAACAGCTCTTACACGACCATCAAAGAGGTCATTGATTTCCTGCAAAACAGAACTAGAACGTTCCTCTCCAACGACCATACTCATCTTTAGTACTCCTCCAAAGAGGTCTGAGTTTAGCTCATCCACAAAATTGGTCCTTTGGTAAAGTTTTTCAATCATCTCTGGAGTCATAAATTTTTCTAGGTCTGTAAAAATAGTTCCTTCCTTGACAAAACTCCCATTCATACTGGTGACGACGAACTGATCTCGACACTCTCTTCCTTTAAAATGAAGGAGAGCCTTGTCAACCATAGCATCATCCCAGGTCTGAGCCTGAAGTAAGGTATCGTACTCAAATATCCGAGCACCGTTAGCAACAATCAGGACTACTCGACTCGCCAAATGTTTAAGCAATTGTCTCATCCGATGGACTTCATTTCCTGTCGCAATGACAAAACGGATACCTCGTTCATCTAATTGGTCTAAAATCTTTTCTAAACGTGGCAAGTCCAGCTGGCCTCTTGGATCCAGCAAGGTCCCATCCATATCTGTTGCAATCAATTTAATCGTCATCTCGTCTCCTTTAGGGCGAGTTTCTACCACTTCAACCCTACATGTTCATTCATTTCTTTATAAGCTGTGTCAATTCGTTCCTTGGTCGCCTCATCCAACTTGTCACGGTAACTACCCCCCTCAATGAAGTCCTCTAGGATATAGGTCTGATAGAGGAAGAGCGGATAGCCTTCTGGTGAATAAGTTCCTTTTGGAGTTCGATTGACCCAAGTCGGATGCGCTTTGGCAGTTTCAATCCTTGTTTTTCCATCTTTTTTCTTAATGGTCACATCCATGAGAACACCGCGCTCTGTCCACCTGGCATTTTCCTCATCTTGCATGGTTTCAATACGCTGGTTTGAGAGGAAATTTCCCATGGAATAGATAATCAGTTTTTTATCTCCATCTTTTTCAACCGTTTCAGATGGTTCAACTACGTGAGGGTGCCCTCCAAAGATAATATCAGCTCCCCAGTCCACCATCTTGTGGTACAGTGTTTTTTGTTCTTCCGTCGGTTCTAGCTGGTACTCAATTCCCATCTGAGGCATAACAACAGTGATATCCGCTTCTTTCTCTGCACGCTCGATTTCCGCCTTCATCTTTTCTTCGTCTAAGTCAGAAAGATAGCGATTATAGTCCTCTTGAGAAATATACTGCTCAATGCCATTAAAGCCATAGGAATAGGCCAAGAGAGCTACCTTGATACCGTTGACTTCCTTGATAACAAGGGGAGACTCGTCCCGTGGTTTCTTTGTGTAAACTCCGATAGGCGTCATCCCTGCCTTTTCAATAGCCTCTGCCGTTGAAACAACTCCCTCTATCTGAGAATCGAGGATATGATTGTGGGCCAAGTCTAAAACCTGATAGCCTGCCTCCTTAATCGCATCCATTACCTCACCAGGTGCATTAAAAAGAGGATAACCTGCCAAATAGTGATCCTTGTTCACAGTTCCTTCAAAATCACCAATCACCAAATCCGCTTGCTTGAGCCAGGGCTTCACATACTCAAAATTTTCATGAAAATCATAGGTCCCACCTTCTTTTAGAGCTGTTCGGTAGATAGGGATATGATAGAGAAGGTCACCATTTGCCATGATACGGGCTGTCTTTTCATCAGAATCATTTTCCTTGAATTGACTAGAAGTACTTGCAGAATCAACTGGATTCGTTCCCTTGTTGCCTTGTACTGCTCGAACTAACAAGTTCAGCCCCATGGACAAGACAACTGCCAGCAACAACACTGTAATAAACTGGGCATTGGTCCAAGATTTATATCTCCTAAAGAAACTAATACTAGCCTTCAACAATCCATAAAGAGGACCATGAGGCCGTCTATTTTGTCGCTTTTCCATCTTTATTCCCCCCTTGCTTTTACTGCAAGTCTTTTCTTTTATTATACCACAGACAAAAGGGGAATAGCGTTTATTATATTATTTTTTAGGAACTTCTACGACTTTCTTTCTAACCTATTTTGTGTTATCATGTAGAGGTAATGAAAGGAGAGAAAATGTCTGCTATAGAACGTATTACAAAAGCTGCTCATTTAATTGATATGAAAGATATTATCCGCGAGGGGAATCCGACTCTTCGCGCAGTTGCTGAGGAGGTCACTTTCCCACTATCTGATCAGGAAATCATCCTAGGTGAAAAAATGATGCAATTCCTCAAACATTCTCAGGATCCTGTTATGGCTGAGAAAATGGGACTTCGTGGTGGTGTTGGACTTGCTGCTCCCCAGCTGGATATCTCAAAACGTATTATTGCTGTTTTAGTGCCTAATATTGTGGAAGAAGGTGAAACTCCTCAGGAAGCCTACGATTTGCAAGCTATTATGTACAATCCAAAAATCGTCTCCCACTCTGTTCAGGACGCTGCTCTTGGCGAAGGAGAAGGTTGCCTATCTGTTGACCGTAACGTGCCAGGCTACGTTGTCCGCCATGCCCGCGTCACTGTCGATTACTTTGACAAGGACGGCGAAAAACATCGTATCAAGCTCAAAGGCTACAACTCCATCGTTGTCCAACATGAAATTGATCATCTAAACGGAATCATGTTTTACGATCGTATCAATGAGAAAGATCCGTTTGCTGTTAAAGATGATTTACTAATTCTGGAATAAAGAAAATCCCGTTGCAATGTACTGCCCCCAAAAAGTTAGACAGAAGAATCTTACTTTTGTGGTGCGGTACATTGAACGGAGTTTTTTTCTTATGCTCCCCACGCAATCAAGAGATACATGAGGCTAGAACCAAACATATCTGCTAGAGCATGCATGAGGAAAAATGGCAAGAGATTTTTGAATTTATACTTGTATAAGAAGTAATAGAATAAGCCATAAACGACACCAATAACCAGTGCCCACACCAGTCCTTGATAAGTGTGAAAAGAAATCCGAATGATGGTAGAATAAAGCAAAACCCACCACTTGTGCTTTTCTTTCACTGAAGTCAATAATCCTAGAAAGAAAAACTCTTCATAGAAGCCATTTAGCAAGGCATAGGCAATTGCCATCGGACTAAGCGCTAGGAATTTCCGTATAATTTCCATGGAATCTATGTGGGCAAAAAGAGCTGGATTT
This sequence comes from uncultured Streptococcus sp., assembly GCA_963534275.1. Lineage (GTDB taxonomy): Bacteria > Bacillota > Bacilli > Lactobacillales > Streptococcaceae > Streptococcus. The sequence goes on from CAUSRF010000004.1 coordinate 8,736, forward strand.
AAGTAATTGTATTCACCAGTTAGTGTCGTCACCAGGTCTCCAAACAATCCCACAATGGCAAATATAAAAGGAACCCAAAAGAGAAGGGACCAGGTCCAACGAATGGGAAGTTGTTTGAAGTCATAATTTCGAATCAAAAGGTAAAGAAAGGTCAAGGTCAGAAGTATCACTTGCAAGGTGAAGTTGCTCGAATAGCCTACTCCCTCGCCGACAGTATTACTTACCGTATCCATTGTAGTTGACAGACCTGTCGGAAACATACTTGCTAAAAAGAGCTCCGTTGACCGAATGATAAACTGGCCAAACATTAGAACTGTAATAATCAGAATATCAAACCATCTCAAGTAGCGCAGGGGCTTAGTTGGGTGAATGCTTTGTAAAATTTTCATATCTCCTCCTTCTAGCAGTTAAAGATTGGTTTATTGTAAGAAAAGAAACTTAAAATTTTATAAAATTCCACTCCCATTCCTTATCCGCAATCAGTATTTCGATAGGATATTCAAACCAACCACTTTTTACGAGTAACTCGTTTCTCATTCAACCTTCCGTTTATTTTCTAGCAACAAATCTTTCAAAGAAATGATAGTGACTGCAAGCAAAATCATGGCCATACCAACAAAATCAATCGCATAGAATTGCTCCTTCATAATCAGAAAGGCAAAGAAAACAGCTGAGATTGGCTCTATAGAAGCCAATAAACTAGACTTAACAGGTCCTATTAGACTGGCTCCTTTTAAGAAAGCTGTGTAGGCAAAGACCGTTCCGATGATGATAATGCCAGCAAATGCAAAGAGAAAATCCAAACTGGTCGGTATACTGGCCCGCAAAACTCCTGTGAAAGGAAGAGCCACCACACCAGAAATAACCATGCCCACACCAATCACCAAGATACTCCCCCATTTCTTAATCAAAGCAATGGGAAGGATGATATAGAGGGCATAGGTCAAGGCAGAAAAGAGTCCCCAGAAAAGACCAGCAGGTGTGACCGACAACTGGTCAAGTTCCCCATGCGTTGCAATAAGAAAAGTTCCTCCAATTGCTAAACCAATTGAAATAATCTCTGCCAGAGTCGGTGCTACCTTGTCCTTGATACAGGTATAAATCAAGATCCCAACAGGACATACATACTGGAGAACCGTCGCCGTTCCAGCATTGGTCTCCTGAATGGCAGAAAGATAGGCAAACTGGTTTAAGAAAAGTCCAAACAAGGCAAATAACAAGAGAGAGAAAAGGCTTTTTCTGTCTTTTAAAAAAGCAAGGAGTTTATCCTTTGCGGTCGCATAAGTTAAAAATACCAGGGCCAATCCTGCAATAATGAGCCGCAGATTAGTCAAGACTAGAGCGGAAATCCCGTGTGCCATCAGGTATTGGCCACTGGTTCCAGACAAGCCCCAAGCAATCCCTGCAACTACTGTAAAGAGAGTTCCTTTTACGGTTTTTGACATGCTTTCCCTCTACCTTTCCCTACGAATCATATCCATGACTTGGTTTCGATCGACTATCCACTGAGCACGTTCATCCTTCTCATACGTTCGATTGGATAAAAAGATAGCAGCTTCCTGTTTCTCTTGATTCCACATGATGAAAGTACCTGTATAGCCCGTATGGTCAAGCCAGGCTCCCTCCAGATTCCAAGCTAGCGAACGCTCCTTATCATCTAAGGGAGAAAAATTTCGGCTTAAGTTTTCAGCAAAATCATCTTTCAAGTAATGTTCCAGAAAGATTTGCAAATCCTTAACAGTTGAAAATAAACCAGCACTTCCAGCATGTTTTCCCAAAAGACGAGCTTTGGGATCGTGAATACTGCCTGCCTCTCTTCCCCTCACTGTCGGTACAGCAAGCTCAACAGGGCCAAACATGGTTTCCTTCATCCCCCATGGGTTCAAAACTTGTTCTTTTATAATCTGATCCAAGTCTTGTTCAAAGATTTTCTCCAAAAGAAAGCCCAAGAGTAAAAAATGAACATCCGAGTATAGAAAAGCAGGCTGACTGCGTCTATTCAGATAAAACATGGCTTCTCTTAATTCCTCAGCACCTAACTGGTCCCTATTGGGAATAAAGGGGTCCAAGTCTGTTGCGTGGGTCAAGAGTTGACGAATAGAAATATCTGGGTAATCACATTCAGGAAAAAAATCCGTCACTGGTCGATCAATATCTAATTTGCCTTGCTGCCACAAGAAGGTAAAGACTGTCCCTACTCCCACGACCTTACTCACACTGGCCAGGTCGTAGACCAGCCCTAACTCTGTTTTTAATCCTTTCTCAGGATCACTCAAGCCTAGGTAGGATTCTCTCCATTCTCCGTCCTTAAAATACGCAAAAGAGGCCCCGGGATAGACCCCTGCCTCGATTTGTTCTTCTATTTTTCTTAGAATTTTTGTCCACTTCATGCTTCTTCAAACCACAATTCGATATTATTGGTATCTTTACCAAGGAAGAATTTTTCAGACTTTGGAATAAAATAGTCTGTGCCTTCAAATTTCTGACGAAGACTAGTTAAATCTAGATCCTTTACCAAAAATTTCAGCATAGACAAGTCCCAAGTAACATTGTTTTCAACAGCCAAATCTGGCCCTTCCCCTTGAGTAAATGTGATAACTGTACCCACTTTTTCAGGAGCAAGTATACTCTCCGTCCCCTCAGGTAAGCGCAACTCCATAGAAATCTCAAATTGACTCAAATATCTTATACTTGTATTTGAAGAAAATTCAGGAACAGTTTCCAGTGGAACCAAATCTTTAATATGATTTTCCGCATGAACAAGAATCACATCCTGTTCAGGAGAAATAATCTCAAAAGCATAACCACGACTTCCTTTAAATAGGCGAGGAAGAGACTTCATCTGTGAAAGAAGAGCCTCGATTTCAGATGGATCCTTCACCTTGACGACTAGTCTGGCTAGTTTTTTTAGCCCTTCAACTTTCCGAGTACGCATACTTGGAGCCTCTTCCAGTATCAACTTTTCAACATCTGTTTGGTCACCAAGTGAGAGGAAGGCTGATTCTTCTAATAAGGGCTTCATCCCTAAGGTTTCAATATAAAATCGTTCATTTAATTTTCGGTTATTGACCTTCAAAGTCGGAATAATTTGTATCATTTGATTTCCATTCATAACTTCCTCCAACTCTCTTTATTTTAAAGGATTTTAAGATTTTTTACAAGCTATTCCACTTAAATTCCAGAATTTTTTACAAAAATTTCCAGTAAAAAAACTGGGGTTCCCCAGTTTCATTTCTTATAGGTAAAGTAGTTTGAATAGTGCTACTGCTGCAATACCTGCTGCAATTGGAGCTACAACTGGAACCCATGCATACCACCATTTTGAATCACCCTTGTGTTGACCAAGAACTGATTTTGGAAGGAGTTCGTGAAGAAGACGTGGTCCAAAGTCACGAGCTGGGTTCAAACCAGGTCCAGTAGGTCCACCAAGTGAAGTTACCAAGGCCATCACTAGGAAACCAAGTGCCAAGTGTGCAACTGAGATCCCAGCAGCTGTATGTGGAGCTACTTGAGCTTTCACTGCCAATTCACTTAAATCAACAGTTTGTCCAGCTTGAGTAGCCATTTGTTTCATGTATTGAAGAACCTCAGCACCGAAGAAGTTTTTAGTCAAACCAAGTGCTGCAAAGAAAAGAACAAATGAACCTACAAACTCATTGAGGAAGCCGTTAACAGTAGCTGCAAAACGTGATTCTTTTGTACCGTGGTCGATGCTTGAAATTGTTGAGAAGGTTCCCAAGATATTGTTTGGATTTTCTGTTTTCAAGTAGTAAGGACGGTGAGTCGCTACAACCAAAGCTTGACCGAAGATTGCTCCCAAAACTTGCGCTAGAATGTAAAATGGTACTTGATCCCAAGAGAAAAGTCCGCTAACAGCAAGTCCAAGAGTGAAAGCTGGGTTGATGTGGTTACCAGAAACGTTACCGAACATCAAGGCTGGGATCATAACCCCCATACCATAACCAACAGCGATAACGAGCCAGCCACTTTGGTGACCTTTCGTACCTTTAAGTTCAACGTTGGCAACTGCACCATTTCCTAGAATGATCAAAATGGCAGTTCCCAAAAATTCAGTGGCATATTTAATAGCCCATGTAAAATCCATTTGATAGATTCTCCTTAAAATTTTTTAGACAATCCTTATTCTATCAATTTTTAGGCCTTTTAGCAACCGATTTTCTAAAAGAATCTCTGGAAAACGCTTTATTTAACCTATGTTTAAGAAAAGGACAAAAGAAGACAAACTCCTTTCATCCTTTTCATTAATCTTGACGTTGACCAAAGTCTGCAATCATCTGCTCCATCTCTTGACGGCTTGGAGTTGTTAGCATATAAAGGTAATCCCCTTGTAGCTCTGCAAAAGCTGCTGGCATAATTTTTTTGACCTTGAATTGTTGGATATACTTAGTAAGCAAGTCTTCTTCTGAATACACATAGTTGACATTGGCACGACGTGAAGTTGCCAAGCAATACTGGGGCTCAAACTCTGATCTTGGAAACTCTTCTCCTGCTACAATAGCCGCATAACCACGATAGAGGTCCAAGGAGTGAGCAAAGTTATAAACATCAATGGTAAAGCCACCCGCAGGACGGTTATTGTACTCAATGACGATATAGTCGTCCCCTTCACGGAAGAACTCAATATGGAAAAAACGTTCTTTCATACCAAATTCCTTGACAATGGCCTCACCATACTTGCGCAGTTTGGGGTCCATATCCTTGAGGACATAGTAGGAATTGTCCATCTTATAAATCATCAGATCAAGTGGTGTATAGGCATAGTCAAAAGTTGTTGAGAAGACAATCTGACCATCCTTATCCACTAGTCCATCAAAGGTACAGATTTCGCTGGAAGTGACAAATTTCTCAAAGAAATAAACGGTTGAACGGTCCCATTCTTGCTTGAAGTGATTGATATCGTCTTCTGTCTCAAGCTTAAAGGTGGCTGCTGCTCCCACTCCATTATCAGGTTTAGCAATCATTGGTAGGCCAATCGTCTCAACTGCTTGGTCGACATCTGCTTCTGTCTGGATAACAGCTCCAGGTACCACAGGGACACCTGCTTTTTTGAAAAGTTTCTTCATCTCAGACTTAAACTTGGTTTTTTTGAGATCCTCTGGTTTGGCACCAAAGACATTGAATTGTTCTCTAAGTGTTGCGTCCAACTCAAGCCAGTATTCATTGTGGGACTCAATGCGGTCGATAGGACCATGCTTGTAGAAAAGAAAAGCTACTGCACGCTTGACTTCATCTATATTCTCAAGATTGTCTACACGGAAATACTCGGTCAGGCTATTACGCAAAGGCTCATCCAGTTGCTCGTAAGGTTCTTGACCAATCCCCAAAACTGTGATACCTTTATTGGCTAGTTCAATAGTAAACTGTTGAAAGTTTTGTGGATAGTAGGGAGAAATAACAAGGTAATTCATAGGCAACTCCTTTTATAGATACAGGTGTCCAAGAAAATAGGGCATTTGTTTACGCCACCATTCCCAGTCATGGGCGACATCGTGTCCCCATTCCGCAAACCAGGCTGGAATTTGTTTCTGGTCAAAGGCTTCTTTGAGCTTGTAGAAGGATGGCAGACCATCTTGTTCCCAAGCACCAAGACCCGTACAGACGACAATCTCCGCCTGACGGTAACGATCGATAAACCAGCCGTCATTCTGATTCCAAATATAATCTACTGGCGAGTTCTGGTAAATAGCATCATCATTGTAGTAATCACCGACAAAGAAACGTGCGTCGTAAACACCACTGAGAGCAATCACCTTGGTAAAGACATCCGGATGCTGGAGGAAGAAATTGAGTGCATGGTAGGCCCCCATCGAGCAACCTGTCGTCATCATACCATCAAACCAACCTGTCTTATGCTTGATAAAAGGAATGGCCTCCTCAATCACATAGCGTTCGTAGGCACGGTGCATCTCTGCTTGGTCATGACCATTTTTCCAAGTGGCTAACCAGCTCTCACTGTCAACACTGGATAGGGTAAAGAACTGAACACGACCTTCTTCGATAAAGGAAGCACAGGCATCAATCATGCCAAAATCATAGTATTCATTGTGACTGCCACCAGATGAAGCAAAAACCACGACTGGAATCCCAGCGTGTCCATAACGGTTGAGATACATTTCACGGTTGAGGTGGCCACTCCAGTGGCTAAGATGTTCAATATGCATTGGCTTTCTCCTTTCCTAAGTTACCATTTCTCTGCAAAAAAACGAAGACAGTCTGGTAAATTTTCCGACCAAGGGATCTCACTATGGATAGCACCAGACTGAACTTTCAAAACAAGATTATCCAAGTGTACTCCTCCTGCAATCAAATCATGGTAATAGCGAAGTGATGAGTCGATATAGGCTTGCTTGATATTGCCAGCCATCAAGGTCTTGTCTGTATCATCTGCTTCTTCCGTTCCAACATAGATGAAAATACGCTGATCAGGCGACAGTTTCTTGCGCTCGATATAGCGGTTAAAGGCTTCTTGGTGGAGCCAGTTAGCAGATGAGAAGACACCTAGACAACCAATTCGGTCTTGGTACTCTAATCCGATAAACTGGGTAATATTGCCTCCTAGTGACGAACCAATCATAGCCGTATGCTGCCGATCAGCTTTGGTTCGGTAGGTCTCATCGATAAAAGGCTTGACCACTTCCATGACAAACTCAGCATACTCCACGCCCTTACCGCCAAACTGCTGGCCTGGGATAGGAGATTCTTGGAACTTCCAAGCCGCATACTCATTCATCCGTCCCATTCCATCATTGTCAATAGCAACAACAATCATGCGACTGATGTCTGGGTTTCGCTTAATAGCTGGGATTATCTTCCAAGAGTGTCCAATATAGGATTCCTTGCTGTAAAAGACATTTTGCCCGTCATGAAAATAGACAACAGGGTAAAAACGGTCTGTGTCTTTCTCGTAATCCTTAGGCAGAAGAACACGCACACGACGCTCTTTTCCTGTATAAGGAACCTTGAGTTTGTGTTCTTTCATTTTTAAGTAAAAGTAGGAATGATTCATTGTCAGAAAACTCTCTATATTCAAAATTTTATCTCATTATACCATAAAAATAGAAAAAAAGTCAGTAAATGTCCATTTTAAGGATAAATAACTAACTTTTTCATATATACTTTCTGAATTCTTCTGGTTTTTCTGATTAGAGGAGATTATCAATCAAGTTATCGACTTCATCTTTTTCAGCTTGAGGTGTGATCTTAGTAATCATAATCCCTGCCACTGCCCGCTCAACCAAACCTTCAACATCCATCCGTTTTTCATACTGCTCAGCATTTTCTATCTTAGGATTGGTCTTAGGACGGTCAGGCGCAAAAATAGTACAGCAGTCCTCAAAAGGCTGGATAGAAATTTCAAAGGTATCAATTTCCTGAGCAATGTCAATGATTTCCAACTTGTCCATAGTAACCACAGGGCGAATAATAGGAGTGTTGGTCACAGCGTTGATAGCCTGCATGCTTTCCAAAGTCTGGCTTGCCACCTGACCAAGACTTTCCCCATTGATAATGACCAGACCCTTTCTCACTTCACGGATACGGTCGGTAATCCGCATCATAAAACGACGCGTCAAGGTCATGAGATAGGCTTCTGGCGCCTTGGCCTTGATTTCCTCTTGAATTTCAGTGAAAGGCACCTCAATAAACTGGATATTACCCCCAAACTTGGTCAATTTACGAGTCAAGTCCTGCGCTTTTTTGAGGGCACCGGGACTAGTATATGGTGGACTAGCAAAGTGAACGGCTTCGATATCTACCCCACGTTTAAGGGCAAGATAACCCGCTACAGGTGAGTCAATACCACCTGACAACATAAGCATCCCCTTACCAGAAGTTCCCACTGGCAAACCACCTGCTCCACGAATGGTTTCATAGGAAAGATAAGCCGCTTCCTCACGAATCTCCACTTGAAGTGTGATATCAGGATTTTTCATTTGGGCTTGAATAGTTGGAATAGCTTCAAAAACAGCTCCACCAAGGGTTTGATTGAGTTCTCGACTGTCCAATTCAAAGCTATGGTCGCTACGTCTACTAGAGATTTTAAAGGTCATGCCTTCCTTGTAGATGTCTTTCATAATCTCTTGGACGGCAGCTTTGAGAATTTCGACAGACTTTTCTACTTTGTAAACTGGAGAAAAGTTTTGAATCCCAAAGACTTGTTTAAGTGATGTTGCTACTGCTGTATAATCCGCTCCGTTAAGATAAGCATGGGCACGGTCGCGATCAGCGGTCACCTTGACTTGGGGATAGATGGACAAAACGTCCGAAATGTTATTGCGAAGTTTATTGATGAAACGCATACGATTTTTTCCCTTGGTTGAAAGCTCTCCGTAGCGAATCATAATTTCTGAATACTGCATGAATGCTCCTATCATCTTACTTTTCTAGTTTGATTGTAAATTAATTTTAGCTTGGTCAAAAACTGCTCAACCTGACTCATATCATTTTCTAGGTCTAGGCTGAGGCGTACCGCTGACTGGGCCTTATCCTTGTCCATTCCCATGGCAATCAAGGTACCCGCAGGTTTTCCTGCCTTAGATGAGCAAGCAGAGGTCGTTGAGATAAAAATATCATAGTCTTCAAAGGCGTGAACGACGACTTCTCCACGAACACCCTTAATCCCGAAAGTCAGGATATGAGGGGCAAAGTCTTCCTCATCTGAAAAGACAAAAATATCTGTATAGTTCAGAAGGGCTTGACGAATGACTGATTTCATCTGTCCTGTCTTGCTGGTAAAGAGATCCAGCTTTTCCATAGACAAACGGAGAGCCTTGGCAGTTGCGGCAATCCCTGCAACATTTTCGGTTGTCGAACGATAATCGCGCTCCTGACCACCACCAGTCAATAGAGGTGTAATCTTCTTACCAGACTTGATATAGACAAAGCCAACACCCCTGACACCATGGAACTTATGACTCGAAAAGGTCGCAAAATCCACTCGATCCGTCAGATACTTTTCAGTTGGAATTTTAGCAAGTGCTTGAACTGCATCAACGTGAAAGGAAATGGTTGGTTTATCAGCTAAAAGTTCTGAAATAGCTTGAATAGGCTGGATAGAGCCGATTTCATTGTTTACTGCCATGACCGAAACGAGGGTCGTATCCGATCGAATCAAACTTGCTAGAGCCTTGACATCTACAAATCCCTTCTCATCAACTGGGGCAATATCCACCTCAAAACCTTGACTTTTCAGCCAGAGGGCTGACTCCTTGACTGCTGGATGCTCAATAGCTGATACGATGATGTGCTTGCCAAACTGGACTTTTTCAAAGGCCACACCCTTGATGACCCAGTTATCCCCTTCTGTTCCACCAGAGGTAAAGAAAATTTCATCACTCTTCTTTCCAATCAAATCTGCAATCTGCTGACGGGAAGCATCTAAAACTCGTGTTGCCTGGTCTCCCAAACGATGGAGGCTGGATGGGTTTCCTAGAATTTTCGAAGCGACCTGCATATAGGTCTCTAGAGCTTCGGGATAAGGTTTGGTTGTCGCCGAATTATCAAAGTAGATCATGTTTTCTCACGCTTTCTAAAATCACTCCCTCTATTGTATCACGAAAAGAGACCTGCGACAAGAAAGGGCAATTTCTCTTTTTTTAAGATTTTTTTAAAGAAATGAGGTATAATAAATCATAATCAAAGGAGAGTATCATGTCTAACTATCGTCGAACTTCAAAACCAAAAACTGAACACATCAAAAAGGGATTTACTGTCTTTCAAAAAACGATTGCTACCATCGGTAGTATCCTTGGTCTGATCACCGCCACTATCACCATCATGAACGCCATGGATAGTAACAAGAATAACAAAAAAGAACCGACAACGACCCAAACAACTGTTGTAAGGGAAATTCAAAAGGAATCCCCTACGGATACAAATAGCCCTACGCAAAAACAAACTCCAAACCAAGATACACCGCAAAAAGAGGAAACTCAACCTTCTACTTCTAGTAGCAAAGAGGAGAAAATAAAGGAGGACAGCTCATCCAAAATTGAACAAAAAGATACTTCCTCACCAAATACCCCAACAAGTGAGACTGGGACAACTGCAAGTAATGGTGGCTCTTAAATTCAACATTTACCAGCACTTAGAGCTGGTTTTTTCGTATCATAGAAAAAATCAGGAACGTTTGTTCCTGATTTTTTTGTAGTCATTTAGGATAAATGATTTTACAAAAATCATCTGCCCAAAGGAATTTTATCGTTTAGTTTCTCTTTCTGTTTCTGATGAAAGCAGCTGATAAAATTAAACCTAGAGCACCTAACAAAGCTAGAGCAGTTGAGTTTTGTTCCCCTGTAGCAGGAAGTTGTCCCTTCTCTTCAACAGCAACCGTTTGAGGTTTTTGCTCTTCTTCTTGGTTATTAGAAGCAGAAGGATTTACATTCTCATCAACAGCTGTAGGAGTATCATTGCCTGCTGCCTTATAGACGATAGCGTAAGCGGTCAAGTCTGCTGTTGTAAATTCAAGTTTACCATCTTGGATAATGTAAGCGAGTTCTTGCAAGTTCTTGCTTGGAGTAATAGCATAAAGTGCCTCCACTTCCCCTGAAACTGGCAATCTAACAAGAAGATTACCGTTTGATTTAACCACTTGTCCTTTTTGGTTCTTAAGTTGAAGGTTATATACATCATACTTCTTACCAGACAAATTCTTGTTAGTCTCTGAATTACTTTCTACTTGATCAACATCCGCCAGTTCCTGACTTTTTCCGATAATTTCGATATTTCCGGTCTTATCTACTACTACTTTCAACGAATCCACTGTAGGTGCCGCTTCTGTTCCTACTGTACCTAGTGGACCTGTGTACTCTGGAAGTTCCACTGTAGGTGCGGCTTCTGTTCCTACCGTTCCTAGTGGACCTGTGTACTCTGGAAGTTCCACTGTAGGTGCCGCTTCTGTTCCTGCCGTGCCTAGTGGACCTGTGTACTCTGGAAGCTCCACTGTAGGTGCCGCTTCTGTTCCTACCGTTCCTAGTGGACCTGTGTACTCTGGAAGTTCCACCGTAGGTGGTGCTTCTGTTCCTGCCGTGCCTAGTGGGCCTGTATATTCAGGAACTTCAAGAACTGGAGGTTGCTCTTCACCTTTGCTGCTTGTAGAAGCGTCTGGTTTAGCAGTCTTATCTTGTAATTGGTTGAGATAGTCTGCGAAGTACTCGATCATTCTTTCCGTCAAGAGATGGTTATCCGTCGCATATTTCATGCTTGCCTGAACGCTAGCTACTTCCTCTTGATTTTCTTTGTCTGTCAATTTTTGAGCTTTAGCTAAAGCTGCTTCATAAGTTGACAAGTCAAGAGGTGTTTCTGCTACTTGTGGACGAGTAAAGATAAGTTCTGCTGCAGATTGGTATTTATCTCCACCATCTCCATATGTCTTGGTACCCGTAAGGACAATCTTCTTAGCCTTGATTGTCTTACCAAAGTCAATATCTTTCGGCTTATTATTATCAGGCCAATCAGTCGCAGTGAAGGTATGCTCTTTACCAGACTCATCTGTGACAACCAGTTTCACATCTCGCAAGTTACCGTTTGAACCTGAACCACGTGGAACATAGCGAAGCCCTGTGATTTCAGTAGGTTCTTTCAAGACCATAGTTGCAGGCTTGCCTACATCTCCACCATTCCAAGATGTATGCCATAGACTAGATACATTACCATCAAAGGCATTTTCCAAGCCTTCACCAGCTTGTGCAGGAGCATTGAGACTTTCAAAGTCTTCTGCCACCAAGGATGTTTTCTTTTGAACCAAGGCATTCTTCAAGGCTTCAATCTTGGCAATCTCTGCACGTGCTTCTTCGACACTGATATCATCATCGGCCTGACTGAGGTTAAAGACCGCCTCTTTCAAAGCATCCATAGACTCTTTGGTGTAGTTGGTCATGGCTACAGTTGGCAAGTAGTTCTTCAGAGCATTTTCTGTCAACATCTTACCTGTTAGGGTAATTTCTTCGATTTGCAGATTGTCCATCATGAAGTCGTTATAACCGCGGAAGTTGGCATTTCCACCAGAATCGCCACGAGTATTGCTTGCGTTACCTGTTGAGTAGATACCTACCCAAGTATCGCCTGTTTCTGCACCTGTCACGAGGAAGGTTGCCTTCTTGGCTTTCTTAGAATTCGTCCAGGTATTTGGCAACTCATGCATTTCCAAGTTGCTTGCTTTCGTACCACGGCTGCCAGATTGGAATTCTCCCTTACCAACTACAAAGGCGTAGGTATTATCTGATCCTGCTTCATAATCAAAGGTTACACGGTAGGTCTTACCAGCTTCAAAGCGGAAGTTTTGTGGGATAGTTTGGTAAACCAAGTTACGACGGCTAACCAGTCCATTGGTCTTGAGTGACCAATTTCCATCGATCACATCATCAACTTTCTTACCGTTCCAACCACGCTGTGTATATGGATCGTGCTTTTCAGACAAGTGAGTACGGTTATCTTCAACACCTTCGACACCGCCCACTACGAATGGGAAGATACCCTGAGCAACATTTTCAAAGTCTTGTTTGAAGGTGCCTTTACCTGTATCATGGTTTTCTCCGTACATACTTGAATTATTTTCAAAGGTACGAATTTCATCAAAGTAAGTTGCTTCATCACCAGCTTCACGACTCAAAGTAAGAGTAACATTTGATACGTCAGATCCAGTTGTAAAGAAGGCATACATGTTTTGGAAGTAACTTGTATTGTCAACTGTAGCATTGTCACGACGTGTATTGTGGGCGTAGGCCTTAACATAGTTGAGAGCGAGAGACTTATTGGTATAAGTGGTCACTTCTTTGTCACCAGTGTTTACAGTGATGCTTGCCTTGGCATTACTACGGTTATCGACACCGACATAAACGGCATACTTAGTATTTGGTTTCAAGCCAGTCAGTTTCTGAGTAAGGCTGACCTTTTCTTTGTTTCCTTGAATACGAAGCATATCGTTTGCCCCTTGAGACTTGACAATTTCTGCCTTAGAAGCATCGCCTGAAACGGTCCAATGTTTCAAGGTACCGCTGTTAAATCCTTGGTCATAGATATGCATACCTTCGCTCCATGACATTTCAGGATTGGTTTGTTTTGAACGGTAGAGAACGTATGGTTGATTTGCGAGAAGGTCTAGGGTAATCTTGCCATCTTTTACAGTTAGTTCCTGCTCTTCTGTCTTACCTTGGTCAGTCAGCTTGTAAAGGTAAACCTTGCTCTTTGCCCAATCGCTCGGAAGGGTCCAAGTTGTTGCACCAGTCTGCGTATTGAAGTAGTACATTTTTTCCTTATCAGTAGGAAGTTTCTTACCATTCGCATCCCAGTTCCAAGGAGTCAAGTAAGCTGAACCATCTTGGATGACACGTCCGTTGAGCGTTACTGTACGTTCGCGGTATTGTGGGCTATTAACATCATTTGACTTACGAGTTACAACTACTTTATTATTGTCAGCATCTACCAATTCCACTCGCATTTCTGGAGTCCATTTATAGGTGCTACCGTTGTCAGTCATGGTAACTGGTGTACCATTTTCCCATTTACTTACAGTGAAGTGTTGGAAGTACTTAGTCATGACGTCATGGGCAAAGAGGTTGGTTACATAGCCATTGTAGTCGCTTCGTCCTTGCCATCCTTCAAAGTCCTTCATGCTGTAGCCACCTAGAAGTGGGTAGTCTGCAGCACCTCCGTAACTTCTGTAGTCCCCTACCCAAGCATCTTTTTGGTGGTTACGGATAAAGCGGGTGATGGCACTGTTGATCCCTTTATTAGTGTAGCCACCATAGGTCAAGTCAGCTGCCCAATGATGGAAGGTAGAATCGTACTCACCACCATGGCCCCACTCAATCGCAAAGCGCCAGCCTTGTTTGTTTATCTCTTTAGCGAGAACGTGGGTAGCCCAGGCACCGTTATCACCTGATTGACCATTACCCCAAACGTCCACATAGATAAAGTCGAGACCTTCACCAAGTTTTTTCTTCAAATCTTCCCAACGTGCCAAACGACCATGTGCCAAGTCATAAGCCGCATCAATGTTGATACCTTGGTCTAGCCAGTTCCAACCATAACTATAGCTACCATCTGGATTCTTACGAAGAATTTTTTCATTGAAGTACTTAGACTCAGGATAAGTTTCAGAAGCGTTGACATGGATACCAAGATAAGCTCCGTACTTCTTAGCTTTCTCAATCAAGGTCTTAAAGTCTTTAGCTCCACCAATACGTTGTCCGATATCTGCGTAGTTCAAGTGACCAGAGTCGTGACCTTCGCTACCATATCCTTTAAGGAGAACACCTTGTCCTAGACCATCTGTGTGAAGATTAATCTTCTTAATACCATCCAGAGTCATGAGGAATGGGTTTTGTGCTTGTGAACCAAAGTTCATCGCGATACGATAAGCTGTGATATCCTTGACTTTTTCCCAACCTTGAGGGTTGTTCATGATGCTACGATAAGCAATGGCTCCATCCTGCCAATCGACTTTATTATCGGCGTTGGCATCTTCAGTGATAACAACCTTGGCACTTGGAAGTTCCTTGGTGTATTCTGGGAAGACAATGCCCTTATAAGCTTTTTCCCATTGCCATTCAGAACTATGAATTCCAACATAGTTGGCATTTCCGACTGTTTCCTTGTAGGCTGTCAAGCGAGTCCAGTCATAAGAACCTCCACCGTAGCTGTTTTGAGAGTTGCTCCAGACACCTGCAGCCAGCTTATCTGTAGAAACAAATCCATACATGTAACCCTTGGCCAAGTCTTTCATTGGATTGGTTACATCGATATGATCATCTCCGCTGACATGGGTATTGTTTGACATAGTTGCCCCATCAAACTTAGCACCAGCTTGGTCACTTGAAACAGATACCAAAGCATTGCCAAGGAAACTAATAGAAGAAAGCAGTTTTCTTTCATCGTCAATCTTTTGACCTGGAGTAACTTGATTGTGGTTGACAATCTTGGTCACATCAAAGTGCAACTGATTATCCACAACCTGCAAACGAACCGTCATGTCCGCATTGATTAGATTTTTCTCATCGCGGAGTTTCATCAAGTACTCTGCAGTTGTCTCGTTGATTTTTTTGTAGGTAACTTCAGGTGTGACTTCGTGTTTGTTGATAAAGACTTTATTGAATTGTTGGACTTGTCCTGGCAAGGTATGCCCGTTCAAACTGTATTCTTTAATACGTGGGAAGGCTTGGTCAATCACTGCTTTGAGAACCTTAGACTGAATAGTGTCATAAGTTACCTTGCTATCATCAACCGCAGCTCCTGTTTCTTTTTCAGCAGGAGTATCCTCTGTTTTCACGCCCTCTTGGTTATCAGTTTTAACGCTAACAACTGTTCGCTCATTGCCATAGGAACCCGCCTTGAGAAGGATCTTCTTCTCATTTTTAAGATGGTCATTGACCGCAGCTGGTAGAGTAACTGTGTCAAAGAGATTGACATCGTTATTGCTGGCATTTAGCTGTCCATCTGACTTGAGAGTGATAGAGAGACGGTTTGTTGATCCTGCTTCAGGGGCAGCGACACGACTACCTCTATACCAAGTGCTAGTTGTTGGAGATTTATACTCCCAGAACCAACCATCCTTGTCATAACCAACAAAAACATTATTATTGGTATCTTTAAATTTCAGGAAGACACCAAAGCGTGATTTACCCTTTTCAGAATCTTCTTTGAAGGTTAAATCGACAGTCGCATTTCCATTGGCATCAACGGTCAAGCCCTTCTTTTCAAACAGGGCTGGTTTGCCTGCGTTATCATTTTGAGCAGTTGAGGATAGTTGATTGTAGCGGATACCTTTTTCTTCTCGGATAGTGACTGTTCCCTGTTGTTCTTTTTTCTCTACAGTTTGCCATTCAGCTGTCACTTTCTCAGGTGTTTCAGGTTTAGCAGCTGGTTTGTCCTCTTTGGGTTTGTCTTCGGCTGGTTTTTCTTTCTCTTCCAAGTCTGCTGGTTTAACACTTGAAATCCCCTTCATGTGATCTTGGATCCATTTCAATTGAGCAGGTGAGAAGAGAATACCACCACTACGTTGGCCAACAACTCCATTTTGATGAACACCGACGAGTTTTCCTTCTGTATCAAAGATACCACCACCACTAGCACCTGGATGACTACCTTGATAACCGATCCCTTTTACGCCCTCACCGTAGGATTCAACTAATTCAACAGTTGTATTGAGCACTGGTGATAATTTTCCAGTTGGATAACCAAAGACATGCAATTTATCTCCAACCTTTTTCACTGCAGGTTTTTCAGTCACTTCTGCTGGAGCATTTTCCAGAACTGTTCGCAATCGAACAAGAGCCAAATCATTCTTGTAGCCTTTTAGGAAACCTTCACGATCCCAGTGAATAATGTCTTTTTTACTAAATTTAACATCTGGTAGTCCTGGATAGGAAATGCTATATATATCCCCATCCCCCTTATCATTGTCAACGACCTTGCGATTATTCCCATCTGGAACGTCTTTTATAAAGTTATGTGAAACAGTTAAAACCAGATTTTCGCCAATGACAATCCCACTACCTTCACCTGATGGTGTCTTGATTTTGACAGTTGCTCCGTAGTTTAATTCACCATTCTTGGTTTTAGCTACATCTTCTGGAACGAGATTCTCAGTATCTTTAGCTAATTGATCCTTGTCAACTTCTTTCCCTTTATCTTCAGCCTTATCTAATTTGCCCTCTAAGCCTTCTGGTAACTTATCTGAACTAGCTGATTTTTCTTTTTCAAGTGCTAATAGTTCTTCTTCTGTCTTAGGTCCATCCGTAACTTCTGGAGACCCTTGGTCTTCTCCCACCTTAGGCGCTTCAAAATCACGCCCGTCATTCTCTTTTGCTGTTGCAAGAGCAGTAGCTAAATCCGCTGGTAAATTCGCCGTAGAGCCAGACTGCACGCTATCTGCAAGAACTGTACTTGTCCCAAAGAATGCAGCCCCAATCATAACAGAAGCAACACCTAATGAAAATTTCCGAATACTATATTTACAACGTTTTTCAAATGATCCTTTATTCATAAATTTTTGTTCCTCCTAGTTTAAAAAGTAAGCGTTTGCATATTTCTCTAAAAAAATAACCTCCTCCATTTTTAAACACTACTTTCTAAACAAATATTTTCTATTCCAATTCAATATATCAAAAACAGCTTAAAAAATCAATAGCTTAATAGGTAAAAGTAGTAAAAGTATAATCAAAATATTAGACAACTCTAAATCCAGTTTCAACCCCTGCTGAATAAGAGTTTGGGAAAGCAATAAAAAATGAAACTAACTCTCAAAAATGGAGCTAGAATAGTTCCTTTTTAAGAGAAAGTTTCACACATGTTTATTCTATTGTTGCAATACTTTTCGTGGTTTGGTTCCTTCAGCTGGACCGATGACACCTGCCATCTCTAGTTCCTCCATGAGACGAGTCGCGCGGTTAAATCCAACCGACAAACGACGCTGAATCATAGAAGCACTGGCTTTCTGCGTTTCGATAACCAGAGCCTTGGCTTCTTCAAAAAGCGGATCGCCATCAGTTTCGCCGTCAGAAAATTCTCCTTCATTTTCAGAGACTTCTCCTGGGTCAAAGCTATCATCGTAGTCCGCATCTGCCTGAGCCTTGATGAAGTTTACGATACGTTCAACATCATCATCCGAGATAAAGGACCCTTGCAGACGGACTGGGTGATTTTCATCGATTGGTTTAAAGAGCATGTCCCCTCGACCAAGCAGTTTTTCAGCCCCATTTTCATCCAAGATGGTTCGTGAATCTGTTCCCGATGAAACTGCAAAAGCTACTCGAGAAGGGACATTGGCCTTGATAAGACCAGAGATGACATCAACCGATGGGCGCTGCGTTGCGAGAATCATGTGAATCCCTGCAGCACGTGCCTTCTGTCCGAGACGGATGATGGCATCTTCCACTTCCTTGCTGGCCACCATCATAAGATCAGCCAACTCGTCCACAATGACGACAATCAAAGGCAGGGGTACTTGTTTGTACTCAGACTGAGCATTGAATTCTTCGACCTTGGCATTGTAACCAGCGATATTTCGCACACCAACCTTAGCGAAGAGTTCGTAACGATTTTCCATCTCATCTACAACCTTTTGCAAAGCCTTGCTAGCCTTGCGTGGATTGGTCACAACTGGGATCAAGAGGTGAGGAATGTCGTTGTAAACCGATAGCTCAACCATCTTTGGATCCACCATCATAAACTTGACCTGGTCTGGTCTTGCTTTCATCAGAATGCTAGCGATAATCCCGTTAACTGCGACTGACTTCCCTGATCCCGTTGAACCTGCAACAAGTAAGTGGGGCATTTTGGAAAGGTCAAAGGTGCGAGCAGTTCCATTGACAGCCTTACCTAGAGGTATTTCAAGGAGATTTTCTGGTTTTGTTTGAGACTGTTCCCAGAGTTCACGGAAGGAAACGGTCGCAATCTCAGAGTTGGGCACTTCAATTCCAACTAGGGATTTTCCAGGGATCGGAGCTTCAATCCGAACGTCCTTGGCCGCCAGAGCCAGCGCTAAGTCGTCTGCCAGATTGGAAATGCGGTTGACCCGTACACCGACTGCTGGCTTGACTTCATACTTGGTAACTGATGGTCCAATTTCAGCTCGTTCAACCGTTACCTTGATACCGAAGCTAGCAAAGGTTTCTTCTAGGACTTTGATATTTTCTCGAACAATCTTCTTTTCCTTGGATTGGTCTTTGGGTTTATCTGGCGCAAAGAGTTGCAAGCTTGGTAGCTTGTATTCGAGGGCTTCCTTAGCAGAAAAATCAACCTGCACCTCTTCATCCTCAAAGTCTTCTTCCACATCTGGAACTTCAAAGTCAGCTTGAGGAAGGATAATCTCCGGTTCACTCCATTCTTTTTCAGGAATTAGTGGAAGATCGTAGTCTGGCACCTCTGATAAGATTTCTCCCGTTTCAGGATCTACAGGAGGAAGCGACAGCGCATCCTGCTCTTCTAGTTCTCTCTGAATTCTTGCTGCTTCTTCAGCTTCTTGGCGAGCCTTCTCTTCTTCTCTCTTGATGAAGCGTTCCTGTTTTCTCTGTTCCTGTTTTTCCATGAAGGATCTGAACTGCGCTCCAATAAAGGCTGCAACATCATAAATAGACCAAGGACTAACTAGGAGAATCCCAACTAGAATCAAGAGAACTCCAATAAAGTAAGAGCCGATATTTGAAAAAAGAAATGCTATGGGGATATAAATTCCGACACCAAGCAGACCTCCACCAGCGAAGCTAGTCACCCGCATACCAGTAAGATCCGTCATAACTTGAGACAAGGTCCCCTTTAGAACTGTCTGCTCCAAGCCAAATTTCCAGACAAGATAAGCCTCAAAAATTAAGAGTAAGCCAGCGAAGATACAAAGAAATCCTGACAGAAGTCCTTCTTGCTTACGTATCCATTTAAATAGAAAGAGATAAACGAGGAGGGCACCAATGGCCACATAGGCCAAACTTCCGACCACCAGTCGAATGAGATTATAAAGGGTGATACCCGCCGCACCGAGCTTGAGGGCTGCAATGATCAACAATAAGGCAATCCCTAAGGAAATCAACATCCTCTGAATAGCCTGTTTTCTTTCGAGCTCTGCTTTAGACGGTCTCCGTCTTGTTTTTGTAGTATTCTTGTTTGCCATTCTTCTATTATAACATATTTCACAGCCATTTCGAATAGAGAAAAAGATTGCACCAAATGGTACAATCTTTCTATTCTAATCCTTTTTATGCTTGTGGTTTCCGTAGGTAACCATAAACCACACCACTGACAATTGCTCCAATCAAGACAAAGACTAGGTAGAGAAGAGCATTTGAAGTAAGGGCGATGACGAAGATTCCTCCGTGTGGTGCCATGAGCTTGATACCTGCAAGACCGACGAGTCCGCCTGCCACTGCAGAACCAAGGATGAAGCTTGGAATCGCGCGAGCTGGGTCGGCTGCACCAAATGGAATTGCTCCCTCGGTGATAAATGACAAGCCCATGATGATGTTTGTCAAACCAGAGTTACGCTCTTCTTTGCTAAATTTATCTTTGAAAAGAAGGGTTGCGACAAAGATAGCAAGTGGAGGCACCATTCCTCCAGCCATAACTGCTGCCATGGCTACAGAACCACCTGAGGAAACAGTCGCTGCAAGCGTACCTGTACCAAAGACATAGGCTGCTTTATTGACAGGTCCACCCATATCGACAGCCATCATTCCACCAAGAACGATACCGAGAAGGACAGCTGATCCTCCTCCAAGTCCGCCAAGGAAGTCATTCATAGCAGTGTTGATTGCTGCCATTGGAATGTTGACAGCTAGCATGACAAATCCTGTCAAAATTGTTCCAAGAAGTGGCAAGAGAAGGATTGATTTAGCACCTTCAAGTGAACGAGGAACTTTAATGTATTTCTTGATAGCTAGAACCAAGGCACCTGCGATAAATCCACCAACAAGGGCACCTAGGAAACCAGATGAGACACCTGCAAGAGTTGAAGTTGCTTCACCACCTGCTGCATAAGGGATTTTACCAAAAGCAAAACCTTCTTTGGCAATGGCACCAGCCACAAAACCAGCAATCAAACCTGGTTTCTCAGCGATAGAATAGGCAACATACCCTGCAAAAACTGGAAGCATCAAGCCAAAGGCTGCTCCACCAATTTTCATGAACATTGAAGCTAGCTCATGATAGGATCCGAGATTGCCAAGACTATCTTGTGGCACACCCAAAGCTCCGTCAATCAAGAAAGCAAGGGCAATCATGATACCACCACCAATAACGAATGGCAACATTTGGGATACACCACTCATCAAGTGTTTGTAGAAAGCACCACCGATACTTTGTTTTTCGTGAGACGCTGTTATAGCTTTTGCCCCATTAGCAGCACGGTAGATTTCAACATCTCCTGAAAGAGCCAAGTTAATCAACTCTTCTGTCTTACGAATACCGTCTGCAACTGGACGATTAACCAATGGTTTGCCATCGAAACGATCCATCTCAACAGCCTTGTCCGCAGCGATAATAACAGCTTTAGCCTTACGGATGTCCTCTGCAGTCAATTGATTCCCAACACCACTGGCACCATTGGTTTCAACCTTGATCCCAACACCCATTTCGGCAGCTACTTTTTGAAGGGCTTCTTGAGCCATGTAAGTGTGGGCAATACCTGTCGTACAAGCTGTAACAGCTACGATAAAGTCGCCAGATTCATTAGCAGGTACTTGAACAGGTTCCTCAGCTTTTTCTGAAGCTTGGTTAAAGAGTTCAATAACTTGATCAGCTGATGTTACTTGGCGAAGTTTGTCAGCGAAACCATCTTTCATCAAGTATTGAGACAATTCTGCCAAGGCTGCTAAGTGAGTATCATTGGCACCTTCTGGAGCAGCAATCATGAAGAAGAGATCTGTTGGTTGCCCATCCAAACTCTCATAGTCAACACCCTTGCTTGACTTAGCAAAGAGAACAGTCGCTTCTTTGACAGCAGAGTTCTTGCTGTGAGGCATAGCAATTCCGTCACCCAATCCAGTAGAAGTCAAGGCTTCGCGCACCAAAATGCCTTCTTTAAAGGTTTCAAAATCTGTCACATAACCGTGATCTACCAAGCTTTTAATCATCTCTTCAATGACAGCTATTTTTTCAGTTGCTTGCAAATCCAGCAACATGACATTTTTTCTCAATAGGTCTTGAATTTTCATCGTTTTTCTACCTCAACTTTTTCATAAGTTTCTTTAATAAAGTCCGCTGTTGCCAAGTCATCTGAGAAAGTAGTTGCTGTGCCACAAGCAACTCCCCATTTGAAGGCTTCTATTGCATCTTTTGATTTGACAAATTCACCTGTAAATCCAGCTACCATAGAGTCACCAGCTCCAACAGAATTTTTCACTGTTCCCTTGATAGGTTTGGCGAAGTAAGCTCCCTCAGGTGTGATAAGAAGGGCCCCGTCCCCAGCCATAGAGATAATGACGTTTTGAGCACCTTTAGCCAGTAACTCTCGCGCGTATTTCTCAATTTCATCTAAACTGTCTAATTTAACACCAAAGATAGCTCCTAGTTCGTGATTGTTTGGCTTAACCAAAAGTGGCTGATAGTCCAAACTATCTATCAAGGTCTGACCCTCAAAGTCACAAACTACTTGCGCACCTGTCTGACGGGTCAAGGCAATCAAATCCTTATAGATGACATTGCCTAGATTTTTAGCACTTGAACCAGCAAACACAACCGTATCATCTGCAGTCAGACTAGATAAAACAGCTTTCAATTCTTCTAACCGAGCCGGTTCGACAGTTGGACCTGTTCCGTTAATTTCCGTTTCTTGGTCTGCTTTAATCTTGACATTGATGCGCGTATCTTCTGCCACTTGGACAAAGTGTGTCTCGATCTCTTCTTTTGCCAGGGTATCTGTGATAAATTTACCAGTAAAGCCACCGATAAATCCAGTCGCTGTATTTGGAATATCCAAGCGCTTCAAAACACGACTGACATTGATTCCTTTCCCACCAGCAAACTTATCATCACTGTCCATCCGATTAACACTACCGATCTCTACTTTATCTAAGCGGACGATATAGTCAATGGATGGATTGAGTGTGACTGTATAAATCATACTTCTATTACCTCCGTTTTCTCCTTAATAGCCTGCAAGAGCTCATGACCTTGACTTGTGATAACGATAGCGCGTTTGAGTGGTGCTACCTTGGCAAAGCAAGTTTGTCCAATTTTTGACGAATCCACCAAGACGTAGGTCTGTTTGGCATTCTCTAAAATAGCACGCTTAACAGCTCCCTCCTCCATATCGGGAGTTGTATAATAACCATCGTCCACTCCATTCATCCCGATAAAGGCACGATCAAAATGCAACTGGTTAATCTGGTTAAGTGCAACGCCCCCGATGCTAGCATCTGTCGCCATCTTGACACTACCTCCAACCATGACAGTTGGAATCTGCTTTTCAACTAGCTGAACCGCATGATGAATGGAGTTGGTCACAACGGTGATGTTCTTATTAATCAATTCCTTGATCAAAAAAGCAGTTGTTGTTCCAGCATCGATAAAGATTACGTCTTTTTCCTTGATAAGAGAGGCTGCTTTCTGAGCTAGTAACTTCTTCTCTTGAAGGTTTTTGATAGATTTTTCTTGAATAGTTTCTTCCTCTTGCAAGGAGTGGGGCAATTCAGCTCCACCATGTACACGGCGAAGCTTATTTTCTACTTCTAACTCATCCAAATCTCTTCGTACCGTTGATTCTGATGTTTCTAATAGACTAACCAATTTTTCAAGAGAAACTACATGATGTTGATTTAGCTCCTCTAAAATCAGTTGTTTTCTCTCTGCTTTTAACACCAAATCACCTCCTGTTATCGTTTACACTATTCATTCTAGCACAATTTCTACCAAAGTCAAGCATTTTTTATCATTTTCTTTCAAAAACTATCATTTTTACCAATTCCAATATTTTTATTGCAAGATAAGATTCTTTATGGTAGACTATTTTAGTAAGTATTGGAAGATTACTCAAGAGGCTTAAGAGGCCGTGTTGGAAACGCGGTAGGCGTGTAACAGCGTGCGTGGGTTCGAATCCCATGTCTTCCGTAGAAAAACCAAGTGATATACTCCCCTTATAGCGGATAGTGAAGAGGCTACGACTCACTAGAAACGATAGGGGAGTTTTCATATCCTCAAAAAAAGCTAACATCTATGCAGACTATGCTAAAAGTAGCTTATATCTATGCTAGATAATAGTAAGGCAAAAGGAGAATGCTGTCCCTAGAAAATTACATTATCATCATACTGGTAACTTCAAATAACAGGTCGTTAGTATTTATCCTGCTGGGAAAATCCCTGTAACATTATTAAGAAATACAAACCTATACCTTCAACCATACAAACTACTAGAATCCTTATTTCCTTGAATATAAAAAGGAGAGAACCACCATGGTTCTCTCCTGAATCTGACCTTTCGTTAACCGACTTCAGTTGATAAAAAACCTTTATTTCCTAAATTTCCACTGGCTATAAATCCCAAAAACAAGAATCCAGATGGCTGAACCAACTGCCCCCATGAAAGTAGACTCTTGCAAAAAGAGAGTCACAAAAACAAAGACAAAAAAGACGATCGTTAGGGGATTGAGCAAACGATACTGAGGCATGAGATAGCCATCAGCCATGAAGTCTTGTGACTTGCGGTATTTGAGGTGAGCCACCATAATCAAGATATAAATTGCAATATAGACACCTGATGAAGATGCCGTAATTAAAGCAAAAGCATCCGAAACACCCGGCAACACATTGATAAAGGCAGCTAGAGCAATTAAAATTGCTGAGGCGATGATGGCATTTTGCGGAACATTGTGACGAGAAAGAGTATCTGCCTTAATGGCCTTTAAGAAGCGATTGGGCGAATCATGGGCTATCTGATACAAGTGTCGCCCTGTTGAGTAGAGAGTTGAGTTAAGGGCAGACGCTGCCGACGTCAGAACAACAAAGTTAATCAGAGCCGCTGCCCACTTGATACCTGCCAGTTCAAAGACCGTTACAAATGGAGAATCTGAAGAAGCAAGTTCTCTCCAGGGAATGATAGACATAATGGCTAATAGAGCTCCACCATAGAAGAAGACAATTCGGAGAGGAATCTCCTTAACTGCCCTGGGAAGAACCTCCCGAGGGTTTTTCGTTTCAGAAGTTGTCACCCCGATAAACTCAATCATCAGATAGGCAAAAAATACCATTTGAAAGGCCATGACAAAGTTCATGACTCCGTTTGGAAAAAGAGAGAACTGATCGCTGATATTTGCCAAACTTGCAGCCCCATGCGGCGTCTCAAATCCAGTTAAAACCATAAAGGCTCCCGTTGCAATCATAGCCAAAATAGCCACAATCTTAACCATTGCAAACCAAAACTCGACTTCTCCAAAGAGCTTAACCGCAATCAGATTGACCAAGGCCAGAATCGTTAAAAAGACAATCTGAATCAACCAACTAGGCCAGCTAGGAAACCAAAACTGAACATAATGCGAAATCGCAGTGATTTCTGCCATACCGATAAAGACGACAGACAACCAATAAGACCAAACTGAGAAATAACCCCAGCCTTTCCCCAAATGACGGGTGATAAAGTTGATAAAAGTATGTTGTTCTGGATCCTGATAGAGCATCTCTCCAACAGCCCTCATCATCAAAAACATAAAGGCTCCTGTAATCATGTAAATCAGGATGATAGAAGGCCCAGTAAGGCTGATAGAACGACCGGCACCTAGGAAAAGCCCAGTTCCAATTGTCCCAGCAATGGCCATCACCTGAACGTGGCGATTGGTCAGACCTCGTTCCATCTTATTTTTCTTCTTGTATTCACTCATATAGTCCCCCATTTCATCTAAAAAACCAAAAAGGAGTTGAACGAGGTGAAAAGCCTCCCCTACTCCTTTTTATTCTCATTAAGCTGTTTTTTCAACCTTCAAGATTTTTACATCATAGCTACCAACTGGTGTCTCAATGGTCGCTGTATCACCAGTCTTTTTACCGATCAAGGCTTGTCCAATCGGGCTCTCATTTGAAACCTTACCAGCGAAAGCATCCGCACCCGCAGAACCAACGATGATGTAAACTTCTTCGTCATCTTCCCCGATTTCTTGGATAGTTACAGTCTTACCAATCGCAACTTCGTCCAGTGCTACTGCATCGCTATTGACGATTTCGGCATAGCGGATCTTTGTTTCCAGACTAGAAATTTGTCCTTCAACAAAAGCTTGTTCATCTTTCGCTGCTTCGTACTCACTATTTTCTGAAAGGTCTCCGTATGAACGAGCGATTTTAATACGTTCTACTACTTCGGGACGACGAACGAGTTTCAATTCTTCTAATTCTTTTTCAAGCTTTTCCTTTTCTTCAAGGGTCATTGGGTAAGTTTTTTCTGCCATTTTTCTCAACTTTCTTTTCTTAATTTGTTTTTAAAACAAAATTATGTGGAAAACCACATAATTTTAGTTTGAACTACTTGATTGTGTTAATTTGCTATTGATGTGTTCTGCAACGTTTTGATCATGTTCTTCTTTGGTCGCTGCAAAGTATACTTTACCATCTTCTACGTTGGCTACAAAGTACAAGTAGTCACTCTTTGTCTGGTTTACACTTGCTTCAATAGCATCCAAACTTGGACTATCAACTGGTCCAGGCATGAGGCCAAGGTGCGTATAGACATTGTATGGTGAATCGATATTTGTATCAATTGCAGCGTCATCAGCTAGGCTAATTTTTTGCCCAAGCTTGCCTTCAGCATACAGGATAGCAATATTGCTTTGAAGTGGCATACCGAGATTCAATCGGTTATAGAAGACACCTGCAATGGTCTTGCGATCTTCCGTTTTAGCCCCTTCTTTTTCTACAAGAGAAGCAATGCTGAGCAATTCGTTTACTGTGAGGCCTTTATCTTTTATAGTCGTATAATGTGGCGATAGCGCCTTATCCATAGCTGCAACCATTTCATCAATCAAACTTTCAACTGTTGTGCTGTTTTTAATGGTATAAGTTGCTGGGAAAAGGTAACCTTCTAAGCGATAGCGAACACCACTATCTTTTGTTGGAAGACTTCCAAGTAAGTTAGGATACTTGGCTACTAATTGTGAGATAAAGGTCTCATCTTGTACCTTAGCCAAGAAAGCTTCCGATGTAAGCGACTCTTTAAATTCACCTTGAAGTTGCCCTACTGTTTGAGCGATTTGCTCCAAAGTATATCCTTCTGGAATAGTCAAACTTGCAAGGATAGGCTCTTGTGGTTCAGGTGTTCCACCTTTTTGCAATTCTTGAATCAACTCATCCGTACTCATACTCTTCTTCAAGTTGTAGTAACCTGATTTCAAATCAGAATAGTTCTTATACTTGGCGTACAAACTAAAGATGAGTCCATGTTTTACCAAACCAGATTTTTCCAAAGTGCTCCCAATTTCTTGAACATTTGAACCTTCTGGGATTTGAACCGTTACATAGTCCTTAGAACTTGCATCAACTGGTTTCAAGGATTCTTGAACATAACCATAACCAAAGTACCCTCCAACAGCTACAAGAACTAGGAAAACTAGGAAAGTTAGCAAGCAACCTTTAGCTTTTGATTTCTTCTTTTTCTTAGCTGGCTTTACTCCTTCACGACGACTACGGCTTGGAAGATCAGTTTGTCGATCAGTAGCTTCAGATGAGAATGTTTCTTCATTTCCCGTAAGAGAAGAAACTGCTTCCACCTTATCCGCAGTCTTATACGAAACGGCTATTCTTGTCGTTACTTCGTTAAAAGCTTTTTCGTCTTTTTTAGGTTCTACAGCTTCAATCCTAGTCGGAGTAACTTCTTCCGGCTCTGAATCTTCCTGTTTCAGTTCCACTATTTCACTTGGTTCAGAATCTTTACGTGGCAATACAGTTGGAGCTTTTTTTAGAACATCCTCTATAGAAGCTAAAGAATCACCAACCGCATTTTCAGCA
This sequence comes from uncultured Streptococcus sp., assembly GCA_963534275.1. GTDB lineage: Bacteria > Bacillota > Bacilli > Lactobacillales > Streptococcaceae > Streptococcus. Next base: position 36,165 of record CAUSRF010000004.1, read on the forward strand.
GAATCCTCTATTTCCAAATCAGAAAAAGTAGAAAGAGTATCATTCTCGATAGGGGGAATGAAAGGCGTAGCATCTCCTTCTCCAGCTAACCGTTCTCTTTCCCGTGCCCTTTCTAAATCACGTAGAATCTGTTCTTTAAAACTTAATTTTTCTTCTTCTCTCGAATTTTCGCTCAAAGGTTCAACCTCCTTGTTGATAATCCATAATATTATATCTTAAAAAGTAAAGAAAAGCAACCATAGATGGCTTTCTTATGCTTATTTCTTATTTTCCCAAACCATATCGTACCAGGTCTCACCTGCAAAATTTGACTGAGATATCCCTTCATTAACAAAGCCGTGTTTCTCATAATAGGGAATCAGATAGTCATGGCATGTCAGATTGATACCTTCTCTTTCCTGCTCTACAGCAACTTCTTTTAGGGCAGTCAGCAATCTCTTACCCACACCCAAAGCTTGCGCTTCCTTGGCAATAGATAGACAGGTAACGGAGATATAACCGCCAGACCGATGACTATGGTCTTCTACTTCTTCAGTAAAGGACTGATCTTGTAGATGGCGGTGTGGGACGACTGGGCCTTCTATGTAACCAAGTATACGTCCCTCTTTTTCAGCTACGAGAAAGCTGGTTTGAATTTCTTGTAAATGCGCCTCAAAGACAGAACGAGGGATGGCTTCTTCAAGGGAGAAGTTCTCTAGCTCTATCTCTAAAATTCGGTCCAAATCTGAAAATCTTGCTTGTCTGATTTTCATATTTCCTCCTGATAAAAAGGATTTGCCCAAATCAGATGTCGTTCAGAACCACTGCCATAATGACTCTCTGTCACTTCTTCAACAAAGCCATTCATTCCAAAATAAGATAGTAGCTCATCAGGACTTTGCAAAAAAATACCTTGGTAATCTAGTTCGACTGTCACCTGCTTCAAGGCTGCAATAAGAAGAGTTCCTAGCCCTTGTCCACAATGGTCAGGATGAATTGTCAATGATTTTATTGCTATCCATTTGGGATGAAGAGACTGAGCCTCTCCTAAAATATAGCCAACGAGCTGGTTTTCATCCCCAGCTACAAGAAAGGTACCCGCAAACTTGCGGATACACTCTTCTAAGGATTGACGGCTAAATGCCTCTTCTGATGAAGGTTTGGCTTTTTCAATATCCAAAATCTCATCTAAATCTGATAGGGTCACTTGCCTTATAGTGATTGGAATTTCCATTTGATTTTCCTATTGGACGTTGCTTGTCAAGTTAGACAAGAGACGTTCAAATGAGTACTCATAGGTTTGGATGTCTCCCGCTCCCATGAAGACGTAAACAGCATTGTCATGGTCAAGGAGTGGCGATACATTCTCAACTGTGATAACCTGGTGTTTCTTGTTGATTTTATTAGCTAGGTCTTCTACCTTAACATCGCCATGGTCCACTTCACGAGCTGATCCATAGATTTGCGCTAGGTAAACAGCATCCGCTTGGTTCAAAGCATGGGCAAATTCGTCCAACAAAGCAATGGTTCTAGTAAAAGTATGCGGTTGGAAGATTGCTACAATTTCCTTGCTTGGGTATTTCTGACGAGCCGCATCCAAGGTCGCAATGATTTCTGTTGGATGGTGGGCAAAGTCATCGATGATTACCGTATCATTAACGATTTTCTCAGTGAAACGACGCTTAACACCGGCAAATGTTTTCAAGTGTTCACGAACCAAGTTCAAATCAAAGCCTGCTGTGTAAAGAAGGCCAATAACAGCTGTCGCATTCATGATATTGTGGCGACCAAAAGTTGGAATGTGGAATTGACCCAATTCTTGTCCACGGAAGTGAACTGTAAAGGTCGAACCAGTTGTTGAACGAAGGAGATCACTAGCTACAAAGTCATTGCCCTCAGCTTCAAAACCATAGTAATAGATTGGAGCATTGGCTGTAATCTTACGCAGCTCAGCATCTTCACCGTAGACGAATAAACCTTTGGTAATTTGTTTAGCATAGTCGTTAAAGGCGTTGAAAACATCCTCTAGACTAGTGAAGTAGTCTGGATGGTCAAAGTCAATGTTAGTGATAATAGAGTATTCTGGATGGTAAGGCATGAAATGGCGCTCATATTCGTCTGATTCAAAGACAAAATATTTAGCATTTTCTGAACCACGGCCTGTTCCATCCCCAATCAAGAAGCTCGTATCTGTAATGTGAGACAAGACATGAGACAACATACCAGTTGTTGAGGTTTTCCCATGTGCTCCTGCCACTCCCATGCTGACAAAATCGCGCATAAAGCTACCTAGGAATTCATGGTAACGTTTGTAGCTAATGCCATTTTGGTCCGCATAGGCGATTTCAACATTGTTATCTGGACGGAAGGCATTTCCAGCAATAATCTCTACATCACCTTGAAGGTTCTTTTCATTGAAAGGAAGAATCGCAATCCCTGCCTGCTCTAAACCACGTTGTGTAAAGTAGTACTTTTCAACATCTGACCCTTGAACCTTATGCCCCATTTGGTGCAACATCAAGGCCAAGGCACTCATCCCTGATCCTTTAATTCCAATAAAATGATATGTCTTTGACATGCTTTTCTCCCTTATTCAGTGATTCTTGTCAGATTCAACTCTTGGGCAACCTGACGTTCCTGATCTGTTTTCTTGTTCTTTTTATTATAGATTTGACTCTTCTTTAGAAAATCATAGTTGTTCTTTTTAGCTTTTCCCGTTTGGGTTTTTGGAGTTGGATTCGCTACTTGGCCAACTTCTTCAGCTAAAATATAGTGAGACTGGCTCAAGTTTTTGCTAAATTTTGCAAACTCACCTGGATTTTCCTTTTGAAATGGTGCTGTTGGTTGATTTCCCTGACGAACAAGGGTTGAACCATTGTGTCGTCTGGTATGACTAACATCCTGAGTCAAATACTTGGCTGAACGTTTCTTTTTTAGATCCGCACGCGCCTCTTCTCGAGCCAACTCAGCATAGGTTTTTTCAACTTTTTTAGGTTTTGGGCTTGGCTTTGACTCTGTGCTAACCACTGGAGAAACTACGGTTTCTTCCTCATTGATAGGAGACCATTCCAAATAGTTCTTATCGCGGTAGTCGCCCTTGATATTGCTAATAAAGTCTGACTCATCGTACAAGTCCATGACTGGCATTTCGGTCAGCATGATCTCGTCATCTGACACCAATGGAAATCGATCTTGTTTCATTTTGTATTTCCTTTCAACTCTTCATTATAGCGTATTGTCTTGATTTTTCAAGTGCTGGCTTCAGAAATTCCCAAAATTTCACGAATTTCTGCCAGACTGAGGCTCGCACGCGACTCCGTACCATCTAAAACTTGGGAAACCAAATGTTTTTTCTGTTCTTGAAGTTCTTGAATTTTTTCTTCAATGGTTCCTTTCGTAATCAAGCGATAGACCTCGACCTTCTGCTCCTGCCCCATACGATGGGCACGTCCGATAGCCTGAGCTTCAACCGCAGGATTCCACCAGAGATCCACTAGGATGACGGTATCAGCTCCCGTTAGATTAAGACCGACACCACCTGCCTTCAGAGAGATGAGAAAGGCATCTCTTTCTCCTTGATTAAAGGCCTTGGTCATCTCTTGTCTGTCTTGAGCAGGAGTTGAGCCTGTGATTTTAAAGGAGGTCAAGCCTAAATCTGGGAGTTCTTGCTCGATTTTTTCCAATATTCCTTTGAACTGGGAAAAAATCAAGACACGATGCCCACCATCAGCCACTTGTAACAATAAATCTCGGAGACTATCCAATTTACCACTGGCTCCTTGGTAATCGTCCATAAAGAGAGCAGGCGTATCACAGATTTGACGCAAACGCATGAGACCAGATAAGATTTCTACGCGACTTTTCTGGAATTCTTGATCGGTCACTTGGGCTAGTCGGTCTCGCATCTGTTGCAACTGGGCCAGATAGATGGCCTTCTGCTGGTCTTCCAGTTCGTTTTTATAGACGACTTCGATTAGGTCAGGCAGTTCTGTAAGGACTTCTTCTTTCTTACGTCGCATGACAAAGGGCTTGATAAACTGCGCCACTCGCTCAGCCGGTAATTTCATAAACTCCTTTTTATTTGGCAAGAGCCCTGGTAGCACAATTTGAAAGATAGACCACAACTCTCCTAGATGGTTTTCTATGGGCGTTCCTGACAATGCAAAGACTGCTGGCACCACAAACTGGCGCAAACTCTGAGCAATCTTGGTTTGAGCATTTTTCATGACCTGGGCTTCATCTAAGAAGAGAAAATCAAAAGCCATCTCTTGATAAAGCTCGCTGTCTTGACGAAAGGTTGCATAGCTAGTCACATAGATTTGGTGATTTTCAGAAAGAATCGCTTCTCGATTCGCTTTCAAACCATGAACAACAGCCAAATCCAACTGTGGGGCAAATTTCCTGAATTCATCTGCCCAATTGTAGATTAAACCTGACGGCGCTAAAATCAAGACCCGACTGTCTTCGGTCACCTGACTTGTCAAAAAAGCAATAGTTTGCAGTGTTTTTCCCAGTCCCATATCATCTGCCAGAATTCCACCAAAGCCATAGCGATGAAGCATCTGGAGCCAACGCACTCCCTTTTCCTGATAGTCTCTCAAACTCGCCTGTACCCGTATATCTCCCAAAGGAAAGTCCTCAGGATGGGTCAAATCATGTGCTAAATGCTGAAATTCCTCCGAAAAGGAGATTCTATCTTGACCTTCAAAAAGCTGAGAAAGGCTATAAGCTAGAGATTTCCGAGCTTGAAAAGAACCATCTTTTAGCTCAACCCCCAGTTCCTGTAAATTTTGACGAATCTGCTTGGTTTCCTCATCAAAAAAGTACACTTGGTCAGAAGAACTGATATAGAAATCCTGATTGCTGGTCAGGGCTTTAAGAGCTTGATCAATCTCTTCTTGAGCAATCCCTTGGAAATCAAACTGGATTTCCAACAGTCCTCCCTTGGACTCGATCTGAACCTGAGGAGCTTGGACGCTGAAGAGATGATTCATCTCATCAGACAAGAAAACCTGTCCCAACTTCTCAAAAGCTGGAATCGTATGATGAAAGAAAGAATACACTGCCTCTGGCTTCAAAGCCTGTCTCCAAGACTGAAAATCAGCCTCAAAACCAGCCCCTAAACTAACTTGAAATATCTGGCTTTCTAAGGCAGCATCACTAGCAAAAGGTAATTCGTCCAGCTGTTGATGACTAGTCACCTTAATATCTCCATAATCAAACTCGATATCCAAGCGGATACGGCCATCCTTCTCCTTGTCAAAGTAAAAAATCGGTGAAAAGGATCGTATTTGTAAACGTTCTGGAGCAGAAATCTTACCCAGCTGCCCAAACAAAGGAAGGCAGGAAGCCAATAGATCCCGATCGCCAGTATCAAACTGGAGACATTTTCTCCCTTTTTCTTCCTGAGGAAGCTCATTGATTTCCTTCAAAAGACTGATTTGTTTCGGGTTTAAGAGATAAAGATTCCCCTTACGAAAGAGAACCGCCCCTCCATAGAATACATTGACCCGCTCACTTTCAGAGATTTCCATTTCAAAATAATCTGGGTACTCCTTCACAGAAAAAGAGAAAAGGTTCGCTTCCGGATCTAAATCATGAAAGAGGAGATTCTCATAACTATCAAGCTGGTGCTCAAAATGAAAATCCTCCAAGTTCATCAATAATCCCACCCCCTGCTCAAAAAAGGTCAGAGGAAAAAAGAGGTGACGACCTTGATTTGGAAAAAAGAGTTCTTGACTGAGCCCCTCCTCAATCAAGCCACATAAAAAAGTAAGAACATCTTGACTAGCTGTATCAAAAGCATCCCAAGACAAGTCATTTTCATAGTGTTTCCCAATCATATATGGCTTTCGATGGACCAAGACCTTCAAAAAGAGTGGAATATCACGGATGACGTAATACTTTTGACTCTTAAGCAAACCGATTCGGAGAGTCCAAAGGAGGCGATTGGTTCCAGCTTCCACCTGGCCTTGAGCCGACAAAGTGTAAGTCTCTTCTCGTTTTTGAGGTTGAACGCGCTCCAAAAAACTTCCACCAAAACTAACCTTGGTTTCGACCTCTTCTTGCTCTTCATGTCCTTTTTCTAAGGCTTGTAAAATCACCTGGCCTTCTTCATCGTTCTTCAGATAATGCTCGAGCGCTGCTAGGTGAACACAGTAACCTCTTTTTTGGAAAAAATCACAAGCACAAAAAACAAGATCATCCTCTAAACTGTAGCGCAAGTCTTCTCCCGCCACACGAGTATAGAGGCGATTCCCCTTTTCCTTGATGATCTCAATCTTGCCCGTCTCATAGAGGGCGACCCCCTCCATGCGCAACTTTCCTGGAATCAATTTAGCCATAGTTACCCCTTTATCTTATCTCTTCATTATACCACATTTTCCCTTATGAAAATAGCCTTCCAGGAAGACTTTTCTCCTAGAAGGCTCGATTTTTAAAGTGTAGCAAAAGTAGTCACGATGCGTTGGCAAACCTCTTCCAGAAGTGTTTTAGGCATGGCAACATTGAGGCGGGCGTGAAGGGTTCCTTCCTCCCCAAAGTCCAAACCTCGGTTCAAGATAACCTTTGCTTCATTCTTCAAAAGCTCTTGCAAGCGGTCATCCGTTAGATCATATGCTGAAAAATCAAGCCAAATCAAGTAGGTCCCTTGCGGTTTCATGACCTTAATCTTGGTTTCTTTACCCAAGACCTCCACTACATAATTAATGTGGTCCTCGATGACTTCTTTTAGTTCTCCTAACCAAGCCTTGCCATATCGATAGGCAGCTTCTGTCGCCAAATAACCCAAGCCTGAAATTTCATGCTGGTTATTGGCCAACTGGCGTTTCTGAAAAGCCACTCGAAGTTTTGGATTTTCAATGACAGCATAGGAATTTTTCGTTCCAGCAATATTAAATGTCTTAGTGGCGCTGCTCAAGATAAGGGCAAAGTCTTTAAAAGCAGGGTCAATGGTATTGAAAGACTGGTGTTTGTGACCAAAGAGAGCCAAATCTTGGTGAATCTCATCAGAAACTAGCAAAACACCATGTTTTTGGCAGAGATAGCCTATCTTTTTCAATACTTCCTTTTCCCAAACACGACCACCAGGATTGTGGGGATTGCAAAGGATATAAAGCTTCACATCCTCTTCCACCAATTCCTTCTCCAATTGCTCAAAGTCAATCTCAAACACTCCATCCTTTTCCACCAAAGAATTGGTAATCAATCTGCGGTTATTCAACTTGACACTGCGAGCAAAAGGCGGATATACCGGTGTGTTAATCAGAACAGCCTCTCCTTCTTTTGTAAAGGCTTGAATGGCTGTTGAGATGGCCGGTACCACTCCCTCGATAAAGACAAGGGCATCCTTATCAAAGTGATAGCCATGTTGTGTGGCTTCCCAGTCCTGAACCGACTGAATCAAAGCATCACTAGCATAAGTATAGCCATAGACCAACTGATCTGCGTAGGCTTGTACAGCTCGTCGAACCTCAGGCAAAACCACAAAATCCATATCTGCTATCCAGGCTGGTAGAACTTCTCGGTCAGCTTCTGCTTCTTTCCATTTATAGGTATGGTGCCCAAAACGATTGGGCAGGCTTGTAAAATCATATTTTCCCATATCTATCTTATCCTTCCAAAGCTTGGCGCAAGTCCGCAATCAAATCTCTAGCATCTTCAATCCCAATTGACAAGCGCAAGAGGTCATCTGTTAAGCCATAGGAATGGCGCACTTCTGCTGGAATATCCGCATGGGTTTGAGTCGTCGGATAGGTGATCAGACTCTCTACCCCACCCAAACTTTCCGCAAATGAGAAGACCTTGAGGCTATTTAAAATATGAGGAATACGTTTTTCATCCACTACTTTAAAGGAAATCATGCCTCCACGTCCTGTATAGAGCACTTCCTTGACAGCAGGTGAATCCTTCAAAAAAGCAACCACTTCTTGGGCATTGGCTGTAGAACGCTCCATACGAAGAGGCAGGGTTTTGAGACCACGAATCAACTGATAACTATCAAATGGTGACAAGACCGCACCAGTCGTATTTAGATTGTAGAAAAGTTGTTCATATAGTTCTAAACTATTAGTCACAACCACCCCAGCCAAAACATCATTGTGCCCTGCTAAGTACTTGGTGGCAGAATGAAGAACGATATCCGCACCGTCTTCAATCGGACGTTGGTAAATCGGACTGTAGAAGGTATTGTCCACCACCACTTTAGCACCCTTGGCATGAGCTAGTTTGGCTAGTTTGGCAATATCAAATTCCAACATCAAGGGATTAGTTGGTGTTTCAATATAGAGAACATCCACATCTTTCTCTAACTCAGCAACAAGCTCTTCTTCTGTATTGGCATAGGTAAAATGGAAACGGCCTTCCTGCTCGACTTGGTTAAACCAACGGAAAGAACCCCCATACAGATCACGCACAGCCAAGACTTTACTTCCTACTGGAAAAACACTAAAAGCTAGTACAATCGCAGCCATACCTGAGCTCGTCGCTAGGGCATAGTCTGCTGATTCGATTGCCGCCAAGACTTCCTCCGCCTTACTGCGAGTTGGGTTTTTGGTACGAGTATAGTCAAATCCCGTAGACTGACCGAACTCCGGATGCTGATAAGTGGTTGAAAAATGAAGCGGTGTTACCAAGGCACCTGTAGCCTCATCTGACTTGATCCCAGCCTGGGCCAAAATTGTGTTGATGTGTAGTTCTTTGCTCATACAATACCTCCAAATCTATAGTAACTATTGTACCACTTATTTTTACTAACTCATTTTCTTGTTTTCAAGAGCTAGTTATAGTTTCAAACTATATAAAAACGATAGTTCCTTGAGAAACTATCGTTTTTCCTGTTGAATAGACTGGTTATTTAACGTGTTTTGCCAGTTCTTCTTGGGCTTTTTTATTTGATTCTTCTTTTTCTTTCTGCCATTTTTCTTTAGCTTTTTCATACTCATCAGCCGTTACAGTCTTATCTTGTAACTTGAGATACTTGTATGATTCGACACCCTTATTTCCAGCTTGTGAGAATGGTGATGAGAATGGAACTGTCTTTCTCAAGGTCGGTGTTCCACCCTGAGAAACGTTTGGAATTGCAAGGGCGCTATCAACGAGCCAAGCTTGAATTTCAGCATATTTTTCATAACGTTTTGCTGGTTCTTGCTCCTTGTTCGCTTCTTCTAGCATTTGAGTGTAGGTATCCAGACCAACCGCCTTAGCCTTGTCATTGACCTCACCTGGTTCTAGACCAATGTTTTGCAACATACCACCGTTATTGACATTTAAGATATCAAGATAGCTTGATGGGTCCAAGTAGTCAGCACTCCAACCGCCATTATAGATATCAAAGTCTTTTTGAGCTGCGGTTTGAGCGAGGTAGCTAGAGTTGTCAAAGTCATCTGTTGATAGCTGTTGGATATCGATAACCACATTCTCAGCTCCTAGAACAGATTCGATGGATTGTTTCAAAGAGCTTGCTTCAAGTACACCTTTTTTAGCTGATTGGTCTACAGATACATCCAAGTGGATTGGGAATTGTACACCCTTAGCTTCCAATTCTTTCTTAGCTTCTGCAAATTTAGCTTTAGCCTTGTCAGGATTGTAGTATGGGTCTTGCGCATCTGCAAAGTTGATTCCTTGCCATTCTTGGCCATAGTTGACCATCTTTTCTGAAACAACATCACCAAAGTCTTTTCCGTTGATGCTTACAAATGTAGGAGGTACAACCAAGTTACGAATAATCTTCGTTGCTCCGTCCTCCCCTTGTGATTGTGCTCCATAGGCTGTACGGTTATAAGCATAGTTGAAGGCTTGACGGAAGTTTTTATTCAGAACTGCTTCTTGGGTTGATTTCTTTTCGATATCAGAGGACTTAGAAGTGAAGTTATAAGATTTTCTGTCCAAGTTGAAGTTCAAGTAATAAGAAGTTGCATTTTGCATACTATAGATGATGTTATCCTTGTTCTTCTCTTTAATTCCTTCAAAGCTTGAGCTATTTGGATAGAGACGCGCGTAGCTATAGACTCCTTCTACAAAGTTACGTGCTAGTGCATCTTGGTCACTACCATCATAATAGGCCAATTTCACATCATCCACAAAGACATTTTTTTCATCCCAGTAGTTGGGATTTTTCTTGAATTCGATAACAGATTTTGAAACAAAAGATTTCATTAAGAAAGGTCCATTGTACAAAATACTAGAAGGATCTACCTTACCAAAGTCATCCCCTTTTGATTTTAAGAAATCTGCATTGACAGGGAAGAGAATGGTTGAAGTTGTTTTAGAATTCCAATAAGATTCTGGACGTGTCAAAGTGTACTGAACTGTTTGGTCGTCAATCGCCTTAACACCGACAGTTGAAAAGTCAGTTGTTTTCCCGTTGATATAGTCATCCAAACCTGCTACAGAGTCTTGAACCAGGTACAAGGCTTCGGATTTTTTATCAGCAGCATATTTCAAACCTGTCACAAAGTCTTGGGCCGTTACAGGGGCATATTCTTCACCCTCATAAGTATACCATTTTGCATCCTTACGCAATTTGTAAGTATAGGTCAAACCGTCCTGAGAAACAGTCCAATCCTCTGCCAATGATGGAACATAGTTACCGTATTGGTCATTTTCCATCAACCCATCCACCAAATTGGTCACGATGTCATTGGTTGTTGCACGGTTTTCTGCAAGATAGTTCAAACTAGATGGATCGCTCGAATAAACATAGTTATATGTTTTAGTAGCGCTATTTGAATTTCCACATGCGCTCAGTAAGATACCTGCGCTTAACACGACACTTGCAAGTGTCAGATACTTGGCCTTAGACTTTTTCATTTCCAGAACCTCCTGTTTTTAATATTTGACTTATTATACAACTTAAGTTTTATTTAGTCAATAGTTTTTTAAACAAAAATTTAAAAAACATATTTTCACTCTATTAACTTTAGAAAAAATACTCCTTTTTTGATAAAAACAGAATAAAAACAACCTTCATATAACAGGAAGGTTGTTTCTTTATCTATATTTATAATTTATTTTTATGATAATTTAAATCGTGCTCGCAAGCGTTCTGCCTTCGATTTCCCGATTACTTTATCCAACAAGCAAATAGCTAGACTCATGAAGCCATAGAGGGCTCCACCTATACCGCCTATAAGAGCAACATATAGGAAACTCCACAAACGTCCTGTTGGTTGGAAGAAAAATCCTAAAATCCACTGTAGGAAACCAACTAAGATAAACATGACTATTGTCAAAATCGTAATTAAAATTGTCCGTTTTAAGATAATCTTACGGCGTGCACCCGTTACCTTGCAAATCTCTCGGTACATCAGAACATTTGGAATGATAAGTCCGATAGTCGTTGAAATCAAGGGACCATAACTATGGAAAATGGCAATAGCTGGTAACTGCAAGACTAATTTAGCAAGGGAACCATAGACAAAGTAAAGTACTGCCTTGCGATTGCGGAACATAGCCTGAAGCATAGGAGACAAGACCATATACAAGCCTAAAATAGTAGACTGTAAAACTGCAAAGACAAACAAGCCCATGGCCAGACTATCTGGCTTACCATAAAAGACTGTATAGAGAGGTTCACCTACCATGACGACTCCAATCGTTGCTGGCAAGAGAAACATAAAGAGCATGGTCATACTATCTTGAACCAGACGAGCAGCGGCTCTCAAATCGCCCTTGACATAATTTTCCGTCAAAAGTGGCAAGCCAACACTTCCAATCGAAACCCCAACAGAGATCAAAATCATAGTGATTTTATTAGGATTGGCAGAGAAATAAGAAAACATAACAACCAAGTCTTCCTTGCTGTAGTTGGTAAACCAGGTCATGCTATTGATAAAGGTCATCTGGTCCAAGATTTGGAAGAGCTGGATGGCTGATCCTGTAAGGATAAAGGGAATGGCTTCCTTGATGGTATCAACTAAAAGTCGCTTGCTATTGATCTTGTCCCGTGTTTCAAATACCTTTTGAAGCAGTCCCTCCTTGGAAAGAAAATAAATCAAGACTGCAAAACTAGCCACCATCCCCACAAAAGCTGCAAAGGTCGACTGGGTAACCGCTGATAGGTAGTCACCAGACCCCATCTTCATAATGAAGAAGGTCGCCAGCAACATCCAGATAACACGGATCACCTGCTCCGCGATTTGACTCATAGCATAGGGCTTAAGGTTGTTCATCCCTTGGAAGAAGCCTCTGATGACACTCATAGATGGGAATATCAAGACCGCCCAAGCCAAGCTCTGCATGATGGGAATCAGGTCTTTCCCCACACCTGACAAATCTGCTAACCAGGGAGAAAAGAGATACAAGACCAAGGCAAAGACTAGGCCCAAGCCTGTCATAAAGCCTAGGAAACTCCGAATCAAGGCAAAGCTGTGCTCTTCTTCTCGCATGGTATTGTACTTGGCTACTTGTTTAGCAACCGCAACTGGGATACCCGCTGTTGAAATCAGCAAGAACCAAGCATAGATATTGTAGCCCATGGTAAAGAGACCATTGGCTTTGGCTGCATAGGTCCCCATCCAGATATACCAGGGAATAATATAGATAGCACCAAGCAGGCGACTAATAAAGTTACTAGCTGTTAGCCAAGCAGTCCCTCGCAACATCTGGGCTTGCTGGTGATTGTTTTCGTTAGACATAGCTTCCTCATTCAATTTTGATAACTAGGAAAAGTTCCTTATCTTCCATTATAAACTTTTCCTTGTTACTTGTAAAATTCGGGCTTGAAGTTTATAATAGAAAGTATGATTAAGATTGAAAATGTATTAGATGTTTTAAAGAAAGATGGCCTTTTTCGCGAGATTATCGACCAAGGACACTACCACTACAACTACAGTAAAGTTGTTTTTGACAGCATCAGTTACGACAGCCGGAAAGTAAAAGAGGGCACTCTTTTTTTTGCAAAAGGTGCTGCCTTTAAAAAAGAAT
>CAUSRF010000005.1:0-48102 GCA_963534275.1 uncultured Streptococcus sp.
ACACCAGAAAACTTGGTTGAAATGATTGCCATCATCGAAGACGGTACTATCTCTTCTAAGATTGCCAAGAAAGTCTTTGTCCACCTAGCTAAAAACGGTGGCGGAGCGCGTGAATACGTGGAAAAAGCAGGCTTGGTGCAAATCTCAGATCCAGCTATCTTGATTCCAATCATCCACCAAGTCTTTGCCGATAACGAAGCCGCTGTCGCCGACTTCAAGTCAGGCAAACGAAACGCAGACAAGGCTTTCACAGGATTCCTTATGAAGGCAACCAAAGGCCAAGCTAATCCACAAGTTGCCCTTAAACTGCTTGCACAGGAATTGGCCAAGTTGAAAGAAAGTGAGTAATTCGCTACTAGTCACCCAGTAGTCTACCCAGCAAGAGAGAATTCTACCTTTTCAATCATATAGTTAGGAGACACATGAAAAAGTTTTACGCTCTTTTAATGACCTGTTTATTACTTGTTTTTCTATCCGTGCCTCAAATCGTTGATGCGGGTGTCGGACATTCCAGAAGTGGTAGCAGCAGTCGCAGTAGCTCCAGAAGTAGTAGTCGTTCAAGTGGAGGAGGAAGTCGCTCTGGTGGCTCATCTTATCACTACTACCGCTCTGGATACGGGGCATCCTCTAGTAGTTCTGATAGCTCACCCTATCTAGGATTTATGGTAATATTTGTGGGTGCCATTGTTTTAGTTGTTATCGTTGAATCCTTAAAAAATAAAGCAAATAATTCAAGCACAAGCCACAGTAATACCAACTATCAACCAATCCACCGACGAATTGAACATAACACTTTGGCCATTAGTCGTGTAAAATATGGGGATCCAAACTTTGACGCTGATGCCTTCATTTCTTGGGTTAAGGAAGTCTACCTTAAATTGCAGGTTGCCTGGACTGAGAAAAATTGGAACTCTGTCCGAGCTTTAGAAAGTACTAGTCTCTATTCACAGCACAGCACGCAATTAGAAGATCACATCCGAGCTAAGACAACCAATGTTTTAGAGAAAGTTTGTATCGAAAATGTTCGCATCAAGGAGTTCATTGAAAATCCTGACGGAAACGATACCTTAGTCGTAATCCTATCGTCTACCTTGCGGGACTATGTCATTGACGATGAGACTCGCCGTGTCCTTGAAGGAGAACCTAAAAAAGATCTCTTCACCGTGTATCAATTAAACTTTATCCGTCAACACGGTAGCCAAACGCAAGCAGTCAATTCAGACCAAGTTGTGAGCGACCACTGTCCAAACTGTGGTGCCCCATTGAAAATCTCTGCAGTTAGCGAGTGCGACTACTGTGGTGCCAATCTCTCTCGCAGTCCAAACCAATGGGTACTCGATACCTACGATGTTGTGGATGAAGACGAACTATATAATTAGGAGGAATTATGGGATTTATACGTGCAGCCTTATCAGCAGGCTTAAATAGTTTTAATGATAGTAAATTCAAGGAAGCCATTGTCCTTCCAGATAATGTCTCTGGCGATGCCTTAGCCGTCAAGGGTCAATTACTCACAAAAGACCCAGATGGACGTTCTCGTCACAGCAATCAAAATACAGGCCTCTTGTCGGACGGCAGTGTGGTTATCGTTCCCCAAGGCTATACCGCTGTTTTGGTAAACAACGGTACTTTCCTTGGTGAAGTCCTTGAAGCTGGTAGCCACGAATGGCAAGCTGGTGATAACGCCTGGCTCCTTGAAAAAGGTGGTTTAAAAGGCACTTGGGAAAACTTTAAAAACCGTTTCTCTTTTGGTGGACAAGTCATCACCCAACAAGAAATTATCTTTATCCGCATGCAACCCATCGCGGGCAATAAGTTCGGCACACAAAATGCGGTCGAATATTTCAGTGAACGTTACCAACAACTGCTCAACATCCGTTTCTATGGCTTGTTTGATGTAAAAATAGCTGATCCCGTTCTCTTCTACGTAAGCTCTGTTAGTCGCCAAATTACTGACGGACAGCCATTTACTCTCCAAGATGTAGCTCAAGGAACGCTCCGTCAAAATATCGCACCAAAAATCGCGATTGCCATTGCCAAATATACCAACGAAAACAAGGTTGATATCTATAGCCTCAATGCCAACCAAGACACCTTTAACGAACTCGCTAAACAAGAGGTCAACAAGGTTTGGACAAGCCTCTACGGGATTGAAGCAACTAACATCTTGCTTGAAGACCTCAGCTACGACCAAGAAAGTCTTGATATCGTTCGTAAGCTTGATAGTGAGCTCGTAGCAATGAAGTACAACACGATTGAAATCGAAGAACGCCGTGCTCGCAACGAAGCACTCATTGCTGCAGCTAGTAATGAAGGAAATGGCAATGGGATGAACATGTTTATGGGAATGAATCTTGGCCAGACTCTAGGTGGCCAACTAAGTCAACAAGCCCAAACGCAAACACCGACTCAAAATGCTGGGCAAGCTACTAGCAAGAATTTTTATATCGAAGTCGATGGAAAATACGTTCTCGTCACCAAAGACGAAGATGGAAATATAGTACCAGTCAACTAATCAAGCTCATTCTGATATTTGAGTAATGTTGTCTTTTATGGTACAATAAAGAGTAAATTATTTTATTAAAGAGGTAAAAACATGATTGAAGCAAGTAAATTAAAAGCTGGTATGACCTTTGAAACAGCTGACGGAAAATTGATCCGCGTTTTGGAAGCTAGCCACCACAAACCAGGTAAAGGAAACACTATCATGCGTATGAAATTGCGTGATGTCCGTACTGGTTCTACATTTGACACAAGCTACCGTCCAGAGGAAAAATTTGAACAAGCCATCATCGAGACTGTCCCAGCTCAATACTTGTACAAAATGGATGACACAGCTTACTTCATGAATACAGAAACTTACGACCAATACGAAATCCCTGTAGTCAACGTTGAAAACGAATTGCTTTACATCCTTGAAAACTCAGAAGTGAAAATCCAATTCTACGGAACTGAAGTGATTGGTGTCACAGTTCCTACTACTGTTGAATTGACAGTTGCAGAAACTCAACCATCTATCAAAGGTGCTACTGTTACAGGTTCTGGTAAGCCAGCAACGATGGAAACTGGACTTGTCGTAAACGTTCCAGACTTCATCGAAGCAGGACAAAAACTCGTTATCAACACTGCAGAAGGAACTTACGTTTCTCGTGCCTAATCTCTAGAAAGAGGTCATTCTATGGGAATTGAAGAACAATTTGGCGAAATCGTTATCGCCCCACGTGTACTTGAAAAAATCATTGCTATTGCTACAGCAAAAGTAGAGGGTGTTCACTCTTTTTCAAACAAATCAGTATCTGACACCCTTTCAAAACTTTCTCTTGGTCGCGGTGTTTATCTACGAAATGTTGATGAAAAATTAACAGTGGACATCTACCTTTATCTTGAGTATGGGGTAAAGGTACCAAAAGTCGCTATAGCTATTCAAAAAGCTGTCAAAGATGCTGTTTACAATATGGCTGATGTGGAATTGGATGTTGTTAATATCCATGTTACAGGTATCGTTCCAGATAAAACACCAAAACCTGACTTGAAAGACTTGTTTGATGAGGACTTCCTCAATGACTAGTCCACTATTAGAATCTAGACGTGAGCTTCGCAAGTGCGCCTTTCAAGCTCTTATGAGTCTTGAGTTTAGTACAGATACCCAAACTGCTTGTCGATTCGCCTATACACACGATCGTGAAGATATTGATGTGCAACTTCCAGCCTTTTTGACAGAGCTCGTTTCTGGTGTTCAAGCTAAAAAGGAAGAACTTGACAAACAAATCACCCAGCATTTAAAAGCAGGTTGGACTATTGAACGTTTAACGCTCGTAGAGAGAAACCTCCTTCGCTTGGGAGTCTTTGAAATCACTTCATTTGACACCCCTCAGCTAGTTGCTGTTAATGAAGCTATCGAGCTTGCAAAGAACTTCTCAGATCAAAAATCTGCCCGTTTTATCAACGGACTGCTTAGCCAGTTTGTAACAGAAGAACAGTAATTAGAAAAAAGTGTTTGACAGCTATCAAACACTTTTTTCTTTGCCTTCCACTATCTAAAAAAATGATAATAGACATAATTATAAACAAAGATCCAGATGGGTTTTGCATAAACGAGAAAGTTGAAAAAACTATGGCACAGGATGTTGATTTTTAGGTTCTTTGTCCAACGGTAGACAAGGGCATAGAAGAGACCGCCTAAACTATAAATAATCAAACTGATAAGATCTCGGTGAGTTAGGATTAAATGACTAAGTCCAAAAATAAGAGCAGATAGGATAACATCCAGATAGTACTTGGACTGGGGAAAGAAGGTATTCATAAAATACCCTCTGTCAATTAGTTCCTCTGATATAGGGGCGACGACTACTGTTAAACTAAAACTGAGAACAGTTGATAGAAAAGTTGGTTGCCCATTGGAGTATAGGATCGAAAGAAGGTCTTGAAAGATATACTTGTTATCAATTAAGTGATGAAACTGTAATTGAAAAGCATCCACCAATTGACGAACAAAATAAGTAGCCACTAGACCAACTACAAGGTAAAAGAATCTTGACTCCTTTGAGCCCTTTTTTTTAAAAATATAGAGCATCTCTTTCTTTTTCAACCAGCAGACAAATAAGACTACAAGAACTAGTTCCCAAACAAGTGAGATGACAGAATAGCCATCTATCCCCCATCCTAAAAACTTAGTCAGATACACAATCCCTAACTCTGGTAGATAAACCGATAAGAATACCAGTAATGTATAGACTTCCAAATGCCTTAGTTTTTTCATTTCCTTCTCCTTGTGACCTTTTATGTTCTATCCTGCAAATAATCCATAACACCAAGAATTTCTATAGTTATTAAGGGAACTAGAATTTAAGTAAGGGCTAAATTCCCCAAGATAGGGCCAATTATCAGAATCAACTAAAAATATAGCTTTCCCACCTGAAATCTGATCCAACTCTTCTGTTGAAAGAACTGCAAACTGTTCTGTACCTGTCATATCAAGTACCTCCTTAAAATAAATTTTTGTAAGCTTACATCTAAAGTATATATCTTTTTTGTCTATTTTACTGTCCATCTCTTCAGCTGTCAATTTTTAGTCCTGAAATGTATGTTCTCTAGAAAAAAATGCTAGAACCTTTACTCAGTTCTAGCCTTCTTTTTAATATTTTCTAAACCGTTGATAACGTTCTTCTAGAAGCTGTTCCAAGGCTAAGCCTTGCAAGCGGTCAAGCTCTGCTCGCAATTCATTTTTAACGCATTCTAGTATTTCTTTACTTGAGAGCCCTGCTTCTGAGATTACCTTGTCTACAATTCCCATTTCTAGGAGTTCGTGTGAAGTGATTTTCATTAACTCTGCCGCCTCCATGGCACGGCTTCCATCCTTCCAAAGGATAGAGGCAAAGCCTTCTGGACTGAGTACGGCATAGATCGAATTTTCCAGCATCCAGACACGGTCAGCCACGGCTAATGCTAATGCACCTCCAGACCCCCCTTCACCGATAATAATCGCGATGATTGGAACCTTGAGGTCGCTCATTTCCATCAGGTTTCGAGCGATTGCTTCCCCTTGTCCACGTTCCTCAGCTCCAACACCTGGGTAAGCTCCCGCAGTGTTGATAAAGGTCACAACTGGACGACCAAATTTTTCTGCCTGTTTCATCAGGCGCAAGGCCTTGCGGTATCCTTCTGGATGGGGTTGCCCGAAATTCCGTTTGAGGTTGTCATGAAGACTTTTTCCCTTTTGGATACCAACGATAGTTACTGCTTGTTCACCTAACCAGCCAATTCCGCCGATGACCGCACCATCATCACGGAAAGAGCGATCTCCATGCAATTCGATAAACTCGTCAAAGATTCCATTGGCAAAATCAAGTGCAGTCAAGCGACTCTGCTCGCGTGCCTCTCTGACTATTTTTGCAATATTCATCCGCGACTTCCTCCATGCAATCTCACTAATTTAGCAATTGTTTCTGGTAGTTCTCTACGTTTGACAATTGCATCAACAAATCCATGTTCAAGCAAAAATTCTGCTTTTTGGAAGTCATCCGGCAAGGTCTCACGGACTGTATTTTCGATGACACGTCGTCCAGCAAAACCAACCAAACTCTGGGGTTCTGCTAGGATAATGTCACCCTCCATGGCAAAGGAAGCAGTTACTCCACCTGTTGTCGGATCCGTCAAAATCGTCAGGTAAAAAAGCCCTGCCTTGGAATGACGTTGAACTGCTGCAGAAATTTTAGCCATCTGCATCAAGCTCATAATCCCTTCTTGCATACGGGCACCGCCAGAAGCTGTGAAAAGTACGACTGGCAAGTTTTCTACTGTTGCATACTCAAACAAACGCGTGATTTTTTCACCCACAACGGTTCCCATCGAAGCCATGATAAAGTTAGAATCCATGATCCCAAGGGCAACTTTTTGTCCCTTGATGCTAGCTGTACCAGTTAGTACTGCTTCGTCCAAACCTGTCTTTTCACGCATAGTAGCCAGTTTTTTCTGGTAGCCAGGAAAGTTTAATGGATCTTGAGTTTCAATACCCGTAAACATCTCCACAAAGCTATCAGAATCAATCGTCAAATCCAAGCGTTCCTGAGCTGAAATACGGAAAGTATAGCTACAATGGGGACAAATTCGTTCGCTCCCGAGATCCTTTTGGTAAATGGTGTGTTTACAACCAGGACACTGGGAGAAGAGTTCATCCGGAACCTCAGGCTTGGCTTGTGGTGCCTGCCCTACGGAACGGTTAGGATTGATCCGAATATACTTATCCTTTTTACTAAATAGAGCCATAACTCCCCCTTTTAGTTCTCATACTGTTTGAAAGTCTATTCTTTTTCTTGGTATTTTGGCAAGAAAGTTTCCATCAAGAAGGAAGTATCATAGTCACCAGCGATAACACGGCGGTCTGAAATCAGATCCAATTGGAAGTCTGCATTGGTTTGCACTCCTTCTATATCAAGTTCATAAAGTGCCCGTTGCATCTTCATTAAGGCATCAAAACGATTCTCCCCATGAACAATGATTTTGGCAATCATACTATCATAGTAAGGGGGAATGGTATAACCTGGATAAACTGCTGAGTCCACGCGCAAGCCAACTCCACCACTTGGTAGATAGAGATTGGTAATTTTCCCTGGACTTGGAGCAAAGTTAAATGCTGGATTTTCCGCATTGATCCGGCACTCGATAGCATGACCTCGTAGAACAATATCTTCTTGTTTGAAAGGCAAGGGTTGCCCCGCTGCAATGCGAATCTGCTCCTTGACGATATCAACACCTGAAACAAACTCAGTTACTGGGTGCTCAACTTGCACACGAGTATTCATTTCCATGAAGTAGAAATTGCCACTGGCTTCATCGAGAAGAAATTCAATCGTCCCTGCATTTTCATAGCCAACAGACTCTGCTGCACGAACGGCTGCAGCACCAATTTCATGACGAAGCGTTTTTCCAATCGCAATAGATGGGCTTTCTTCTAAGACCTTTTGATTATTCCTTTGGAGTGAACAATCCCGTTCACCAAGATGGACAACATGTCCCTCTTGGTCTGCAAGAATCTGAACCTCGATATGGCGAGCCGGATAAATCACACGCTCTAGATACATAGCGCCATTTCCAAAGTTGGCCTTGGCTTCACTGGATGCTGTCTCAAAGGCTGCGACCAAGTCTTCTGCCTTTTCAACCTTACGAATCCCTTTTCCACCACCACCTGCCGATGCCTTAAGCATGACTGGATAGCCAATCTTTTCAGCAACTGCAAGTGCTTCTTCAGCCGTATGAACTTCTCCATCAGAGCCTGGGATAACTGGAACCCCAGCCTTAATCATTTGCTCACGCGCATTGATCTTATCTCCCATGGTATCCATCACAGCTCCAGAAGGACCGATGAACTTAATTCCCACTTCATCGCACATAGTGGCAAACTTGGAGTTTTCGCTAAGAAATCCAAAACCTGGATGGATGGCTTCTGCCTCTGTTAAGACTGCAGCAGATAAAATCGCATTGATATTGAGATAAGACTCTGTCGCCTTACCAGGTCCGATACAGATAGCTTCATCTGCTAGGAGTGTGTGAAGAGCTTCCTTATCAGCAGTTGAATAAACTGCTACGGTCGCAATGCCCAATTCACGCGCAGCTCGAATAATGCGAACCGCAATCTCACCACGGTTGGCAATCAAAATTTTACGAAACATGGAGAACCTCCTTAGTTTCCAATTGCAAAGGTAAGAGTACCACTCGCTGCAAGCTTGCCATCTACTTCAGCCTTTGCTTCAACCACGGCAATCGTACCACGACGTTTGACAAAAGTAGCTGTCATGACTAATTGATCACCTGGTACAACTTGCTTCTTGAACTTAACCTTGTCCATGCCAGCGTAAAAGACCAGTTTCCCTTTATTTTCAGGTTTGGACAATTCCAAGACACCAGCAGTCTGAGCCAAGGCTTCCATGATAAGAACACCTGGCATAACTGGGTATTGAGGAAAATGACCATTAAAGAAAGGTTCGTTGATCGTGACATTTTTAATGGCAACAATGGTATCCTCACTCACTTCCAAGACACGGTCCACTAGGAGCATAGGGTAGCGATGGGGCAAAGCTTCTTTAATTCCTTGAATATCGATCATTTGATACGTACCAATCCTTTACCGAACTCAACCATTTCTTCATTTGAAACGAGAATTTCTGTCACCACACCATCCTTAGGTGCAGGAATTTCATTCATGACTTTCATGGCTTCGATGATCACCAAAGTCTGGCCTTTCTTGACACTGTCACCAACCGTCACAAAGGCAGGTTTGTCTGGTCCAGCAGCCAAATATGCTACCCCTACAAGTGGGCTTTCAACGACATCACCGTCTGGAGCAACCGTCGGTTCAGCAGGCGCTGGTACTTCTTCTACTGCACTCTCTACTGGAGTTGAAGGGGTAGAAACTACTGGACTTGCCGCTACTGCAGTTGGTGCTGGAACAACTTGAGCAGGCGCTTCCAAAGCCATCCTTGCTTCATTCTTACTGAATTGCAATTCGTCCTGTCCATTTTTATAAGAAAATTCTCTCAAACTTGATTGGTCGAATTGAGCCATCAAGTCCTTGATCTCATTTAAATTCATAATTATTTATTCTCCCAACGTTTGAAAGCAAGAACCGCATTGTGTCCACCAAAACCAAAAGTGTTTGAAATAGCATAAGGGATTTCTTGTTCCAATCCTTGTCCATAAACGACATTCGCTTCGATATAGTCTGATAACTCACTTGTTCCAGCTGTCATTGGTACATAGTTATGACGCATGGCTTCGATGGTAGCGATGGCTTCTACCGCGCCTGCCGCACCAAGCAAGTGTCCTGTAAAGGACTTGGTTGAAGATACAGGTACTTCTTTACCAAGAACAGCTACGATAGCACCGCTTTCTCCTTTTTCATTAGCAGGAGTTGAAGTTCCGTGGGCATTGACATAGGCCACTTGCTCTGGAGAAATTTCTGCCTCTTCCAAAGCCAATTTAATAGCCTTGATGGCACCTTGACCCTCTGGATGAGGTGAAGTCATATGGTAAGCATCACAGGTATTTCCATAACCAACTACTTCAGCTAAGATAGTTGCCCCACGTTTTTCAGCATGTTCAAGGCTTTCAAGAACCAGCATTCCAGAACCTTCTCCCATCACAAAACCATTACGGTCTTTGTCAAATGGAATAGAAGCACGAGTTGGATCTTCTGTAGTTGATAGGGCAGTCAAAGCTTGGAATCCTGCGATAGCAAAAGGAGTGATAGATGATTCTGATCCACCAACTAGCATGACATCTTGGAAACCAAACTTAATAGAGCGGAAGGCATCTCCAATGGCATCATTTGATGAGGCACAGGCTGTATTGATTGATTTACAGATACCGTTTGCTCCAAAGCGCATAGCAACATTTCCTGAAGCCATATTTGGCAAGGCTTTTGGAAGTGTCATTGGTTTAACGCGTTTTGGACCTTTTTCATGAAGACGGATAACCTGATCTTCGATTTCTTTGATACCTCCAATACCTGAAGCAACGATGACACCAAAACGATCTTTATCGATTGCTTCTACATCAAGATTTGCATTAGTAACCGCTTCTTGAGCTGCATACAAGGCATACAAAGAATAGTTATCAAAACGGTTGGTATCTTTTTTGACAAAGTATTTATCAAATGGGAAATCTTGAATTTCTGCTGCATTGTGTACAGCAAATTCGCTGTGGTCAAATTTAGTAATTTCTCCAATTCCAATTTTCCCAGTTTGCAAACTGTTCCAAAATTCTTCTGGAGTATTTCCGATAGGAGAGGTTAATCCATAACCTGTTACTACAACTCGATTTAGTTTCATCTGTCTTACCTATATCTTTCCTTATTTTTTTACATGCTAAGTCCGCCATCAACAGCGAGAACTTGTCCAGTCAAATAATCTTGTTGGGCTAAAAAGACCGTGGCATCCGCGATATGGTCCGCCTGGCCAAACTGTTTCATAGGGATTTGCGCAAGTGTTGCTTCCTTGACCTTATCAGACAAAACGGCAGTCATATCTGACTCGATCATTCCTGGTGCAAGAGCATTTACACGTACATTGCGATTGGCTACTTCACGCGCTACTGACTTGGTGAATCCAATCAAACCTGCTTTAGAAGCCGCATAATTGGCTTGACCGATATTTCCCATCAAACCGACCACACTGGACATATTGATAATCGCACCTTCACGTGCCTTAATCATCTGTTTCAAGACAGCTTGCGTCATGTTAAAGGCACCTGTCAAGTTGATCTTAATCACTTTTTCAAAGTCTTCTTCGGTCATCTTGAGCATAAGCGTATCTTGAGTAATCCCAGCATTGTTGACCAAGACATCGACAGAACCGAGTTCAGCAATCGCTTGATCTACCATACGTTTGGCATCTGCAAAGTCTGAAACATCACCTGAGATCGGTACCACTTTGACACCGTAGTTTGAAAACTCAGCCAGCAATTCTTCTGAGATTGCTCCGCGACTGTTCAAGACTACATTAGCGCCGAGTTGGGCAAATTTATGAGCAATGGCAAGTCCGATACCACGACTTGAACCTGTTACAAAGACATTTTTGTTTGTAAGTTGCATTCTATTTCTCCTGGTTTCCTGTTGTATTTGTGGGAGAAGGGATCACTAGTTTCCTAGTAAAGTATCCAAACTTGCCAAATCTTCGACATTGGCTAGTTGAGCTGTTTTATCAATTTTTTTGACAAAGCCTGACAGGACTTTCCCCGGACCGATTTCAATAAAGTTGGTCACGCCAGCATTCTGCATCACTGCGATACTCTCATAGAAACGAACAGGTTCCTTCACCTGACGCGTCAAGAGCTCTTGGATTCGGTCTTTTTCCATGATTGCAGCTTCAGTATTACCTACTAGAGGACAGTTAAAGTCTGAGAAACTAATCCCCTCAAGAGCTCCAGCTAGCTGTTGGCTAGCTGGCTCTAGAAGGGCTGTGTGGAAAGGACCCGACACATTTAGGGGGATCAATCGTTTGACTCCTGCTTCCTGCAAGAGTTGGACTGCACGGTCAACCGCAGCCACCTCTCCACCGATAACGATTTGGCTTGGAGTATTGTAGTTGGCTGGAGTCACTACTCCAACTTCAGAAGCAGTTTTGCAAGCTTCCTCTATCACATCTACTGGAGTATTGAGAACGGCTACCATTTTACCAGAACCAGCAGGCGCCGCCTCTTCCATATAAGCTCCGCGCTTAGCAACCAAGGCCACTGTCTCTTCAAAGTCCAAGGCACCACTTGCTACAAGAGCAGAATATTCCCCAAGAGACAATCCTGCTACCATATCTGGCTGATAGCCCTTTTCTTTCAATAGACGGTAGATGGCAACCGAGGTCGCTAGAATTGCTGGTTGCGTATAGCGAGTCTGGTTTAACTTGGTTTCTTCCTTATCAATCAAGTCACGAAGGTCATAACCCAAAACCTGACTGGCTTGGTCAATGGTTTCCTTGACGATAGGATAGTGATCATAGAGATCACGCCCCATCCCTAGATATTGAGCACCTTGACCTGCAAATAGAAAGGCTGTTTTAGTCATTTCTTACAACTCCTGCCCAACGAGAGGCTTCTTCTTGAATTTTCTTGGCTGCACCATAGTATAGATCTTTTAGGATTTCTTCGACAGTTTCTTCTTTAGAGACCAAACCAGCAATCTGACCTGCCATTACAGATCCACCTTCTACATCTCCATGAACAACGGCTTTAGCAAGAGCACCAGCTCCCATTTGCTTAAATATTTCTAAATCTGGATTTTCTTGTTTAAAGGCATCCTTTTCAGCCTGTTCAAAGTCACGTGTCAACTGATTTTTAATGGCACGAACAGCATGTCCAAAGTGTTGAGCTGAAATAGTCGTATCGATATCACGTGCTTTTAAGATTTTTTCCTTGTATTTTGGATGGGCGTTAGATTCCTTAGCTACTACGAAACGCGTACCAACTTGAACAGCCTCAGCTCCAAGCATAAAGCCTGCAGCGACACCCTCACCGTCCGCAATTCCTCCAGCTGCAATAACTGGAATTGAGACAGCTGCAGCCACTTGACGAACCAAGGTCATCGTTGTTAATTTCCCAATATGCCCACCGGCTTCCATTCCTTCTGCAATAACTGCATCTGCACCAATTTTTTCCATGCGTTTTGCCAAAGCAACACTTGGAACAACAGGAATAACTGTAATTCCTGCATCATGGAAACGAGTCATGTATTTACTTGGATTTCCAGCACCGGTTGTAACCACCTTAACCCCTTCTTCAATCACGAGATCAACGATGTCTTCTACAAAAGGTGACAAGAGCATGATGTTGACACCGAAAGGCTTATCCGTAAGTGATTTGATTTTATCGATATTAGCCTTTACGACCTCTTTAGGCGCATTACCACCACCGATGATCCCTAGACCACCAGCTTTTGATACTGCACCAGCCAAGTCACCATCTGCAACCCAGGCCATTCCTCCTTGAAAAATAGGATAATCAATGTTCAATAATTCTGTAATACGTGTTTTCATAGTGCCTCCATCATTCCTTGCTTACGTAATAGTTCGATGAGCTTATCGTTTGAGTTTCAAACTATTACCTAAACAAGAGGGAGTGGGTTTCCCCTACTCCTTCTAGTAATATGTTAATTATTTTGTTTGTTCTTCAACATAGGCAACCAAGTCACCAACTGTTTTCAGGTTATCTTCTGCTTCAATTTGAATATCAAAGGCATCTTCGATTTCAGAGATTACTTGGAACAAGTCCAATGAATCTGCATCCAAATCATCAAAAGTAGATTCAAGTGTTACTTCTGATGCATCTTTCCCAAGTTCTTCAACAATAATTTCTTGTACTTTTTCAAATACTGCCATGATAGGACTCCTTTAAAATATAAAAAATTTATAACTATGTGTTTACCACATGATTACCTAGATTGTAAGAATGAGTGTGCCCCATGTCAAACCTCCACCGAAGCCTGATAGGAGAATCGTCTGGCTACCATCTAAACGAATCATGCCATTCTCCACACACTCTGAGAGCAAAATCGGGATACTTGCTGCACTGGTATTTCCATACTCCATCATATTGGCGGGAAGCTTGTCTCGGTCTACACCGATTTTCTTAGCCATCTTATCCAAAATGCGGATATTTGCCTGATGAAGCAAGAGATAATCCAATTCCGATGCTGCGATTGGACCATTTTCAATGGTCTCTTTGATTGATTTAGCAACATCTCGATTTGCAAAATCAAAAACTGCTCGTCCATCCATCTTCAGAAAAGCAGGGACTGCTTCTTGATCCGAGAAGGGCGAAGTCAAAGCCGTTTGACCATAGGTCAAACACTCGCTCCGAGAACCATCCGTATAGAGACTTTCCACGAGGAAGTGCCGTGTTTCACTCGCTTCCAAGAGAACCCCACCTGCACCATCTCCAAAGAGAACAGCTGTCGAACGATCCGACCAGTCAACCGCCTTGGATAAGGTCTCAGCCCCGATCACAATCCCTTTCTTGAACTGTCCAGAGCTTAAAAACTTTTCAGCAGTTGAGAGAGCGAATACAAAGCCACTGCAAGCTGCTATCAAATCAAAGGCGAAAGCTCTATTAGCTCCGATATTGGCCTGAACCCGAGCTGCCGTAGAAGGCATCATCGAATCTGGAGTAATCGTCGCTACAATGATAAAATCAATCTGCTCAGCCTCTATGCTCCCTTTAGCCAGCAAGTTCTTGGCAACTTCTGTCGCCAAGTCACTTGTGGACTCCGTTTTTGAGATATGTCTCTGTTTAATTCCTGTCCGACTTGAAATCCACTCATCGCTTGTATCCATTATTTGGGCTAAGTCATGATTAGTGACCACTTGCTCTGGTACATAATGAGCAACCTGGCTTATTTTTGCAAAAGCCATTATTTCAAATCCTCCAAAAATTGGTAAAGGTTAGTCAAGCCCTTGCCCATAACCTCCATTTCCTCAGGACTCATGCCATCAATAATTTTTTCGACCATGGCCTTGTGGAAACGTTTATGAAGGCGGTGAACTAGACGACCTTTCTTTGTCAAATGCAGATAAACCACACGACGATCTTGGTCTGAACGAACACGCTCAATATAACCCTTTCTTTCTAGGTTATTCAAGCTCGTCGTAACTGTCCCTAAGGTTACCATCAGTTCTTTGGAAACTTTGCTAGGCGTTGCCTCAGGAAACTTACCAATCACATCAATTGTGTGCATTTCTTTGATGGAGATGTCTTTGAAGCGACTACCTCTCAAGCTAACCTCCTCGATCACAAGGACATTATTAAAAATGGATGTTAAATAATCATTGACTTGTTGGTAATCCAATTCTCATCCCTCCTCTTTAGAAAAAACTTTCACTATCAAAACATTTGATAAAAGAAGTATAACAAACTTCAAAAAATTGTGCAAGTATTTTTTTATTTTCCTGAAAATTTTGGTCTTCTTCTTTCAGAATGCGCTCGAACCCCTTCTTTAAAATCTTCCGTTAAAGATAACGATTCTTGTAGTTTCAATTCCAAATCGGCATAATTCTGCCAATCCTTAAATTGACTTTCCCAAACTAGCTTCTTAATAGCTGCATAGGAGTTAGCTGAGCCTCGTCTTAATTTCTTCAGAACTTCTTCTCTTGTTTTTTCTAATTTATCAGCTTCACAAACACGGTATACCACGCCCCATTCTAGCGCTTTTTCCGCAGTCAAGGCTTCTCCTGTCATGGCAAGTTGTGCTGCTCGTGTTACCCCGATACTACGACTCAAGAGATGAATTCCACCAGCGTCTGGCGCCAATCCAACTCCAACAAAGGCTTGAATGAATTTTGCCTTATCAGTCGCCAAACAAAAATCAACGGCTACTGCCATATTTGCCGCAGCACCAGCAACTGCTCCATCTACCTCCATCAAAACGGGTTTAGGAATTTGCTTGATTTTAAAAGAAATTGTATTGACTAATTCTGCAATCTTATTCAAAGAAGGAATGTCATCCTCATCCACTGCTCGTTTCATCTCAACCAAGTCTCCCCCAACTGAAAAGACTTTCCCATTAGCGTTTATCAAGATAAACTGAACAGCTTGATCCTGCTCTGCTAGGGTCAAAGCTTCTAAAATCTCCTCACACATTGGGATATGGAAACCATTTGCCACTTCAGGACGATTCAAAGTAATGATAGCAAGATCATCTACAATCTGATATAAGATATGATTCATAGCTTCTCCTTTTCTTTTGTAAGGCAATAAAATTATTTTATCTTCAAAGTATATCTTTTTTTGGATAAAGAGGCAAGAAAAAACTGAAGGAAAGTGTCTCAGCTGATTATTTTACCATCGTTTATGAATGTGAGTGAAAGTTGACTACTTATTTTTAAACTGTTGTATCTTTTCAGATTAAATTAACATTTACTTCTATTACAATAGGAAGATATTTTCTTCATTGAAAAATGCCCCTCTTTCTGCTATAATCGTATATTACCTTTTGCAACTTTCTTTTTACCAATTTACAGACCCTAAATCCTTGATTTTATTGAGTTTTTAAAGATTTGCTAAAATAAACATATAGTCATAGATTGCCATTCATTCCCCCTAAAGTTCCTAAAAAATGGAACAAAAAATAGACTTTTTCAAGTCTATCAAAATAATTTAATGAGTTCAGCAGGCAAGAAACTAGCACGGTAAAACGTGCTTTTTTTATTGCTGGTTGCTGATAGGTATATTATACCATAAGCGCGTGCGTTTGCTTTTCGGTTTACCAATCAACTTCTAGTGTTAAGTCATCTTCAAAACGTTCCATAAATTGCAACCACCCAAAAAATTGAAACTCTGAAAGGTGATCAATATTGTTATTTTGTGATGACTCCAGGCTTACTTTGAATTTATTCAAAAGTTCCCGATTTCGTTGACGGTTATCGCTGGGCAAACTATTGAGAATACCCTGGGCTGTTTCATCCTCTCGTCCAGATAACACCCCACGAATTGCGCCGATAGCCGAATAATCGTCTACATAGTGCGATACTAAATTTTGGGCATCCTCCAGTGCTATTCCTGGATTTTTTAACATAAGCAAGGCTGTTTGTAACCCTGCTTGATAGCCTGCATTGTCAAGATTACCAATTGTTGACTTTTTCCAACTTTTTTCCAATTGAGTCAATGCCGTATCAAGCGCGGTTAAAATTGCTCCGATTGCTGCCGAGTATTTCTCTTGGTACTCATTTCGGATTGCTTGCAACCTGTTTTCTATGCCAATAGCTGAAAGTTCTTGACTCTCTGCGATGGCTTTGTATTTTTCTTGAAATTCTTTGATAATTAAATCTGCTGCTGTTATTTTTTGAATAATTTCTTTTTTTGCTGTCATAATGTTTACTCCAATTCTTCTGTATTGACTTTTAATTGTTTTAAAATATCTTTTAGCTTCAAAGATATAGGACTATCTTCAAATTCTTGATCACTGTTGATAAGCTCGTCAAATGATGGCATTACTTTCAAATGCACCTTTGTTCGCAATTCTTCAGCACGCCTTAATATTGCTCTCTTATCTCTCACTAAACTTCGCCTCCAGTTCCTCGACCACTTCCAACACATTTTCCAGTTCATGACTTCTGTAGCCATAGTTCAGAATGGTCTGGGCTGATTGTACCCGTGCAAACTCTGACGCTTCCGGATCATTCATAATCTGCCTTAGTACATTTACCGCCTCTGTGCTGGCTTTTTGTAGCTGCCCCGTTGCCTGTTGCATAAGGCTGCTGCGATACTGCCGATAGTATTTTCTAAATGTAATATCTTTTATGTAGCGGTTTCCTGTCGTGCGTGAAATCCCTGCTTTTTTGCTCGCCTCGGTGATATTCGCCGAACTCATCAAAGCAAGCATAAATTTCTCTTGTTTCGGGGTCAATGTGTCTGCCATTGCATCGTCTTTCCTCCTTCCAATAACCAAAAAAAGAGGTACACCACTTCAAGCCATTGCTTGGTTATTGGTGTACCTCTGATTTTTTCAGTCAGTATTTTTCTTTAGTTGTTTGTTCCACCATCACTACAGCGTTATCTTGGATTTTAAGCAAGATATTCGCATGGGGTCGCTCTGGTTTCACTACCTGTATTATACCATGTTTTGAGAATAAAATACAGCCATCCTCCAGCCTGGATAGGATTTTATCCAGGTATTCTTGACCCTTACCCCCTTCAAGTGTTCCGTTTAGTGTCATGTTGTTTCTCCTGTTCTGTTATTTGTATAGGAGCAGTAACCCTGTGATTGTATCTAAATTTTCATAGTCGCCACTAGTTGCCTCTGTATATTTCACGTCAATAACTTCAACGTCTGCCATAAAGTCGTTTACTTGGTTTTCAAATTCCTCCAAGCTTTGCTTATGCTTTTGATAAAATAGCTTGACTTTCATTTTTTAGCTCCTTTTTTATACGCTTCTTGAAAATTTTATACACTTGTTTTTGAATGTGTATAAAAAATAAAGTCAGTAGTACCAAGGGTTTTGCTATTGTTTTATACACTTTATACGCTTTATACATTAAAATT
The DNA here is from genome assembly GCA_963534275.1 of uncultured Streptococcus sp. Lineage (GTDB taxonomy): Bacteria > Bacillota > Bacilli > Lactobacillales > Streptococcaceae > Streptococcus. The sequence goes on from CAUSRF010000005.1 coordinate 18,020, forward strand.
AAAATATATATAGGGATAATAGGGACTCCATTTTTGAAACATAATATAAGGAAATTTTTTTATTTCCGTGTTTTTCGTATAAAGTGTATAAAACCCTTGATATGACAACGTTTTTAAGTGTATAAAATTTTTGCCATACTGTATAAAGTGTATAAAATTCTTATTTCCTTTTCCTTCTCTTTTTGTACTCTGGCCAATGGTTGTAATACCCGCGTTCATTCTTTGGCTTTTTCTGCTTTTCGGGTGTCGTCCTACCATTAGCATAGGCTACGCTTGCAAACGGCGGTAGGTCTTCTTTAGGATAAAAACCTTTATGGATCTGCTGCCCTGCAGGGATAACCTTCTGGCCAACTGCGAAACCTTCAGGCAAGTTGCTTTTGATTTCTCGATGTAAGCCCATTTCTGACCTGTTTTCTTTAATACCATAGTATTCTAGGAAACCTTTCCAAACGTGATAGACAAAACTATTAGGGATAAACTCACTTGTCAATTCATCAGTAAAAAACTTAGAAACAAAATCAATAACGGGGTTCATGTCCTTATGGTGTTCTTCAAGTATTTCAATAGACTTCGTAGGGTTAATGTCAGCGATTGGTGTTTCAATGGCCAACTTAACCAGGTACTCCAGCACTTCTTTGCGGTTAATGTAATCGTCTTTGATAGCCTTATTAGGTTTATCTTTGAATACTTTGGTAAAAGGTAAAATTCTAAATCGCCTATCAATAGCTGACTTATCCCCGTTCATTCTTGGTAAACCATTAGAAGATTGTACTACCGTCATATTAAGGCGTATGCTATAAGGGCGTTTCCCTTTGTCCTCTATGGTCATTATGTCGCCTGTTGCTAAGCTAAACATATCTGAAGTGTCTCTAATTACTGCGTCCTTTTGTACATCATCTCCGATTACAAGCGACTTCCCTAATAATATAGAGGTTGAAAATTGGCTTTTTGTTAAACCAGTGATCTTCAAACTGGCCACATTTTCCATACCAACTAGGTTTATAAGTAACTGCTGAAAAGTTCCTTTTCCTGTTCCACCTTCACCGAAAAGCCAAAAGATCTTTTGTAATGACTGCCCTGTGATGCTTGCTTTTATAATTTGGATAGCAAGGTTATAAAGCTCCTCGTCACCGTCAAACAACTCTAAAAGCCAAGCTGTCGGCTTCCAGCCGTTAATTATAGGCTCTTCTGCCCCAGGGTTATAACCTGTTTTTATCTTTCTTGTTGCTGTAATCTCTGGTGTAGTTTCTTCAAAAATGCCCGTCTTAGCATTGTATAGCTGTTTCCCAATTACAGTATAATTGCCTTGGATTTCCCTCATTTGGCTTTGTCTTGCTATTTTATAAAGCGTGTCAAATGCCTGTTTTTCTGTTGTATTTGGATAAATGACAGAAATAAGATCTTGCAAAAATTCATTATCCTCTAACCAGATACCAAAATCAGGATTATAGAAATATAGTGGGGCTTTTTGCCCTTGTGCCTCTGGCTTAATTCTAATAAATCGGATATACTTTTTTAACATAATAGCAACTCCCAACGGATTAGTTGGTAAGGCCTTACTGCTCTTTTCCTCGCCTTTCTGCTGGGCTAGTTCTTCATGCTGGGCCTCGGTCAACCTGCCTGCCTTTACATTTTCAAGGTGTCTGCTGTCTGCCATGACTTCTTCATAAGCTTGCTGATAAGCCTTGTCTTTGATTTCTTGACACTCTTTGATAAGTTGCCCCCTAACACCTTTGAAAGTCTTAAAGTGCTTATCCTCACTTTCTCTCACCTCCAAGATTTCACTTTCCAGGCTTTTCAATTTTTCCTTTTCTATGGTTCTACCCTCTCTTTCTGTATTCTGCCCGTGCTATGCTACTGAATGTACGATCTAGTTCCTCGATTGGTAAAGGTTCAGTAGTCACGCTATTAGCTATCTTTGTCAGCTCGTAGGCGGTCTCTAGATCACAATCAACCCACTTGTTAAAGAGCAAGCCTACAAATCGGGTCACTGCCACGTTACGCCCTCCCTCGTCTCCAAAGCCATTAAAAAGTGTGTCAATGATCCTCATAGTCATTGACCTCTGGCCACTTGCTCTAGGCTTGTAACGATCAGTAGTTTCTTGCTTCGCTCTTGGTTCAACCTTGGGGACTGGATAATCTAGGCCATGCTCTACAATCTTTTGATAGTCTGCTGGGTTGCCTGTTGTGACTGGTAGCCCTTGGAGTTGTGACCAGGTTAGACTGGCCATGTCAAAGGGTAGTCCTATCTTGTCCGCTATCTCCTTAACTACCTGCTTATAGGTTGCCTCATTCATCACATTGTCAGGCTTCACCACAAGGCGAAAACGGGGCATTTCTGTGCTATGTTTGATAGTGGGGTATAAAATATAGGAGTAGCCAAACAAGGCGCTAGAAACGGCTTCTATGAAGCTCTCAGACGTCCCCTGTATATCGTCATAGTCAAGGAAAATCAAATCCCGATATACCAGGCTGGTGTTGTTTCGCTTGTAACTCCCGTTTTTCTCTGGTATAACCTTACCACTCAAACAGTAAGGGGCTTGAGTTCGCTTGTATTCCTCAATGTCTGCCCCCTCTGGAACTACTAAGGGCTTGAATCGTTCAATGTACTGGAAAGGCTCAATCCTATCAAATGGATAGACAAGATTACTCTGAAAGCCTTTAGTCTCGTAAATTGTCATACTATCACCCCTTTTTGCGTTTCTTCTTCAGCTTTTTAAGCCTCTGCTGTTCCTTTAGCTGGTCTAGGGTTGGCCTGCGGTCTTTGTAAAATTTAATATTGTGATAATGTCCTTCATTATCTGCCGGATGAATACTATACCTTGCCATTATCCACCCCCAGAAACTTCCAGATGTCAGAAATTCTATAATAGATTTTCCTAGTGTCTTCTAGTGGGGGCTGGTATCGTCTTAGCCCAGCATCTTCCCACTTTTGGAGTGTCTTATATTTTACGTCTAACTCGTCCATGACTTCCTGAGCTGAGATTAACCCTGTCAAACGTGGTTTGACTGTATCACGCGCCTTCAGGTAATTCTCCACAAGCTCCAGAATGCCATGAGTTAGCTCATATTCGCTCTCTTTGCTAAGACTAAACAAATTCATCAGCTCCCTTCAGCAGTTGCTTGTAACTCTCTAAATCAGCATTTAAAAGGACGGTTAGGCGTTTCTGTTCTTCCTGTACCTGGTTATAGAATGCCTTTGCTCCATCCAGTAGCTCCTCTTTGTTAGCTGGGATAAAGTAGCCTCTGAAAGCTCCGTGACGTACACCAATGATAGGAACGCCGTAGCGCGTGATCAGGCGACTAATAATATCTTGCACGGTTCTTTCTGTTAGCTTGGTTGTCAGGCTGATTTCCGCCCCTGTTATGGAGTTCTCAGCCCCTACCTTGATTAGTCTTAATACTCGCTTATCATTCTCTGATAGACTCATTCAGTTCCTCCCCATACGTTGACCCCTGAAAGCTGGATATAACGCCCGTAGCAAGGGTTTAAATCCTCGCTAAGTGTTTCTATCGTCTGTTGGTTCTCTCGCTCAATTTTGGCGCTTTTTTTGCGGTCTCGGTGGTTTAGATAGATTAGAAAGCCAATAGCTACCACCATAAAGATAACCGATTGTGTATTGGTCAAATCTAATTCATTCATATCATAGCCTCTTTCTATAGTCATTAGCTTGTTGAGTATGTTCTAAAATGAGTTTGCTTATGGCTTGGTTTGCAGTATTGAGCAAAGCTGATGATTGTTTACTATCTTCCATGGTAGCCATTTCTAAGACTAGTTGAATATCACTTAATTGAGCACAAAAGCCCTCATAATCTACTAAAACATCATTAATATTTACTGTCATATATTTTTCCTCCGTTGGCCTTTTAATTGTCGTTTACTATACAGGATTTACACCACTCCAAACGCTGGGCGATTGCCCCAAGTTGGCGAACGCTTGTAGTGATGACCAGTTTAAAGAGTTGGCGCTCTCCGTATGGTCAAAATGTCCTAAATATGCTATAATCTAGGTATAAATCTTTACTAAAACCCTTTTAATAACAGCTTGCCTGCTTGTTTATTATGTTTTAGTGATAGTGTAAAAGGCTTGGTAGTTTGGTCGCTCTCAAAGCCTTTTTTTGTTGCTCTCACGCGCTTTCTAAGCGTGTTTTTTTATTTCTGAATATCATGAACTTGATTTCCTGATAGCTCCTTTCTATTCTGGCCGGAAATTTCTTCCGAGTAGTTCAATCCCCAGTGGTAAAGCACCACTTAAGAAATCTGTAAATGTAGTGTAGTATTGCGATTGTGTTGCTCCTTTCTAACTGTAAAATAGTTCATCTATGGTTATATCTGATTTGATTTCCGCAACCATTGACTTAATTGCTAGGCGTTCTTTGTCATTGAATGGCGTTTTACCTAATTCTTTGTTGTTGTATGACTGCAAAGAAATTTTTAGCTTGTCCGCCATCTGTTGCTGAGTTAGTCCTAACATAACCCGATAGCCTCGTAGTTTGCTCATAGCTTTCCCCCTTTCTAAAAAATCCCCCCCCTCCAGGAATAGATTGAAAGTGTGAAAGGTTGGAGGGGGTGCTTGACGTCGTTTTCTGACGTACTATAAGCTTAATTTTTATTATAACGTCAGTTTTAGACGTTGTCAATAGTTTTTTTGATTTTTTTACGTCATTTTTTGACTTTTTTTAAACATAGGGTTATAATCATCTGTGAAAGGTGTGATAAAACATGAATAGATTGAAAGAATTAAGACAAGAAAAAAAGCTATCTCAAAAAGAAATAGCTGAAACTTTGGGATTTTCTTTAAGGTCATTCCAACGAATGGAAAACGGAGAAAGCCAAATTAAACCAGAAAAAGCCCAACAACTAGCTGACTACTTCGGGGTAAGCGTTGGGTATCTGTTGGGGTATATTGATGATTCTGAAATATATGACGATGAAGTTGTAGTGGAGCCTGAAAAGGGGATGATTTTAGCTTACTCTCTTAAACGTTCTAACAAAAAGCTCCAGGAAAAGATGTTTAAAGACTTCATTACATTTTTCCGTGATAACACTATCTTTGTCAGTGATGAAGAAATTTTATCTCTGTACTCTATGGTGCAGGCTGCCAATCTTAATAATTCCACACCAAGAGGTACACATTTTAATAATTTACTTTTTTCTAATACCGACGAAGCCAAACAAATAATCGATGATTACTCATTAGTTTTCGGAAATGAGTTTGCTAGAAATGATTTAGAGGAGCAAATTCACGGGTATATCTCTGAAGAAACCAGAACAAAAGAAAAAACCGAAAAACTCTTGAAAGTCTTGCAATCAGCATATGGAGAACGCGACTACCTGGACTATTAACTTTACCGTCTGACTCTTTAAAATCGAATGTGGGGCAAACTGTGAAGCCCTGGCATGATATAAACCACAATCTAAAACCTTTTTAATAACAGCTTGCCTGCTGATGTATTTTAGAAAGGTTTATCATCATGAAAATAACAGAATACAAAAAGAAAGACGGGTCAATAGTCTACCGCTCCAGTATCTATCTGGGTACAGATACCGTAACGGGTAAGAAAGTCAAGACGACAATATCAGGCCGAACCAAGAAGGAACTTAAAGCTAAAGCGTTACAGGCTAAAATAGAGTTTGAAAAAGGAGGGTCTACAGTATATAAGGCTGCCACTCTATCGACCTATGGGGATCTGGTCGAAAGCTGGTGGGACAGTTACCGTCACACCGTAAAGCCTAACACAATGGTAGTCTATAAAGGTATGCTGAAAAATCATCTTTTGCCAGCCTTTGGGTCTTACAAGCTGGACAAACTCACACCCCCAATTATTCAGAAAGTTGTCAACGATTGGGCGCAAGCATATAACAGCGGTTACGGCTACAAAAATTATAGCCTACTGCATTCAACCAATAAACGCATTTTACAGTATGGTGTAGTTCTTCAAGCCCTGCCCTCAAATCCTGCAAGGGATACCATCGTACCACGCAAAGCCAAAAAGACACCAGCAAAAATCAAGTATCTAAACGATACGGATTTAAAAAAATTCCTCGATTACCTGGACGGTTTGGACAATACCTATAAAAATTTTTACGATACCGTGCTATATAAAACTCTACTCGCCACCGGTTTACGGATTGGGGAATGTCTAGCCCTCGAATGGTCAGATATTGACTTACAAGACGGAACTATCTCAGTAACAAAGACGCTAAACCTTTTAGGAACGCTAAATAGCCCCAAAAGTAAAAGCGCTATCCGAACGCTTGATCTTGACAAAAAAACTCTACTCATGCTTAGACTTTACAAAGCAAGACAATCAGAAAACGGGCGGACTATTGGTATCAGCTACCAAAAAGTATTCCCTAATAGTTTTGACGAATACAAAAAAACTAACCGCCTGCAATACCGCTTAAAAGAGCACTTGAAAAAGGCTGACTGCCCAAGCCTAGGTTTTCACGCATTCCGCCATACCCACGCTAGTATCTTGTTAAACGCTGGACTAGGTTATAAAGATATTCAAACTAGGTTAGGTCATTCAAAAATCTCCATGACCATGGATATATACAGCCACCTATCTGAAACGAACCAAAAAAAGACCGCTGCAGTGTTTGAAATGGCTCTTGAAAAGTTAAAAAGTTCCTAAAAAGTTCTTAAAACAAAATATAGAGTATCAAAAAAAGCTGTCATATTGGCATATATTCATTTTTCTGCTATAATCGTATATTACCTTTTGCAACTTTCTTTTTACCAATTTACAGACCCTAAATCCTTGATTTTATTGAGTTTTTAAAGATTTGCTAAAATAAACATATAGTCATAGATTGCCATTCATTCCCCCTAAAGTTCCTAAAAAATGGAACAAAAAATAGACTTTTTCAAGTCTATCAAAATAATTTAATGAGTTCAGCAGGCAAGAAACTAGCACGGTAAAACGTGCTTTTTTTATTGCTGGTTGCTGATAGGTATATTATACCATAAGCGCGTGCGTTTGCTTTTCGGTTTACCAATCAACTTCTAGTGTTAAGTCATCTTCAAAACGTTCCATAAATTGCAACCACCCAAAAAATTGAAACTCTGAAAGGTGATCAATATTGTTATTTTGTGATGACTCCAGGCTTACTTTGAATTTATTCAAAAGTTCCCGATTTCGTTGACGGTTATCGCTGGGCAAACTATTGAGAATACCCTGGGCTGTTTCATCCTCTCGTCCAGATAACACCCCACGAATTGCGCCGATAGCCGAATAATCGTCTACATAGTGCGATACTAAATTTTGGGCATCCTCCAGTGCTATTCCTGGATTTTTTAACATAAGCAAGGCTGTTTGTAACCCTGCTTGATAGCCTGCATTGTCAAGATTACCAATTGTTGACTTTTTCCAACTTTTTTCCAATTGAGTCAATGCCGTATCAAGCGCGGTTAAAATTGCTCCGATTGCTGCCGAGTATTTCTCTTGGTACTCATTTCGGATTGCTTGCAACCTGTTTTCTATGCCAATAGCTGAAAGTTCTTGACTCTCTGCGATGGCTTTGTATTTTTCTTGAAATTCTTTGATAATTAAATCTGCTGCTGTTATTTTTTGAATAATTTCTTTTTTTGCTGTCATAATGTTTACTCCAATTCTTCTGTATTGACTTTTAATTGTTTTAAAATATCTTTTAGCTTCAAAGATATAGGACTATCTTCAAATTCTTGATCACTGTTGATAAGCTCGTCAAATGATGGCATTACTTTCAAATGCACCTTTGTTCGCAATTCTTCAGCACGCCTTAATATTGCTCTCTTATCTCTCACTAAACTTCGCCTCCAGTTCCTCGACCACTTCCAACACATTTTCCAGTTCATGACTTCTGTAGCCATAGTTCAGAATGGTCTGGGCTGATTGTACCCGTGCAAACTCTGACGCTTCCGGATCATTCATAATCTGCCTTAGTACATTTACCGCCTCTGTGCTGGCTTTTTGTAGCTGCCCCGTTGCCTGTTGCATAAGGCTGCTGCGATACTGCCGATAGTATTTTCTAAATGTAATATCTTTTATGTAGCGGTTTCCTGTCGTGCGTGAAATCCCTGCTTTTTTGCTCGCCTCGGTGATATTCGCCGAACTCATCAAAGCAAGCATAAATTTCTCTTGTTTCGGGGTCAATGTGTCTGCCATTGCATCGTCTTTCCTCCTTCCAATAACCAAAAAAAGAGGTACACCACTTCAAGCCATTGCTTGGTTATTGGTGTACCTCTGATTTTTTCAGTCAGTATTTTTCTTTAGTTGTTTGTTCCACCATCACTACAGCGTTATCTTGGATTTTAAGCAAGATATTCGCATGGGGTCGCTCTGGTTTCACTACCTGTATTATACCATGTTTTGAGAATAAAATACAGCCATCCTCCAGCCTGGATAGGATTTTATCCAGGTATTCTTGACCCTTACCCCCTTCAAGTGTTCCGTTTAGTGTCATGTTGTTTCTCCTGTTCTGTTATTTGTATAGGAGCAGTAACCCTGTGATTGTATCTAAATTTTCATAGTCGCCACTAGTTGCCTCTGTATATTTCACGTCAATAACTTCAACGTCTGCCATAAAGTCGTTTACTTGGTTTTCAAATTCCTCCAAGCTTTGCTTATGCTTTTGATAAAATAGCTTGACTTTCATTTTTTAGCTCCTTTTTTATACGCTTCTTGAAAATTTTATACACTTGTTTTTGAATGTGTATAAAAAATAAAGTCAGTAGTACCAAGGGTTTTGCTATTGTTTTATACACTTTATACGCTTTATACATTAAAATTAAAATATATATAGGGATAATAGGGACTCCATTTTTGAAACATAATATAAGGAAATTTTTTTATTTCCGTGTTTTTCGTATAAAGTGTATAAAACCCTTGATATGACAACGTTTTTAAGTGTATAAAATTTTTGCCATACTGTATAAAGTGTATAAAATTCTTATTTCCTTTTCCTTCTCTTTTTGTACTCTGGCCAATGGTTGTAATACCCGCGTTCATTCTTTGGCTTTTTCTGCTTTTCGGGTGTCGTCCTACCATTAGCATAGGCTACGCTTGCAAACGGCGGTAGGTCTTCTTTAGGATAAAAACCTTTATGGATCTGCTGCCCTGCAGGGATAACCTTCTGGCCAACTGCGAAACCTTCAGGCAAGTTGCTTTTGATTTCTCGATGTAAGCCCATTTCTGACCTGTTTTCTTTAATACCATAGTATTCTAGGAAACCTTTCCAAACGTGATAGACAAAACTATTAGGGATAAACTCACTTGTCAATTCATCAGTAAAAAACTTAGAAACAAAATCAATAACGGGGTTCATGTCCTTATGGTGTTCTTCAAGTATTTCAATAGACTTCGTAGGGTTAATGTCAGCGATTGGTGTTTCAATGGCCAACTTAACCAGGTACTCCAGCACTTCTTTGCGGTTAATGTAATCGTCTTTGATAGCCTTATTAGGTTTATCTTTGAATACTTTGGTAAAAGGTAAAATTCTAAATCGCCTATCAATAGCTGACTTATCCCCGTTCATTCTTGGTAAACCATTAGAAGATTGTACTACCGTCATATTAAGGCGTATGCTATAAGGGCGTTTCCCTTTGTCCTCTATGGTCATTATGTCGCCTGTTGCTAAGCTAAACATATCTGAAGTGTCTCTAATTACTGCGTCCTTTTGTACATCATCTCCGATTACAAGCGACTTCCCTAATAATATAGAGGTTGAAAATTGGCTTTTTGTTAAACCAGTGATCTTCAAACTGGCCACATTTTCCATACCAACTAGGTTTATAAGTAACTGCTGAAAAGTTCCTTTTCCTGTTCCACCTTCACCGAAAAGCCAAAAGATCTTTTGTAATGACTGCCCTGTGATGCTTGCTTTTATAATTTGGATAGCAAGGTTATAAAGCTCCTCGTCACCGTCAAACAACTCTAAAAGCCAAGCTGTCGGCTTCCAGCCGTTAATTATAGGCTCTTCTGCCCCAGGGTTATAACCTGTTTTTATCTTTCTTGTTGCTGTAATCTCTGGTGTAGTTTCTTCAAAAATGCCCGTCTTAGCATTGTATAGCTGTTTCCCAATTACAGTATAATTGCCTTGGATTTCCCTCATTTGGCTTTGTCTTGCTATTTTATAAAGCGTGTCAAATGCCTGTTTTTCTGTTGTATTTGGATAAATGACAGAAATAAGATCTTGCAAAAATTCATTATCCTCTAACCAGATACCAAAATCAGGATTATAGAAATATAGTGGGGCTTTTTGCCCTTGTGCCTCTGGCTTAATTCTAATAAATCGGATATACTTTTTTAACATAATAGCAACTCCCAACGGATTAGTTGGTAAGGCCTTACTGCTCTTTTCCTCGCCTTTCTGCTGGGCTAGTTCTTCATGCTGGGCCTCGGTCAACCTGCCTGCCTTTACATTTTCAAGGTGTCTGCTGTCTGCCATGACTTCTTCATAAGCTTGCTGATAAGCCTTGTCTTTGATTTCTTGACACTCTTTGATAAGTTGCCCCCTAACACCTTTGAAAGTCTTAAAGTGCTTATCCTCACTTTCTCTCACCTCCAAGATTTCACTTTCCAGGCTTTTCAATTTTTCCTTTTCTATGGTTCTACCCTCTCTTTCTGTATTCTGCCCGTGCTATGCTACTGAATGTACGATCTAGTTCCTCGATTGGTAAAGGTTCAGTAGTCACGCTATTAGCTATCTTTGTCAGCTCGTAGGCGGTCTCTAGATCACAATCAACCCACTTGTTAAAGAGCAAGCCTACAAATCGGGTCACTGCCACGTTACGCCCTCCCTCGTCTCCAAAGCCATTAAAAAGTGTGTCAATGATCCTCATAGTCATTGACCTCTGGCCACTTGCTCTAGGCTTGTAACGATCAGTAGTTTCTTGCTTCGCTCTTGGTTCAACCTTGGGGACTGGATAATCTAGGCCATGCTCTACAATCTTTTGATAGTCTGCTGGGTTGCCTGTTGTGACTGGTAGCCCTTGGAGTTGTGACCAGGTTAGACTGGCCATGTCAAAGGGTAGTCCTATCTTGTCCGCTATCTCCTTAACTACCTGCTTATAGGTTGCCTCATTCATCACATTGTCAGGCTTCACCACAAGGCGAAAACGGGGCATTTCTGTGCTATGTTTGATAGTGGGGTATAAAATATAGGAGTAGCCAAACAAGGCGCTAGAAACGGCTTCTATGAAGCTCTCAGACGTCCCCTGTATATCGTCATAGTCAAGGAAAATCAAATCCCGATATACCAGGCTGGTGTTGTTTCGCTTGTAACTCCCGTTTTTCTCTGGTATAACCTTACCACTCAAACAGTAAGGGGCTTGAGTTCGCTTGTATTCCTCAATGTCTGCCCCCTCTGGAACTACTAAGGGCTTGAATCGTTCAATGTACTGGAAAGGCTCAATCCTATCAAATGGATAGACAAGATTACTCTGAAAGCCTTTAGTCTCGTAAATTGTCATACTATCACCCCTTTTTGCGTTTCTTCTTCAGCTTTTTAAGCCTCTGCTGTTCCTTTAGCTGGTCTAGGGTTGGCCTGCGGTCTTTGTAAAATTTAATATTGTGATAATGTCCTTCATTATCTGCCGGATGAATACTATACCTTGCCATTATCCACCCCCAGAAACTTCCAGATGTCAGAAATTCTATAATAGATTTTCCTAGTGTCTTCTAGTGGGGGCTGGTATCGTCTTAGCCCAGCATCTTCCCACTTTTGGAGTGTCTTATATTTTACGTCTAACTCGTCCATGACTTCCTGAGCTGAGATTAACCCTGTCAAACGTGGTTTGACTGTATCACGCGCCTTCAGGTAATTCTCCACAAGCTCCAGAATGCCATGAGTTAGCTCATATTCGCTCTCTTTGCTAAGACTAAACAAATTCATCAGCTCCCTTCAGCAGTTGCTTGTAACTCTCTAAATCAGCATTTAAAAGGACGGTTAGGCGTTTCTGTTCTTCCTGTACCTGGTTATAGAATGCCTTTGCTCCATCCAGTAGCTCCTCTTTGTTAGCTGGGATAAAGTAGCCTCTGAAAGCTCCGTGACGTACACCAATGATAGGAACGCCGTAGCGCGTGATCAGGCGACTAATAATATCTTGCACGGTTCTTTCTGTTAGCTTGGTTGTCAGGCTGATTTCCGCCCCTGTTATGGAGTTCTCAGCCCCTACCTTGATTAGTCTTAATACTCGCTTATCATTCTCTGATAGACTCATTCAGTTCCTCCCCATACGTTGACCCCTGAAAGCTGGATATAACGCCCGTAGCAAGGGTTTAAATCCTCGCTAAGTGTTTCTATCGTCTGTTGGTTCTCTCGCTCAATTTTGGCGCTTTTTTTGCGGTCTCGGTGGTTTAGATAGATTAGAAAGCCAATAGCTACCACCATAAAGATAACCGATTGTGTATTGGTCAAATCTAATTCATTCATATCATAGCCTCTTTCTATAGTCATTAGCTTGTTGAGTATGTTCTAAAATGAGTTTGCTTATGGCTTGGTTTGCAGTATTGAGCAAAGCTGATGATTGTTTACTATCTTCCATGGTAGCCATTTCTAAGACTAGTTGAATATCACTTAATTGAGCACAAAAGCCCTCATAATCTACTAAAACATCATTAATATTTACTGTCATATATTTTTCCTCCGTTGGCCTTTTAATTGTCGTTTACTATACAGGATTTACACCACTCCAAACGCTGGGCGATTGCCCCAAGTTGGCGAACGCTTGTAGTGATGACCAGTTTAAAGAGTTGGCGCTCTCCGTATGGTCAAAATGTCCTAAATATGCTATAATCTAGGTATAAATCTTTACTAAAACCCTTTTAATAACAGCTTGCCTGCTTGTTTATTATGTTTTAGTGATAGTGTAAAAGGCTTGGTAGTTTGGTCGCTCTCAAAGCCTTTTTTTGTTGCTCTCACGCGCTTTCTAAGCGTGTTTTTTTATTTCTGAATATCATGAACTTGATTTCCTGATAGCTCCTTTCTATTCTGGCCGGAAATTTCTTCCGAGTAGTTCAATCCCCAGTGGTAAAGCACCACTTAAGAAATCTGTAAATGTAGTGTAGTATTGCGATTGTGTTGCTCCTTTCTAACTGTAAAATAGTTCATCTATGGTTATATCTGATTTGATTTCCGCAACCATTGACTTAATTGCTAGGCGTTCTTTGTCATTGAATGGCGTTTTACCTAATTCTTTGTTGTTGTATGACTGCAAAGAAATTTTTAGCTTGTCCGCCATCTGTTGCTGAGTTAGTCCTAACATAACCCGATAGCCTCGTAGTTTGCTCATAGCTTTCCCCCTTTCTAAAAAATCCCCCCCCTCCAGGAATAGATTGAAAGTGTGAAAGGTTGGAGGGGGTGCTTGACGTCGTTTTCTGACGTACTATAAGCTTAATTTTTATTATAACGTCAGTTTTAGACGTTGTCAATAGTTTTTTTGATTTTTTTACGTCATTTTTTGACTTTTTTTAAACATAGGGTTATAATCATCTGTGAAAGGTGTGATAAAACATGAATAGATTGAAAGAATTAAGACAAGAAAAAAAGCTATCTCAAAAAGAAATAGCTGAAACTTTGGGATTTTCTTTAAGGTCATTCCAACGAATGGAAAACGGAGAAAGCCAAATTAAACCAGAAAAAGCCCAACAACTAGCTGACTACTTCGGGGTAAGCGTTGGGTATCTGTTGGGGTATATTGATGATTCTGAAATATATGACGATGAAGTTGTAGTGGAGCCTGAAAAGGGGATGATTTTAGCTTACTCTCTTAAACGTTCTAACAAAAAGCTCCAGGAAAAGATGTTTAAAGACTTCATTACATTTTTCCGTGATAACACTATCTTTGTCAGTGATGAAGAAATTTTATCTCTGTACTCTATGGTGCAGGCTGCCAATCTTAATAATTCCACACCAAGAGGTACACATTTTAATAATTTACTTTTTTCTAATACCGACGAAGCCAAACAAATAATCGATGATTACTCATTAGTTTTCGGAAATGAGTTTGCTAGAAATGATTTAGAGGAGCAAATTCACGGGTATATCTCTGAAGAAACCAGAACAAAAGAAAAAACCGAAAAACTCTTGAAAGTCTTGCAATCAGCATATGGAGAACGCGACTACCTGGACTATTAACTTTACCGTCTGACTCTTTAAAATCGAATGTGGGGCAAACTGTGAAGCCCTGGCATGATATAAACCACAATCTAAAACCTTTTTAATAACAGCTTGCCTGCTGATGTATTTTAGAAAGGTTTATCATCATGAAAATAACAGAATACAAAAAGAAAGACGGGTCAATAGTCTACCGCTCCAGTATCTATCTGGGTACAGATACCGTAACGGGTAAGAAAGTCAAGACGACAATATCAGGCCGAACCAAGAAGGAACTTAAAGCTAAAGCGTTACAGGCTAAAATAGAGTTTGAAAAAGGAGGGTCTACAGTATATAAGGCTGCCACTCTATCGACCTATGGGGATCTGGTCGAAAGCTGGTGGGACAGTTACCGTCACACCGTAAAGCCTAACACAATGGTAGTCTATAAAGGTATGCTGAAAAATCATCTTTTGCCAGCCTTTGGGTCTTACAAGCTGGACAAACTCACACCCCCAATTATTCAGAAAGTTGTCAACGATTGGGCGCAAGCATATAACAGCGGTTACGGCTACAAAAATTATAGCCTACTGCATTCAACCAATAAACGCATTTTACAGTATGGTGTAGTTCTTCAAGCCCTGCCCTCAAATCCTGCAAGGGATACCATCGTACCACGCAAAGCCAAAAAGACACCAGCAAAAATCAAGTATCTAAACGATACGGATTTAAAAAAATTCCTCGATTACCTGGACGGTTTGGACAATACCTATAAAAATTTTTACGATACCGTGCTATATAAAACTCTACTCGCCACCGGTTTACGGATTGGGGAATGTCTAGCCCTCGAATGGTCAGATATTGACTTACAAGACGGAACTATCTCAGTAACAAAGACGCTAAACCTTTTAGGAACGCTAAATAGCCCCAAAAGTAAAAGCGCTATCCGAACGCTTGATCTTGACAAAAAAACTCTACTCATGCTTAGACTTTACAAAGCAAGACAATCAGAAAACGGGCGGACTATTGGTATCAGCTACCAAAAAGTATTCCCTAATAGTTTTGACGAATACAAAAAAACTAACCGCCTGCAATACCGCTTAAAAGAGCACTTGAAAAAGGCTGACTGCCCAAGCCTAGGTTTTCACGCATTCCGCCATACCCACGCTAGTATCTTGTTAAACGCTGGACTAGGTTATAAAGATATTCAAACTAGGTTAGGTCATTCAAAAATCTCCATGACCATGGATATATACAGCCACCTATCTGAAACGAACCAAAAAAAGACCGCTGCAGTGTTTGAAATGGCTCTTGAAAAGTTAAAAAGTTCCTAAAAAGTTCTTAAAACAAAATATAGAGTATCAAAAAAAGCTGTCATATTGGCATATATTCATTTTTCTGCTATAATCGTATAAAATACTTACTTGAGGAGTCCTTATGAAGGTTGTAAAATTTGGTGGAAGCTCTCTTGCCTCTGCTGGTCAGTTAGAAAAAGTTTTAAACATCGTCAAAAGTGATAAAGAACGCCGTTTTGTAGTCGTTTCCGCACCGGGTAAACGCAATGCTGAGGATACCAAGGTAACTGATGCCTTGATTAAATACTATCGTGACTATGTAGCGGGAAATGATATCAGCGTTAGTCAAAGCTGGATTATCGACCGCTATGCGGCTATGGTGAGCGAACTAGGCTTAAAACCAACTGTTTTAGAAAAAATTTCTAAAAGCATCCGTGCCTTAGCGACTCTTCCTATTGAGGAAAATGACTTTCTCTATGACACCTTCCTAGCGGCTGGAGAAAACAATAACGCCAAACTCATTGCAGCCTACTTCAACCAAAACGGTATCGATGCACGTTATGTTCATCCTAGAGAAGCTGGTATTATCGTGACAAGCGAACCTGGAAATGCTCGCATCATTCCATCTAGTTATGACAAGATTGAAGGATTGGCTGACAGCAACGAAGTCCTTGTCATTCCTGGTTTCTTTGGGGTAACCAAGGAAAATCAAATCTGTACCTTCTCACGAGGAGGATCAGACATTACGGGTTCTATCATTGCTGCAGGTGTCAAGGCTGACCTCTATGAAAACTTTACCGACGTGGATGGGATTTTTGCCGCCCACCCTGGTATCATTCACCAACCCCACTCTATCCCAGAGTTGACATACCGCGAAATGCGTGAGTTGGCCTATGCAGGATTCTCGGTCCTTCATGACGAGGCCCTTCTACCTGCCTATCGTGGAAAAATCCCTCTGGTTATCAAGAATACCAACAATCCTGACCACCCAGGAACGCGCATTGTTTTGGAACACAGTAATGATAAATTCCCAGTAGTAGGGATTGCTGGTGACTCAGGATTCGTCAGCATCAACATGTCAAAATACCTCATGAACCGAGAAGTTGGGTTTGGTCGCAAGGTTCTACAAATCCTTGAGGATCTCAATATCGGTTGGGAACACATGCCTACAGGTATCGACGATCTTTCAATCATCCTCCGCTCCCGTGAATTGACTCCTATAAAAGAAGAAGAAATTCTACGTCAACTCGTTCAAAAGGCCGAAGTGGACCATGCTGAAATCGAACATGACCTTTCCATCATTATGATTGTCGGAGAAAAGATGAAGAGTCATATCGGAGTAACTGCTACTGCAACACGCGCTCTATCTGAAAACAAAATCAACATCCAGATGATGTCTCAAGGTTCTAGTGAAGTTTCAATTATGTTTGTTGTCAATAAAGACCAAGAGAAAGCAGCTATCAAAGCTCTCTACAATGCCTTTTTTGGAGAAAGTAAGGAAGACTAATCATGGCCCAATCTCTCAATAAAGTCATTGACCTCCAAACCACTGGAACATCTTATCTCTCTATCTCTGGAAAGGTTGGGAAATTTCTAGTCGGGGACCAAGCCTTGGAGTTTTACCCAGATGTCAATGTCGAACAATATATCCAGATCCCCTGGTCTAGCATTCAGCAAATCGGAGCCAACGTAAGTGGTCGCAAGATTAGCCGTCACTTTGAAGTCTTCACTGATCAAGGAAAATTCCTCTTTGCTTCAAAAGACTCTGGAGCTATCCTCAAAATCGCTCGGGAAAAACTTGGCAATGACAAAGTTGTGAAACTTCCGACTCTACTCCAGACCATTGGACAAAAACTTAAAAATCTATTTGCAAAAAAGTAGAAACTTTAGTATAATCATAGCAACGGATAAGTAGGTTATCCTCTTCTTTCAGAAAGTCTGCGGGTGCTGCGAGCAGATAGGAGGGATAGGTGAAATTCTACCGTTAGTAACAATTACATACACAATCAAGTGCACACCTGTGAAGTTGGATGGAACCGTGGCCCTGCCACTCCAACGCTTTGTCAGGTGTGCTTTTTTCATAAAGGAGTTCTTATGTTAGATATTAAACGTATTCGCACAGATTTTGATGCTGTCGCTGAAAAATTAGCTACACGTGGTGTAGATGCTGCTGTTTTGAATGAGATGAAAGAAATCGACGCTAAACGTCGTGACATCTTGGTCAAGGTTGAAACGCTCAAGGCAGAACGTAACACAGTTTCTGCTGAGATTGCCCAAGCCAAGCGCAACAAGGAAAATGCCGATGACAAGATTGCAGCGATGCAAACCCTATCTGCTGAAGTCAAAGCCTTGGATGCTGAATTGGCAGAAATCGATGCTAAATTGACAGAATTTACGACTACTCTTCCAAACATCCCTGCCGACAGTGTTCCTGTTGGAGCTGATGAAGATGACAATGTGGAAGTCCGTCGTTGGGGGACTCCGCGCGAATTTGACTTTGAGCCAAAAGCTCACTGGGATCTGGGTGAAGACCTCGGTATCCTTGACTGGGAACGCGGTGGTAAGGTAACAGGCGCTCGTTTCCTCTTCTATAAAGGTCTTGGAGCTCGCCTGGAACGTGCTATCTACAACTTTATGCTAGATGAGCATGGTAAAGAAGGCTACACAGAAGTCATCACACCTTACATAGTTAACCATGATTCTATGTTTGGTACTGGTCAATATCCAAAATTCAAGGAAGACACTTTTGAATTGAAAGACACTAATTATGTCCTTATTCCTACTGCTGAAGTACCTCTAACTAACTATTACCGTGATGAAATACTTGACGGAAAAGACCTGCCAATCTACTTCACTGCTATGAGTCCATCATTCCGTTCTGAGGCTGGTTCTGCTGGTCGTGATACTCGTGGCTTGATCCGTTTGCACCAATTCCACAAGGTTGAAATGGTCAAATTTGCCAAACCAGAAGAATCTTACGAAGAATTAGAAAAAATGACAGCCAACGCTGAAAACATCCTTCAAAAACTCAACCTTCCATACCGTGTCGTTGCCCTCTCTACTGGAGACATGGGCTTCTCAGCTGCCAAGACTTACGACTTGGAAGTTTGGATTCCAGCCCAAAATACCTATCGTGAAATCTCAAGCTGTTCAAATACCGAAGATTTCCAAGCGCGTCGTGCCCAAATCCGTTACCGCGATGAAGCCGATGGTAAAGTTAAACTTCTTCATACCTTGAACGGTTCTGGACTTGCAGTTGGACGTACAGTGGCTGCAATTCTTGAAAACTACCAAAATGAAGATGGTTCTGTGACCATTCCAGAAGTACTTCGTCCTTACATGGGTGGAGCTGAAGTTATCAAACCATAAAAAACAAGGCCTAGCTAAATAATAGCTAGACCTTTTTTCGTAACCAAATCAGATAAGCACCCAATACGAAGAATAAAATAGTGAGGCAAATAACAGTTTCAGCCAACACCAGATAATCCAGAAATGGAAGTTTCAAAATTCCCTGAGCCATCTTGAGAGAGGTAGCTGTGATAATGGTTGGAAAGGTGAGGGCTGAGAAAGCTGGTTGAAATCCTTGTTTTAAAATATTGGGCAGGCGAGTTAAAACAAAGAAAAAGAAGGATTGAGAAGCCAAAATCATGACGATTAAGAGCCAAGTCGGTAGGTCTGCTCCTCCAACTCGAATCAGAGAAGCCAAGAGTAGAGAGAAAGGGGCGCAGTAGATCCCTTCTTGTCCAAGTAAGGCTAGTGGGAGTAGCTGTTTCTTTAAATCGCTATAAATAAGCGGATAGAGATAGAAGGTTAGGAGAAAACCAAAAATCAAGGTCGCATAGGCGATTTCGATGATACCTACAAGAGGATAGGTCAAGGCAGCCACTGCTATCCCCACATAAAGCACCGTCCAGCTTGGAGTCGCATGAATCCTCCGACCCGGACAAGCAAACTTGATGGTAAAACCAGCAATCAAGACCAAATCCAAGAGAAATGAAAACCACCATAGCCCTTGCGCTACTAAGGGAAGATGAGGGAACAAGCGAAAGACATAAGTTGATAAAATCATTCCAGCCATAGGAAAGGTCGCCATTCCTGATAAAAGAGGGGGCCTGGTCAATTCTTGCCTGGTTTCCTTCCGATTAAACAGATGAAGAATCAGAAAGTAAATCCACAAAATCAACCCTGTCAGACTAAACAGATGTGACAGAGCAGGCCAAGTATCTGCAACCAGATTTCCTGCACCTGCCAAACCTAACAAACAACCAGAAAATACCAAGGGGAGTTTTTTCATGGCAACCTCCATTAATCATATTATTATTAGTATAGCATAAAAGCGCTTAAAATAGCATAGAAAAATGAAGACTGGGTTTCTCAGCCTTCATTTTTTTCTTTATGATTCGAACTAGGCATAGGGTTGCAATTCTGGGTTAATAGGCGTATTGGCTAAGTTATTAGCATAGTTGCAAAGGCTGGCTAGGCTGACACCGAGAACCACATCCAAGGCATTTTGCTGCGTATAGCCGGCTTCTAAAAATTCACTAAGCGCTTCATCCCCTACACGTCCTTTGGTATTGATGACTGCCAAGGTAAACTTGGCCAGAGTATCTAGCTTAGGATCTGATTCGATTGGAGTGCGATTGCGAAGGGCTTGAAGAAGATCATCATTCATTTGGATTTGTTTGATTGAAAAGGCAGTATGACCAGCCACGCAGAAAGCACAACCATTGGTTACTGCAGCTGTGATTTGCACCACTTCTCTCTCAACTGGGGTTAGGCTATTGCGACGGTTAATGGCTCCGACAGTTCGGTAGGCTTCTAGAGCAGTAGGAGCATTGGCCAAGAGACCGATTAGATTGGGAATATAGCCATTGTTATCTTTTTGTACTGTTTCCAGAACTTCTTTCACTTCTGCTGGAGCTGATTCTACTGTATGGATGGTAAATGTTGTCATAAGAAACCTCTTTTCATTTTATTGTCATTTAGTCTATCATAGAATTTCTTCTTTGGATAATATATATTTTCAATTGCCATGATAGGAAATGTTTATAAAAGAAAAAAATCACACTAAGAGTGTGATTGGGTTAGTGTTTAAAATACTTTTTGGTTTCAGCAATAACGACTGGTGACAAGACCAAAAGGGCAATCAAGTTTGGTAGAGCCATCAAGGCATTGACGATATCCGCAATAATCCAGACCATATCCAACTCGATAAAACCTCCCAACAAGACCATGAGCACAAAGACCACTCGATAGAGCCAGATAAAGCGAACCCCAAAGAGAAACTCGAAACAGCGTTCTCCATAGTAATTCCAACCGAGAATTGTCGTAAAGGCAAAGAGAACAAGGAAAATAGTCAAAAGAGCAGGGCCAAAATGTGAAAAAACTGTTGAAAAGGCTGACTGGGTCAAAGCAACACCATTCAAATCACCGCTCCAAACCCCTGTCACTAAGATTGTCAGACCTGTCAGAGTACAGATAATCAACGTATCAATAAAGGTTCCTGTCATGGAAATCAAGCCTTGCTCGACAGGCTCATTAGTCTTAGCTGCAGCTGCTGCAATCGGAGCTGAACCAAGACCAGATTCGTTAGAGAAGACTCCTCGCGCCACACCATTTTGAATCGCAGTACGGATAGTCGCACCTGCAAAACCACCTACCGCAGCTACTGGGTTAAAGGCTGAAGTAAAGATGAGGGCAAGTGTGTCTGGGATTTTCTCGATATTAAAGAGAATAACTGTAAGAGTTCCCAAAATATAGACGATGGCTATAAAAGGAACAACTGCTGTTGAGATCTTGGAAATGGATTTGAGTCCACCAAAGACGGCAATTCCTACAAAAATAGATAAAATAAGAGCTGTGATAGCTGGATCAATTTGAGCTGTATTTTGGATAGATTCTGTAATTGAATTGACTTGGGTAAAGGTACCAATCCCCAGAAGGGCCACCAATACACCAGCTAAGGCAAAGAAGATTGCAAGGGGACGCCACTTTTCTCCCATACCCAAAAGAATGTAGTGCATGGGCCCTCCAGCTACAGCCCCATTTGCATCCTTGCTACGGTATTTGATAGCCAGCAAGCCTTCAGCATACTTGGTTGCCATCCCAAAGAAGGCTGCCATCCACATCCAAAAGAGAGCACCTGGCCCACCAACCTTAATAGCTGTCGCAACTCCGATGATATTTCCCGTTCCAACAGTAGCTGCAAGGGCTGTACATAGTGCAGCAAAACTGGACACATCTCCATGTCCCTTGTCCTTGGTAAAAATCAATTGAAAGGCCTTGGGGAGATGAGTTAGCTGTAAAAGTCCTAGTCGGATGGTTAGATAGATACCCGTTCCGACCAATAACAGTAAGAGGGGAGGTCCCCAAGCGAAAGCATCAAGCGCTTTTAGCAATTCTAACATGTCCTACTCCTATCTTTCAACCCCAAAAGAAAGAGCACATGCAAGATACATGTACTCTGGAATGCCTAGATAAATGCCAAAAAGCGGTCTATCTTAGCTCTGTCCTTTTACCTGAGAGTTTGAGCAGTTGCCTGCCTTGCCCCTTCGGTGCCTTTACGGTCTCTCCAGAGTTCCGTCCATTTACAGTCATGGAAAACAAACTTTTCTCCACTTCTATTAAACTTCATTCGGTGTTGGTATTTAATTTTTTATTATTCTACAAGAAAAGTGGGGATTTGTCAATGTGTTTGTGAATAAAATAGAAATTAGTTCACCAGTTTTTATTGTATGAATGACCTTATTACCCCAAAAGTAGAGCCATAATTCAATAGAAATCACAACTTTCTGATAAATTTTAAAGTGCTACCTAAACTCATTTCCCACTCTGTGCTTCTCCTAAAAATTTTCGAATCGCTTCTACCATTTTCTCTGGTTCAGTTGACGAAAAAATACGACTATCTCCTCTCAATTCATGACTTGTATTGTCAAAAGCAAAAATTGGTTTATGTTTATTACCAATTTCTTCTACAATCGTTTCTACAACTCCACCATGATTGATATCCAAATAAAAATCCATATTATCCAAAGCTTCTTTCATATTAAAAGGATTAAAATTTGGATAAATTGACAGATTTAAAAATCGTTGCATGTCAACTACACTATCAGCAAAATTTGTTGGCGCTAATATTGTAAAATGAACTTCCGATAGTTCTGACAAAAGATACTCTATTGATTCTAAAACAGCACTATTTGTAAAAATACAAGTATGATATAACGGCGCTCTCACTAGCTCATCAAAAGAACGTCTAATGATATCTGTTCCCAATAATACATCATTCCAATTCAAGCCATAATAAAACCACCACAATTTACGAAAACGAGTCAAAGTTAAATGAGTCCATGGTTTAAACTCTGAAGTATAGTGAATAATCTTAGGTTCAGAATTTCCATAATAGACGGATTCATACCATTTACTGTTGCCTGTCAAATGTAAAAATTGATCCAAACCAACCATAAAGTTATACTCTTTATCCAAATGTAGCCACTGGTCACCAAAATACATGTTGAGAACACCTTGATCACCATAAACATGCTCATGGTGTTGGACAGTTAACTCTAGTAAACTTTTTGTCGAATGATTTTCCCGCCATTTCTTCGCATCAATCAACAACATACCCGCATTAAAGGTTGTCAACCAACCATCTTGTCCAAAATCTTGAACAGCTGCAATGGCATAGCCTTGTAAATCTAAGAAGAACAATTCATCCAATCTTGCATTTACGATCATATCTGAGTCTAAGTAGAGGACTCTGTCTTCTTCTACTTCATCTGCTATGAAATACCTAAAGAAAGTAGCATAGGACAGAATTGCATTTGGCAAGCGAAAATCACGAAGGTTGTGAGCCGTTTTTTTAACGTTGACAATCTCAGAGCCAATAACCTTAAGGCGATTTCTCATTAAAAGAAACCATTCACTAGGTAAATCGTCATTAAACACATAAAATTTCACTTCATGATTATGAACCGAAACGGATTTTATTACGGTTTCTACCTTATCAAGATAATGAATATCAGCTCCAAGAGCAATCACTTTATGATACATTTTCATTACTACTCTCCACTATCAATTTTCCCTAGTTGATGACGAATAGACATCACCAAGTTCTCTTTATCCTCTAAACTAAATATTTGATTTCCTTATCACTAAAATCCTACCAATCATATCGTCGACCTCATTTCAGTGGTTAATATCCAATTCAGTTTTAAACACACGATAATTATTAGATTAATGATTAGAATCAAAAACTCTCACTCCATTTTCAAACATTGAGTCATGATCAATAGTGATTTCTTACATATAACAGATTGAACAATGATCATTAAAAAATCTCTATTACCGACTTTTAAACTTTCATCATCTAAAAACTCCAATATGATAATAATCTCCAACTAACTGTACTAGATCTTAAAAAGCTATCCTGTATTTCTCGACTCTTTTATAAAGTGAAATTTGTAAAAACAGTACTCCTATATTCCCAAAAATCACTCCTCATTGCTATCTCTTTACCGTATATTGACTACTGACTTTATCAATCTTATCTTCAACCTCGAATTTGTATTTTAAACTGACTGGAACTGTCTTTATAATTTATTGTTTGATTTAGCTTTACTTTATAAATAACGGAATCCTTCTAACCTTTAAAGGTCACAATGGTTGCTCCGCTGCCGCCAGCATTCTGTGGAGCATAGCCGAAACTCTTAACATGCTTGTTTCTTTGTAGGTATTTGGTAACACCTTCACGGATGACTCCCGTTCCAATACCATGGATGATATCAACTTGAGCCATATTATTGAGCAGGGCTTGGTCGATAAAGACGTCCAGCTCATTCATTGCTTCTTCGTACCGTTTGCCTCGGAGATCCAGTCTAGCTTGTGGACCACGACCAGAAGCACGTTTCACAACATTGACTTGTTTTTTCTTGACTGGGGCTTCTTGTTGGGCCTGAACAAGATCAAATTCTTTCTCTTCCAAGGTCATCTTGATCAAACCAACTTGGGCTTCCCAACGCCCGTCCTTGAGCTGATTGGTCAAGGTTCCACGTTGGCCATAACTGAGAACCACGATATCATCTCCAACCTTTGGAGCTCGTTTTTTCTTGGCTTTTTGAAGGACCTTGTTTTTAGACAAGTCGACTTTTTCAGGAGCCAGTTTTTTCAGCTCAGCCTTGGCTTCAATGATTTCGTGAGGTTTGAGTTGAGACTTACTGTGAAGATTTTTGAGAATTTGGTCACTCTCACTTAGCGCTAGTTCCACAATTTCAGCAGCCTGTTCACGCGCCTTGTTGAGCTCAGTTTCCTTTTCCCGATTGAGCTCGTTGTACAGTTTTTTGAGTGCTCGGTTCATCTTGAGATTTTCTTGCTCCACCTCACGGATATTGTCCAAGCGTTTGCGGCTTTCAAGCGTTTGCTCTTCCAATTGTTCAATGATGCGGTTGACGTCATTATCTTGGTTGACCTGCTGGCTGGCATCCCCGACAATGACATCTGACAAGCCCAGGCGTTTAGCAATTTCAAAGGCATTGCTTCGGCCAGGAACTCCCTGCATAAAGCGATAGGTCGGACGCAGACTGGCTGTATCAAACTCCATACTGGCATTTTGCACAAAGGCTGTCTCAATACCATAGGCCTTGAGTTCTGGATAGTGGGTCGTCGCCATAGTTTTGACCTGACGCAGGCGAAGATCTTCCAAAATAGCCATAGCAAGGGCTGCTCCTTCCTGCGGGTCGGTACCTGCGCCAAGCTCATCTAAGAGTAAAAGTGAATGTTTGTTGACCTTGCCAAGAATATCTACGATATTGGTCATGTGACTGGAGAAGGTAGACAAGCTTTGCTCGATAGACTGCTCATCCCCAATATCTGCGAAGATTTCCTCGAAAATACCGACACGGCTCCCCTTATCAGCTAAAATGGGCAAGCCTGACTGGGCCATAAGTTGAGTCAAACCCAAGGTTTTGAGCATGATGGTCTTCCCACCTGTATTGGGACCTGTAATGACAATAGTCGTTAATTCCTTACCAAAGTGTACATCGTTTGCCACTGCATTTTTGACCAAAGGATGGCGAACATGAAGAAGTTGAATCTCTTGGTTCTCTGAAAGTTGAGGAACAACTGCTTGTCTTTCTTGAATGAAACACACTTTGGCACGAATCAAGTCTAGGTGCCCGATAATCCAAGCGTCATTAGCAATCTCTGCAGCATGAGGACGGACCCGTTCCGATAACTCCTGCAGGATACGAATCATCTCATAGCGCTCATCAGCGCGCAGACTCGCGATTTCTTCGCTTAGTTTCACGACCTCACGTGGCTCGATATAGACCGTATTTCCACTGGCAGAGATGTCGTGGACAACACCTGCAATCTTGTTGCGGTAGGTATTCTTGACGGGTAAGACCTGACGGCCATTTCTACTAGCGATAATCCCTTCGGTCAACATCTGCGCTTTTTGTTTAAGTAAGTCTTGCAAGACATCTCGAACTTGACTCTCGCTATCATGGATTTTTCGACGGATGCGTGCTAGCTCTTCACTGGCGAAATTTTCGATGAAACCTGCGTCATTTAGGGCTTGGAGACTTCCTTGCAAGTGTGGAAAATCATGCAGTTTTTCAAACCATCTCGCCAACTGTTCCAAGCGTACATTTTCGAGATTGGCATAAAAACTTTGTAACTCTCTGCTAGCAAGCAAGACCCGTTTGAGGAGTAGGAACTCCTCAATATTGAGATCCGCCCCCATCTCCAAACGCTTGCAGACGGCCGAAATTTCACGTGTCGCTAGGATGGTAAAGTGAGGCTGCTCCACAAATAGGGCTTGCATTTCCTCCATCTCAGCAAAGGCCTGTTTGATTTTATCCTCCTTGGTAGTCGGAGCCAAGCCTTTTAGCTCCTCTAGTCCCTGTTCTGTCAGGATATGAGGTTCAAACAAGGCTTTTATTTTATTAAATTCTAATGTTTCTAGTATTTTTGTATTCATATTCTTTCCTTGTGTATTTGTTTACAAGATCGTAGCAACTAGAGGTTTTTGACTTTGCCTCGCCTTAGTCGTCCAATCTGTAAACAAAGGGCTAGGAAAAATCCCGCCCTTTTTATCCGATTAAATTTGTCACCCAGAGTTGTTTGATAAAGTTTGTCGTTAAAGGGACACTTTGGATGATATGCTTGGCTACTACGCTCTTTTCAAGGGGATTTTGCACAGCTGCCATAGGCACAGTTGCAAGAATGGTCAAAGCCATTTGCAAGACAAATAAGGTTACCAATAACGACAATAGGCCTGCTCCGATACGAAACCATTTGACATCGAGCTTTTTAGTTGGAATCAAGTGTAGGAACAAACCGATAAAACGTCCGATAGTGTAACAAATTCCGAAAACTAGAAGGTAGGCTATCCCCGCATAAAAGACCTTGTCTAGCTGAAAAAGCTGACCTGAAGGGAAGAAAAAGGTACCCTGTCCTTCCTGAGGATTGGCATAAGGGACAAGCAAGTGAAGTTGATCTCCCAGTGATTTATACAACTGACCAGCAACAAAGGCTGATATCACTGTCACGAGGAAATAATAAACTTGCAGCACCAAACCTCTACGGTAGCCGATGTAAAACCCCCAAGCTAGAACCAGTAAGAGAAGGATCGAAATCATAGGGAATCCTCAATCTTGCTCTGCTCTTGCTTAACAGCCACTAACTTATTTCGAAGGTCTTCAAGCTCCTGCTCCTTATCGTCAAACTCAATCTCACGACTGAGCTGCGTCGATAGGCTGTTGATCGCTAAAAGGAGGGCAATCGTTTCATCATCCGCCCCAGGCATTTGTTCTTTAATTGCTTGGTATTTTTCAGTCGCAACCTTGGCAATTTCCTCCATAAAGAGATTGTCATGCTCGGTTGTCAAGGTTAATGTCTTTTTCCCGAATGTAAACTTATATCGATTTAGATTTGCCATAAAATTCACCTCACGATATTATACCAAATTTCGCTAACTTTGTCAGTTTTTACCAATTCTCCTGCTTTTATGGTACAATAGAAACTATGGCAAGTATCACACTCACACCAAGTGAACAGGAAATTCAGAGCTTTTTAAGTCAGTATCAGAAGGCTCTCACTCCTAGTAAAAATCCCTATATCCGCTATTTTTTGAGGTTGCCTCAGGCAACGGTTTCCATCTATACTTCTGGAAAAGTCCTCCTGCAGGGAGAAGCTGCTGAGCAATACGCCAGTTTCTTTGGCCACCAAGTTCAACAAGACAAGAGTGGACAAGATTTTCCTATGATTGGGACTGATGAGGTGGGAAATGGTTCCTACTTTGGTGGGCTTGCTGTCGTGGCTTCCTTTGTGACACCTGACCAGCATGACTTCTTGAGAAAACTCGGAGTGGGGGATTCCAAAACTCTGACAGACCAAAAGATTCGTCAGATTGCCCCTATCCTCAAGGAAAGGATCCAGCATCAAGCACTGCTTCTCTCACCGAGCAAGTATAATGAAGTTATCGGAGAGCGTTACAATGCTGTTTCTGTAAAGGTTGCCCTTCACAATCAGGCTATCTTTCTCCTTCTCCAAAAAGAAGTCCAGCCAGAAAAAATCGTGATTGATGCTTTTACAAGTCCTAAAAACTATGACAAATACTTGACGCAAGAAGCCAATCATTTCCCAAACAAGGTTAGTTTGGAAGAGAAAGCCGAGGGAAAATACATGGCTGTCGCAGTTAGCTCCATCATCGCGCGTGATCTTTTCTTAGAAAACTTGGAAAATCTTGGACGAGAACTAGGCTACCAACTGCCCAGTGGTGCAGGAACCACTTCTGATAAGGTTGCTAGCAAAATCCTTCAGGCCTATGGTATGAAAGGGCTCAACTTCTGTGCCAAACTGCATTTTAAAAATACTGAAAAAGCTAAAGCACTGCTAGAAAGGTAAGTTATGAATTATTTTAAAACATTTCTAAAAGAGTGGGGACTTACGTTCCTCATCATTATAGTAGTGGGGCTCAGTCGCCTCTTTCTCTGGACCAATGTCCGTGTGGAAGGACACTCTATGGACCCTACCCTAGCTGACGGAGAAGTTCTCTTCGTTGTTAAACACCTCCCAATTGACCGCTTCGACATCGTTGTTGCCCATGAGGAGGATGGAAATAAAGACATTGTCAAAAGGGTTATCGGTATGCCTGGAGATACCATCCGCTATGAAAACGATAAACTTTATATCAACGATAAAGAAACGGACGAACCTTACCTAGCAGACTACCTCCAACAGTTTAAAAACGACAAACTTCAGAGCACTTATTCAGGGAAAGGCTTTGAAGGGGATAAGGGGGTCTATTTTAGAAGCCTTGCTCAGAAGGCTCAGGCCTTTACTGTCGATGTAAATTTCAACACCAGCTTCAGCTTTACAGTACCTGAAGGTGAATACCTCCTCCTTGGAGATGACCGTTTGGTTTCTAGCGACAGTCGCCATGTTGGAACCTTTAAGGCCAGTCAAATCAAAGGGGAAGCCAAATTCCGTTTCTGGCCACTCAACCGTATCGGAATCTTTTAAAACCAGCAACCAGATGCTGTGATAGTCTTTTTGAGTTAGCTTTTAGGATTAGATTGCAACTTGGCAATATCTTGTACCAAGCCCCAAATCCAAGGAAAGCCTAACTAAGAGCTCTATCCCAGCTCTTTTTCTATCAAAAAGGAAACCTATGGAAGTTTATTTTTCAGGCACCATTGAACGTATTATTTTTGAAAATGTCAGTAATTTTTATCGCATCCTCCTCCTAGATATCCAAGATACCAATGCGGAGGACTTTGACGATTTTGAAATCATCGTTACAGGAACCATGGCGGACGTGATTGAGGGCGAAGACTATACTTTTTGGGGGCAAATCGTTCAGCACTCCAAGTATGGTGAACAGCTACAGATCAGTCGTTATGAGCGAGCAAAACCCACTAGCAAAGGCCTAGTCAAGTACTTTTCGAGTAGCCATTTTAAGGGAATTGGTCTCAAAACTGCCCAAAAAATCGTGGATACGTATGGCGAAAATACCATTGACGAAATTCTGGAGCATCCTGAAAAGCTGGAAAGCATTGCTGGACTCTCTGCCAAAAACCGTGAAGCTTTTGTCTCCACCCTCCGTCTCAACTATGGGACAGAGATGGTCTTGGCAAAACTGGCCAACTACGGCATTCCTAATAAACTAGCCTTTCAGATTCAAGACTTTTACAAGGATGAAACGCTGGATATTGTCGAGAATTATCCCTACCAGCTGGTTGAGGATATCAAGGGCTTGGGCTTTACCATTGCTGACCAATTAGCTGCTGAACTAGGTATTGAAAGTCAAGCTCCTGAGCGCTTCCGTGCAGGTCTTGTCCACAGTCTCTTTCAAGGCTGTATGGATACGGGTGATACCTATATGGAAGCTCGAGATTTACTGGAACAGACCCTGACTCTCCTCGAGTCTTCCCGTCCCGTGGAACTGGATCCCAGCCAAGTTGCTCAGGAACTCTCCTACCTGATTGAAGAAGACAAGGTTCAGCAGATTGACACTAAAATCTTTGATAATAGCCTCTTTTTCGCTGAAGAAGGCATCCGCAGTCACTTGGTTCGTATCCTTGAAAAAGGAAAGAAACAAAGTCAAGATTTGGAAACCATTCAAAAGCATATCGCTAGTGTTGAGGAAGAACTAGGTATCCAATACGATAGTATCCAAAAGCAAGCTATCTGTGATGCCATCCAGAACA
>CAUSRF010000006.1:0-45028 GCA_963534275.1 uncultured Streptococcus sp.
GTCGAGCCAAGATCGTTGAAGCCTACTTCAGACAAGCCTCAACCACAGACTATTCGGGAGTTTATGATGGATACTACATCGACTTTGAAGCCAAGGAAACCAGACAAAAATATGCGATTCCGATGAAGAATTTTCATCCTCATCAGATTCGTCATATGGAACAAGTCCTTGCCCAGCAAGGTATCTGCTTTGTCCTCCTTCACTTTTCTTCTCAGCAAGAAACCTACTTATTGCCGGCCATTGACCTCATTCGTTTCTATCATAAGGATAAGGGACAAAAGTCAATGCCACTTGGATATATTCGAGAATTTGGATATGCAATCGAGCCAGGTGCTTTTCCTCAGATTCCCTATCTCGACGTTATCAAAGAACACTTACTAGGTGGTAAAATAAGATGAACAAACAAACTATCCTACGAATAGCTAAGTATGTAAGTATCTGCCTTTTGACCTTATTTATCGCAGCTATTATGCTAGGCGGAGGTCTCTTCCTCTACTATGTGAGCAAGGCTCCAGCCCTATCCGAAAGTAAACTAGTCGCTACAACGTCTAGTAAGATTTATGACAACAAAGACGAACTCATCGCCGATCTTGGATCAGAACGACGTGTCAATGCACAAGCAAACGAAATTCCGACAGAGTTGGTCAATGCTATCGTCTCAATCGAAGACCATCGTTTCTTCAATCACCGTGGAGTCGATACCATTCGTATCCTCGGTGCCACTCTACGAAACCTTCGTGGTGGGGGGGGACTTCAGGGGGCTTCAACCCTGACACAGCAGTTGATCAAATTGACCTATTTCTCTACTTCAACTTCTGATCAGACCCTTTCACGTAAGGCTCAGGAAGCATGGCTTGCCGTTCAGCTCGAACAAAAAGCAACCAAACAAGAGATTCTAACTTACTACATCAACAAGGTCTACATGTCAAACGGTAACTACGGAATGCAGACAGCTGCTCAAAATTACTACGGCAAAGACCTCAAAGATTTAAGTTTGCCCCAATTGGCCCTCTTAGCCGGAATGCCTCAAGCTCCAAATCAGTATGACCCTTACTCACATCCAGAAGCTGCTCAAGAACGCCGAAATCTCGTTCTCTCTGAGATGAAAGGGGAACATTATATTACTGCCGAGCAATACGAAAAAGCTATCAACACCCCTATTACTGATGGTCTCCAAAGTCTGAAGTCAGCTAATACCTATCCACCTCACATGGATAATTACCTCAAAGAAGTAATTGAACAAGTTGAACAGGAAACGGGCTACAACCTTTTAACTACAGGTATGGAAGTTTATACCAACGTTGATTCCAATGTCCAACAACGTCTCTGGGATATCTACAATACCGACGAATACGTTAATTATCCAGATGATGAGTTGCAAGTAGCTTCTACCATCGTTGATGTCACAAACGGAAAGGTGATTGCCCAGCTAGGTGCTCGCCACCAATCAAGCAATGTTTCCTTCGGTATCAATCAGGCTGTTGAAACCAACCGTGACTGGGGTTCTACTATGAAGCCTATCACTGATTATGCTCCTGCTTTGGAGTATGGTATTTATGACTCTACGGCTGCAATGGTTCGCGATGTTCCCTATAACTATCCTGGAACTGACACCCCTGTCTACAACTGGGATAAGAGTTACTTTGGAAATATTACATTACAGTACGCCCTACAACAGTCACGAAACGTGCCAGCTGTAGAAACGCTCGATAAGGTTGGACTAGATCGTGCCAAGACGTTTCTAAATGGACTAGGCATTGACTACCCAAGCATACACTATGCTAATGCTATTTCAAGTAATACAACCGAATCTGATAAAAAGTATGGAGCAAGTAGTGAGAAGATGGCTGCTGCTTACGCGGCTTTTGCTAATGGTGGTATCTACCGTAAACCAATGTATGTCAACAAGGTCGTCTTTAGCGATGGTAGTTCAAAAGAATTTTCTGACCCTGGTACACGGGCTATGAAAGAAACGACTGCCTACATGATGACGGAGATGATGAAAACTGTCCTAACCTATGGAACTGGTCGTGGTGCCTATCTCTCATGGCTACCACAAGCTGGTAAAACTGGTACATCAAACTACACAGATGACGAGATTGAGAGATACATTAAGAACTCTGGATATGTAGCTCCTGACGAAATGTTTGTCGGCTATACTCGTAAATACTCAATGGCTGTTTGGACTGGTTATTCTAACCGTCTCACTCCTATCGTTGGGGATGCTTTCTACGTCGCTGCTAAGGTCTATCGTTCGATGATGACTTATCTTTCTGAAGATGACTACCCTGGTGATTGGACCATGCCGGAGGGTCTCTATCGAAGCGGAGAATTCATCTTTAAAAATGGAACACGCTCTACATGGACAAATCCATCTCCCCCACAGCGTTCTATCCCTGAAACCTCTACTTCTGAAAGTACATCGCAAACTACTACGACTCCCCCAAATACAACTCCAAACACGAGCAACAGTCAGCAACCAAATTCTCCTCAACAAAATACAAACCCTAATCAACAAAATCCGGCTCCTCAAACAGGACAGCCATAATAAAAACAACCTCCTGAGAATATTCTTTCTCAGGAGGTTTTAGCTATTGGCAAATAGTTCTTGTGGCTCTCTAGCATGAAAGGGATATGTTCCAAACTTTTAGTCTGGGTAGTTTGGTAGAATACCTTAGTTCAAGTTCATGTGATTGGATTAGATGTCAGAGACCATTGTTTATCTAAAATTTTCTAATGTATGAAAAAACCTTTTCCAAAATCTATCCAACTAATCCTACTTTTTGCTATGCTTAAACTCTTTCTCCACAACCTCAAGCGCCCGTTCAATCACCACATGCATATCGTAATATTTATAATCTGCTAAACGTCCACAAAAAATAACCTTATCATTCTTTGAAGCTTCCTCTTGGTACTTAGCAAACATAGCATTATTTTTCTCATCGTTGATTGGATAGTAAGGCTCGTCCCCACGCTTCCAGTCGGCTGGATATTCACGCGTGATAACTGTCTTTGGCTGCGTTCCATATTCAAAATGTTTGTGTTCGATGATACGAGTATAAGGAATTTCACGCTCTGTATAGTTCACTACAGCATTCCCTTGATAATTTTCCTCATCCAAAATTTCATGCTCAAAGCGAAGGCTACGGTACTCTAACTCTCCGTGCTTGTAGTCAAAATACTGGTCGATCATTCCTGTGAAGACAACTTTTTCAGCTAATGCTTCCAACTCCTCACGATGAGCAAAAAAGTCCACTCCAAGCTCAACTTCAACGCCTTTAAGCATATTTTCGATGATAATGTTGTAACCACCAATAGGAATTCCTTGGTAACGGTCATTAAAATAATTATTATCAAATGTTAGACGAACTGGAAGGCGTTTAATGATAAATGGAGGAAGGTCTGTCGCAGAACGTCCCCACTGCTTTTCAGTATAACCCTTGATCAACTTTTCATAGATATCTGGACCAATCAACTTGATGGCTTGTTCTTCCAGATTTTTCGGCTCAACATCCTTCATATCAGCTGTCTGCTCAGCAATCTTATCTTTTACTTCCTGTGGAGTTTTTGTTCCCCACATAGCATAGAAAGTATTCATATTGAAAGGAAGATTATAAAGACTTCCTTTGTAGTTTGCGACAGGTGAGTTGATATAGTTGTTAAATTCAGCGAATTGATTGACATAGTCCCACACTTTTTTATTAGAGGTATGGAAGATATGGGCACCATATTTATGAACATTGATACCTTCTACATTCTCACAGTAGATATTTCCACCGATGTGATCACGCTTGTCAATCACTCTTACCTTTTTACCACGCTTGGTTGCCTCATGAGCAAAAATCGCTCCAGATAAACCAGCTCCAACAATTAAATAGTCGTACATATTACACTCCATTATTTTTTTATGATTTGTTTTAATTCTTTCACATCTATTACTTTCATAGATAAGATTGCAAAAAGGTAAATGATTCCACCAAGTACTGCAAATGCTAGAACATTTATAGTCGGGGAAAAACGTATAAATATTTTTGAACCTAGCAAAATGCCATACATGATAACTGATGCTAGAACAATTTTTGTCATAGATACTATGATAGGAACTTCTTTGAGATATCTGCGAGTATAGAACAATTGAATTGCCCATACAAGTGCTTCTGTTAATACAGAAACAATGGCTGCTCCAATATAGCCAAGCTTTGGTAGGAAAAGCATGTTTAATCCCACACTGATAATTGCGGGAGCTGTTGTTGAAATCATGAATGCTTTATTTTGATTATGAGGTATCAGCATCTGAATTCCCATTATATTAGTCCAACCGATAAAGAACATACGGAAAATCATAATCGCAATCGCATAGCGTGCATCCTGAAAGTCTTGTCCAAGGAAAAATTGAACAAAATCCTCATTAACAATTAACATTCCAGCAATAACAGGAAAAATAACTACATTATAAATCAAGAAAGCCATCTCATGCATCTTATTTACAGCTTTATGATCACCCTCTGATAATAGACTAGATACTCGTGGCAACATGACACTCCCCAATGAAGTTACTAAGGTCAATAAAATATTCACCAATTTCAAAGCCTGATCATAAATTCCTACATCTTTTGTAGAAGCCAATGCTCCAAGCATGGTACGATCTAGAGTAACATACAAAGAGATAGCTACTTGAGGAAGGAATAATAATATGACAGGTTTCAAATGATGCTTAGCATATTCTAAATCAAAATGAGGTCTACCAATAAACTCACGAGCAGGCAACCACATACTTAGCTGCCCCAAGAGTTCAAATATGGTTAGCAAAAAGACATAGAGGTATAGATCATCTGCAGATTTGACAAAAAGGAAGATGGAAATGACTCCAACGAGCTTGACTGTGATATTTCGAACAGTAATCTTTCGAAAATCCTCTAGCCCTTGAAAAAGCCAGGATATATCTAATCCTTTAGAAATCAAAGCCAAGCCTAGAATGTAGGCTACTGGATTTTGCATAAAGGAAAGAGTTAGACAAAGAAGACAATACAAGGTTAGAGAAAAAACTGTTGCACCTAATTGCAGAGAGTAGATTCCCCAAAAGTTTCTTTCAATTTCTTTGCGATGTCCTGAAATGACCTTGGTACCATAGTTAGCAACTCCTAGCGTTGCTAAGAGAATAAAGTAGGTGACAATGGAATTAAAGTATCCATACGTCCCTAAATCATCCGAAGAAAAGACCCGTGTTACATAGGGAGTCGTAATGATTGGGAGTATAATCACTAATAACTGATAAGAAAGATTATAGGCGTAGTTTTTTAATACTTTCATACCAGCACTCTCCTCTTAAACAGAATATTTAATCGAGTTATAAATTCCCTCAGGAGAAATTGATTCTTTGTTTTGCTCCCTGGCATATTTCATAAAAATCCCTTCTCTTGAAATTCTTTTTCTAGACTGTTTGCTTTTCTTTTAACTAGGTTTTTAATAACAAGGTTAAAAAGATACTTTGTTTTATAATTGATGTAAAGTAAATTCGAAGTCTTTGTATCTGTTTCAAATTTGAATTTGAAACCACTTTTCTCTGCATACGAAAACAGGTTATATACTTTTTCAAGCTCATCATTCATAACATACAACATGTTTTGCATATTAACCAGATACTGCAAAGAGTCACTGACAACCTTTTCTAATTCCGTATTTTTTACATGGATTTCTTTATATAAGTCTAAGATTCTTTTTGTTACTCTCTCATGGTGATCGGCTCTCTTTTTCATCACGGCAATATTCATACTCTGATCAGCTCTACCCAAGAAGTACTGATAGATATCCAACTTATAATAAATGTAATTTTCTACAAATTGAAGAGGGAGCATTGTATACTCTTGGTCGACATAAAATGTATTTTCACTGATTGTGATAGCGTTATCCTTCAAGATACTTGTTTTATAGACCAGAGCATGCATAGGTGTCCACTTAGTAGGAATACCTCTTGTCTCTAGATTTGGGGTTAGATAAGAAGAAAATTCCTTAAGCACCGTACTATTATTATATACATGCTGCTCTGTATAGTCAGAAATAACTAAATCAGTGTTAATCTCTTTTAATTTATCCAATAAGCTTTCAAATTCTGGAACATTGATCCAATCATCCCCATCAATGACCTTAAAATATTTTCCACTAGCTTCTTTAATTCCACGATTAATAGTTGAGCCATGCCCTCCATTCTCTTTTGTGAAAATTCTTAAATCTAAATTGCTGTCTTCCATTAAATTCTCAACAACCTGAACAGAATTATCAGTACTTCCATCATTAATAATTAACACTTCAAAATCACTGTAATAGTCAGAATTTACAGCTTTAAATGATTCTATACATTTACCAATATAGTTTTCAATATTATAGGTTGGCACAGTAATCGTCAGTATTTTGTTAGACATTTTTTCCCCCTGATACTTCTTCTATCAAATCTATCCACTGATGTATAATTCGGTCTTTATTAAATTTTTCCATGTTATCTTTGGCATGAGATGAAAAACGATTTTTTAGCTCCTTATTATTCATTAGTTCTAATAATCTATTAGACATCTCTTCTACATCATAACAATCGATCAGATAACCATTGACACCATTTTCAACAATCTCACTAGGTCCTGTTGGACATCTAAAGCTAACTATAGGAAGTTTGTATTGCTGCGCTTCTAACAATACCAAGGGTAAACCTTCGTAACGAGAAGTCATGACATAAATTCCTTTGTCACCATAAATCAGATCCTGATTTTTTTCAAGCCCTTTGATAACTAACTTATCCTGTAAATCATTTTCGGTGATTAAATCTCTGATTTTGTCTACTTCATCTTGTTTTCCGGAACCGTAGATTTCCCAAGTCCAGTCAGACCTTTTAGCTAATACTTTTTTCGCGACTTGAACAAGATATTCATATCCTTTTTGATAGTCAAAACGACCAACAGTAACAATTTTAGTTGATTTTTTATTATAGGATACATCTGAAAGAGCAGCCTCTTTCCAATTATAGATGTAGCAAATTCTTTCCTCAGGAACACCGTATTTTTTTATATAATTTCTACGATCTTCTTGCGTGAGAGTGATAATCTTGTCTGCCAACTTTGTCCCAACATATCTTTGGACTTTCTGAGAAAATTCTCTATTATCAGTAATTGAATTGGTATGATCACACAAAACTACTTTAGTTTGAGTTCCTATTCCTGCCAAAGATAAAAAAATGTTAGCGGATATCCCTATCCCAAAGGCAACCTCTATCTCATTATCTCTAAAATATTTTTTTAACATTATGGAGATTTTTAGAATATTCTTAGACAAGCGTACTCTATGGTCAAAAAAATTGGAGTATTTTACTTGAGAATTGATTTTAAAGAATAAATCCGATTTCTTTGTTGTAAGTCCAATCAAATGAACCTCATACTTTTTTGTAAGTTCGTTTGCCAAAGATACAGCAACTCGCTCACCACCGCCAGAATCGTCTAAAATCCATTTCACAATGCATATTTTTTTTGTCAATTTTTAATCTACCCTTTAGTCTTTATTTCTAGTTGATATGAGCTCGATATTATGCGCCACTCTATCTTCTACTGGTGGTAATTTCATGTAATCACCGTAGATTTCGCTTAAATATTCCTTGTACTTTGTCGGACAGTTTATCATTGTATCCTCAAAAATAAGAGAAATAGGTTCTTTAAAATACTCGCTAGGAACTATTTCTCTCTCCCTATATCTGCCTAGAACATTACCAACGTAAGGAGAAGTTTTAAAATCATATTTCTGAATAAGTTTATGCAGTTTCTTTACTAAAGCATCTTTTGGAAGTAGCTTTTGGATTCTTAGCGTTTTAGATATTTTAACTATAAGATTCTCTATGGTTCCGCGATCTTTGTCTTCAAGATGGTCTAAAACTGATATTTTACAAAGCATTCTTTGAAATAATACTCTAGAACTATGTAATTTAGCTGCAAAACTCCCCTTTTCTGGATAACCATCTAGTGGAAAAATGTCGATAAACACATTGCTTTCAGAATTCACTATTTTAACAATAACATTTTTATCTACTAACTGAGTTATATCGAGATTTAGTGGATTATTAACTATTTTAAAATTGCTTGGTAATAAATGTGGAGCTACTTTTTTAAACATTTCATAATCCTCTCTAGGCATACCGATATCAATATCGTCATCCCAAGGAATAAATCCTTTGTGACGTACTGCTCCAAGTAATGTTCCCCCTAGAGCATAGTAGGTCAAATTATTTTCTTCGCAAATATTAGTCAAAACTTTAAGCAATTCTAATTCTTTAGATTGAATCGTATATAACTTTGCATCTTCTTCCATTTACTATTTTCCACCTTCTTTAGATAATTTACAAATTTGTATAGCTTACAACTATTTTTTATACTTAAAAACAATATTTTGTTTTATTATCCAGACTAAAATAGCACTAGTTATTAAAAATCGTAAAAAACCAACTGTTATAACACTTTCAAAAAATCGATTCGAGAAAATCAACATTATAACATCATTAAACAAATAAGCATAAATAAACAACTTATAATCAAATAAATATTTTTTTTCACAATATTCTGTACCCAATATCCTACTATAAGTTGTAACAAAATATAATGCAATTACAGATACTAATGGAATAATGCCGAAATAAGTGAAGTCATAGAAAAACATATAAAAAGTTGTAAAGACATTCCCTGTAGGCAATCCATTAGCACTCTTCACAAAAGAACCACTACTAATAATACTTTTAACATTAAAATCTATCAAGTGTAGTTTACTATACAAGAATTGATAAAAGCCATAAAAAGTCTGTTCTCCCCAAAATATTGAATCACTTCTATACGGATGATGTTCAGCAATAAAATTGTTAAAGTTTAATAATGGAGCGCCAATGTACTTGAATAGTTCTCGATTAAGAGCTTCAACAATCCCATCTTGACCTACTCCACCAGAACGACCCGTAGCGTTTAAATAAAGTACAAATAGAGGAGCAACTACCACTACAACAATAAGAACCTTAAAAGCAAAGCGAGAACTCAATTTACTAAGACCTTTATTACGCAGTAGTAAAATATAAAAAACAACTAATATAAAAGTTAAAATTCTAAAAAAGGATCCTCTACTACCAGTCATAAAAATTTGAATTGCAAATAAACAAGGAACTAGGAGTTGAAATTTATCTATTCTTCTTGTTGCCACATAATTGTGACAAATAATGTATGTAATCACGTAGGAAATAGGAGATATGGAGGCATTAAACACTCTATAAAAAAGCGGAGGCCTAACCCCTAATCCGACTAAGTCTTCAGTAAAAAACTTTACTAATTGGTCATAGTTATTAATTATTTGCGAGAAACTTCCATGACCGCCAACATAAGCGCTGAATAAAGCTTGTTCGTATCGATAAAAGAAAATAAGATTTAAAATCTGAATAATAATTATTGTAAAGATTAGACTTTTACTGACATATAGATATTTTAATTTATTCTTAAAGGTGAAAGTATTAGTCTTAAATATTTTCTTTGATGATACTGTTATTATTGTAAAAACGAGCATTGAAATCGTTACAATAAAAACGGTACCTCCATTGAACTCAATAGCATACTCTTGAGCATTTAAAACACAAAACAGTGTTGCTATCAAAAAAGTAAAGTTAAAGATAATTGTTGGGTGAAAATAATCTCCTCTTACAAGAGCATAATTTATAATAAAAAATAACAATAAAAAATAAAATAATATATAAAGCATCTACATTCCTTCAAGTATTAATACTCTTAACTACCAAATGTTTATTTACTAAAACAAAATTCAAGAAGAGCATATAGAATTCGGAGTATGTAATTTAATAAGCGCTCTTAAAAACTCTGTTCATATTTCTTTCCGAAAAATTTTGCCATTAAGAAGGATTTCACTTTTTCAAACAAATCCACCTTTTCCATATACATAAATGGAATCTCTTTTGGCTTAATGTCCTTATGTTTCAACCATACATTAAATAATAATTCACTAACACGGCCGAATAATCTAGCTTCAAATGGTGTTAACTGGGATACATCTATTTGCTCATACATCTTGTCTAAAATAGGAAATAACCAAGAAAAATACTGATTTGCCAAATCTTTTTTCATAATGAACATATTGAACATGTAACCACTACGTTGCTTCATGACCTTATTGAAGGCCGTTAAATATTCTGGACTTAACTGTTTAATTACATCACGAGCAACATCAAGATGACTTCCATCCAAAGTATGAGCGTAGTGTGAATAGAGTGTTTCAATATAATATCGTCTCTTCTTAGGAACTAAAACATCATTTTGGGAAAGAAGATTATCTAAATCACCTCGAGATAAAACAACTTCATCCATACT
Organism: uncultured Streptococcus sp.; assembly: GCA_963534275.1. GTDB lineage: Bacteria > Bacillota > Bacilli > Lactobacillales > Streptococcaceae > Streptococcus. The sequence goes on from CAUSRF010000006.1 coordinate 10,389, forward strand.
GGTATAATCTGAATATCTTTGTGATCTTTTTGTAAAATAACGGCGATAGTGTACCAAACCTAGATAATCACAGTCTAAATTCTTCCATGCCCAGTAAAGTCCTGTCAATTCACAATAATATGGATTTAAGGATGAAATATTAACACCAGTATTATCTCCAATAAAACCAATATCTTTTTTCCCCTCTCTCCCGACATGTATTGGAAGATATAGAGTACTGTCTTGGGGTACTTCAGCCTCTTTATGTGTTGCTACTATGATTTTTACATCTATCAATCTACTTCGCTCCATCTCTCATAAATACTACTTTAACTGTCTTCAATAAAATTTCAATATCTTTCCAGATTGTCCAACCATCAATATAGGTCACATCTAATTTGACAACTTCATCGAAATTCTTGATCTCACTTCGTCCGCTGACCTGCCATAAACCTGTTATACCGGGTTTAAAACTTAGACGACGTTTTTGTTCTGGGGTATAGTGCTCATACTCGTCCACTGTTGGTGGTCGTGTGCCTACCAAACTCATATCTCCCTTTAGAACATTGTAAAACTGTGGTAGCTCGTCCAAGCTAGTTTTCCTTATAAAACGACCAATTTTCGTGATACGAGGATCATCGTCCACCTTAAACATTCCACCCTGCATGGTATTTTGTTCCATGAGTTCTCTCTTTTTATCCTCAGCATCCACGCACATAGAGCGAAACTTATAAAAAGTAAAATGTCGGCCGTTTTTCCCAATACGCGTCTGAGCAAAAATAGCTGGTCCTCCATCTTTTCTGATTAAAGGAACCAGAACAATACTCACCAAACCACAGATAATCAGTCCGACAATCGAACCACAAATATCAATAATCCGTTTAGCGACCACATGACTGGGTTTATAAAATTTTGTTGAAAAAGTTACCACATTTAATCCAGCCATCTCACGAATTTCCTTGTTACGTGCCAAGCTACGATCAAAAGCATTTAGATTTACTGTAACATCTATTCCCATCGTTTCAAACTGAGAGATAAACTCTCCAATATTGTATTTTTCACTTGGAAGATTGATAAAGACCTCATCTACTACCTCGTGGGTTGTAAAATCTAAGATTGAGTCCATTGGGACCACTGTCACTCTATCATGTTCAAAGTTTGGTTTATCCAATACGCTAACCGCTGCTAGTTTCCAAAAAACATCATCCGACTCCAACAACCGCGCCATTACCTTCTCCACACGGGAAGTTGCTGTAATCAAAAGAACCTTTTTAGTCCCTTTAAAATTGGAAGAGAAAAACTTCCAGTAGCGCTTAATAGCTAGATTTAGCAAATAAAGCAAGACACCTTGAAGAATCAAGAAATAAATCATACCACGTCTTGATATGCTAAAACGTTCCTCTAAAAAAAAGTTGGAGATACTGATTGCTAGAGCAAAGAAAGCAATATACTTTAAAGTTTGAACGAACTCAAGAAAGTGTCCTCTTTTAAAAAATTCTTGCTCATAGTTACTCATATAACAGACTACATAATGAAGAATATATAGGACAATCATTGTATTTGATACAATCTCTGTTTCTTTTACAAAACTAAGTAAGTAAGTTAATACAACGACTAAGATGCTCTGAACTAATGCAAGAGAAATCTTTGATACCTTTTCATTCATTTTGACCTCCCCAGCCGATCATTTATTTCTTTCCATAGTTTCCATAGACTCCATAAGAAGAATATTTCTCTATTGAAGTATTCAGTTTATTTAGCACAACTCCTAAAAACGGCTTGCCTGTTTGTTCCAACTGCTCTTTCGCCTTTTGAACATCACGGCGATGTGCCTCACCAACTGCCGTAATCAAAACAGAAGCATCACATTTCTGTGTCACAATAACTGCATCAATCACGATACCTACGGGAGCAGTATCCACAATGATATAGTCAAAATATTTACGCAGGGTATCTAGCATCGTTCTGAAATTTTCACTTTGTAGAAGGGCTGTGGGATTGGGTGAAATTGAACCCGCCTGAATGACAAAGAGATTTTCAACATTGGTATCACATAAACCTTGTGACAAGTTTGTTGTACCTGATAAAAACTCTGTTAAGCCAGTAATCTTCTCACTAGATCTAAAAACACCTGACATGACCGAGTTACGAATATCCGCATCAATCAATAGGGTTTTATAGCCTGCACGTGCAAAAGCCCAAGCAATATTAGTAGAAGTTGTAGACTTCCCTTCTCCTGGCTTAACTGAAGTAATAGAGATGACTTTCAAATTATCTCCACTTAACTGTATATTTGTACGCAAGGCATTGTAGTATTCCTCTGCCTTTTTTACGAGCTCCAATTTTTTCTGTGTGATTTCTAATGTTGGCATCGTTCTCTCCTATTTCAATTTATCCAAATTTGGAATGACCCCTAAGAGTGGAATTTGCATAACGTCTTCGATATCCTCTGGTCGTTTGACACGGACATCTAGCAACTCAACTAAGAGAACGACGACCACTACCACCCCTAATCCTCCGAGAAAACCTATCAAAGTATTACGACGGATATTTGGAGATGATGGGGAAGTGGCTGGTCGCGCTTCTTCAAGCGTTGTCACATCAGACACACGCGTTACGCTAATGATTTTTTGAGCTGCAATCTCACGCAAGGAGTTAGCGATACGACTTGCTTCCTCCGGCTGTTTGTCCTTGACGGAAATAGAAACAATACGTGTATCAACTGGTACAGTTACTTGTATTTTACTAGCAAGATTTTTGGTTGGCATATCGAGTTGCAAGTCTGTTACAACCTTCTCTAACACGTCTTGGGAAAGAATGATTTCACGGTAGTCTTTAACAAGATAAGAACCTGCCTGCAAGTCCTGATTTGTCAAGCCTGGCTTGTCCCCTTGGTTACGATTGACTACATAAATACGTGTTGTACTGGTGTACTCTGGCTTTACAATAAAGCTGCTATATGCAAAGGCAATCGCTCCCGTTACGATAGCAACCAAAGCAATAATCAATTTCCGTTTCCACAAGGTATTTAACAATTGAAATACATCAATTTCCATAGTATTTTGTTCTTTCATCATTTCTCCTAAATTAGTTGATTCATTACAATTTGTCGAGGATTTTCTTCAAAGAGTTCTCTCGCCTTCTCTTCCCCATACTTTTTGGCAATTATGCTATAAGCTTCGGCCATGTGAGGAGGTCTACCGTCTAGATTGTGCATATCACTTGCAATCACATGGACTAGATTATGCTCTAAAAAATACTGAGCTCTTTTTTTCATGAACTTGTAGCGTTCTCCAAAAAGTTTGGGTTTGAGGACGTGTGAACTATTCACTTGTGTGTAACACCCCATTGCAATCAGTTCACGAACACGTTTTTCATTTTGTTCAAGAGCATCATAGCGCTCGATATGGGCAATGACTGGGGTAATACCTAACATCAAGATTTTGCTTAAGGCACTATGAATGTCACGATATGGTGTATCCATACTAAACTCAATCAGGGCATATCGACTAGCATTGAGGGTGGGGAGTAGCCCTTGTTCTAATTTATCAAGGACATCTCGTGTATAATAAATCTCCGCTCCATAAGCAATCACCAAGTCATCTGCCACTTCCTTGGCGAGTTCCTGCACCTGACGAAAATTAGCAGCGATCTTCTCTTCTGGGGTCTCAAACATACCTTTGCGACGGTGAGAGGTGGAAACAATCATCCGTACTCCCTGATGATAAGCTTCTGCCAAGAGAGCCTTGCTTTCTTCTCTTGATTTTGGTCCATCATCTACATCAAAGACTATGTGCGAATGAATATCAATCATCTCATTTACCCTCCATCACATCTTGAATTGCCGACTTGACAGCAGCTAAGCTACTATCATCAATTTCCATCATATAGAGGTTACTATCTGGCATGGCATAAGAAGGAAGATCCATTCGACCTGTTCCTTTTAGGTCTTGAGAGTTGACCTTATAGTTGCCACCACTCTCCAACTGTGCATTGACCAAGTCCATCATGGTCTCAAGTGGCATATTGGTTTGGAGAGAGTCTTGTAGACCTTGAATGATATGATCATAATTTTTCAAGGCTTCAGTTGAGGTCAATTTTTGAATAATGGCCACAATCACTTTTTGCTGATTGCGTCCACGATCTCGGTCACCATCTGCTAGAGAATAGCGTTCTCGAACAAAACCAAGAGCTTGTTCTGAGTCAAGATGCACATTGCCAACAGGATAATACTTCCCATTAGTGTGGGCTGTAAATTCTTGATCATTATAAACATCAATTCCACCTAAAAGGTCAATCAATTTCAGGAACGATGTAAAATTCAAGCGAACGTAATAGTTAATATCTAGACCATAGAGATTTTCCAAAGTGTGGATAGAAGCATCCACTCCATAGATTCCTGCGTGGGTCAACTTATCCTTTTGGTTGTTACCCCCATCTGCAATCGGAACATAGGAATCACGTGGCGTTGTTGTCAAAAGGATTTTTTTGGTGTCGCGATTGACGGTCATCAGGATATTGACGTCTGACCGCGAAACTGAACTAATCGGCCCGTAGGTATCAATCCCACTCACATAAATGTTAAACGATTGACTCTTGGTTGCCTTCGGAGCAGCCACTTTTTTGGTCAACTCCTTGGTATAAATTTTTTTGATTTTTGCAGCATAGTCAGGATATTCTGATTCAATGATATTTTCAAAGACACTATTTAAAACAATTGCCTTTGTGCCACCTGCAAGCAGGTTCTTATAAGCCGCTAGATAAGAAGTGCTCTGCTCTACTGCCAGTTCCTTACCTTGACTTGATTTAATGTCTGTAAGTAATTTTTGAATATTTTCATTATCCGTTTCGGTTGGAGCCATAACACTGTCTAACTGGCTAACATTATTGATATCGCTGTCTTTCAAAACCGCAACACTAATCGAATACTCTGAATAATTAGACGTCGCATTCAAACGATTGGTTAAGCCAATAAATTGTTGGACTGTAAATAAAGAAACAGACCCTATAAGAATAGACAAAATCAATAGAAAAATAGTGAACTTCTCAGCTTTTTTATAAAAAATCAGAAGAAAACTGATAACAGCCACCGTTAAAACCAAGACTGCCGCGACTATGTTGAGATATCTGAAAGCAAGTATGTTGTGTCGAAAGATTAGAAACAACAAAAAACCACCCAAAATCAGATAAATGGTTAGTAAAAATATATTAATATTGCGCTTCATATTGCCCGAACGAGCTTTCTTTGAAGGTCTACTCATGATACTCCTCTATACGTCAATAGTTAGAATCATTATATCATAGATACAAGATAAATTCCATTCATTCGGTCGAGTTAAGCGTTTTTATTTCTATGTGTGGCTTCCGATTAGACGATTCAATATAGAGAGTCTCGACAAGAAAAATAAGATCCCTTGCAAGAGACCTTATTTCAACTTTTTATTTGACATGATTTTTAAATTCTTTTTGACTCTTTTCGATAGCCTTTTTACTTTCTTCTTCCCACTTAGCCTTGGCTTCATCAAATTGTTTCTTGGTAACAGGGTCTTTTTGAAGTCTCATGTACTTGTAATTATTTCCGTCACCCTTGATTCCCACTAGAGAGTAGGCACGTGTAAAGGGAGTTACTTTGGTTACAGAGGCTGTCCCACCATTTGACATAGCAGACATGAGTAGAGAGTTGTCAATCATCCAAGCTTGAGCTTCAGCATATTTTTCATAACGCTTAGCGACATCTTTGTTCTCAGCGTCTGCTTCTTTCAGAAGTTTCGTATAGGTATCAAGTCCTAGACCCTTGATAAGTTCTTGGTCTTCCTTGGCATCAAGACCAAAAATCTTGAGATAGAAGCCACTTTCAGCATTGAAGGGATCTAGATAAGTTGATGGATCCTGGTAATCACCGACCCAGCCATCAAAGTTCAAATCGTAATCACGAGCTGCTGGATTTGGTGCTAGGAAAGCGACATTCCCAAAGTCATCTGTTGAAAGTTGCTGAACATCAATGACAACATTATCAGAACCTAGTACTGTTTCAAGGGTTTGTTTAACCGAGTTCATACCAGAAACTGCATTTTTATTGGTTTGGTCAACTGGGACGTCCAAATGAATCGGGAAGGTCACCCCTTGGGCTTCCAATTCCTTTTTAGCTTCTGCAAATTTTGCTTGGGCCTTTTCCTTGTTGAAGTAGGCATCTTGGGCATCCGCCAAGTTGATACCTGACCACTCTGTTCCGTAGTTGACAAGCTTAGAAGCTGTCACTTCTCCAAAGGTCTTATCTCCAATCTGGACAAAAGTTGGGGGAACTAGAGTATTACGAAGGGTCTTGCTAGCCGCTTCTTCACCGTTAGATTGAGCAGAGTAGGCTGTTCGATCAATACCAAAGTTGATAGCCTGACGGAAGTTTTTATTTAAGATAGCTGTCTGAGCTGATTTCTTTTGTTCGTCCGTTGTTTTAGCAGTATGGTTATAGGCTTTACGGTTAACGTTAAAGTTGAAGTACCAAGACGTCTTGTCTTGTAAGCTATAAACGATATTATCTTGGTATTTTTCTTTTGTCTTGGCATAGTTGGAACTATTTGGATAGACTCCCGCAAGCGTATAGGCACCACTTTCAAAGTTGCGAATGGTCATCTCCTGATCTGAGCCATCAAAGTAGGCTAACTTAACTTTTTCAATGGTCACTTTATCATGATCATAATAGTGCGGGTTCTTCACATACTCGATCGAAGATTTTGATGTGAAATCTTTTAACAGATATGGACCATTATAAAGGATACTGTCTGGCGTCAAAGTCCCAAAATCTTTATCCTTTGATTTTAAGAACTCTTCGTTAACTGGGAAAAGGATACTGTTGGTTGTTTTTGAGTTCCAGTACGGTTCTGGTCGAGTCAAAGTATACTCGACCGTATGGTCATCCAAGGCTTTCACACCAACTGTTGTGAAGTCATTGGTCGCACCCATCACATAGTCATTCAATCCCTTGATTGAATTTTGGATCAGATCCATGGCTTGCCCCTTGTTGTCAGCGGCATATTTGATCCCAGTGACAAAGTCTTGGGCTTTGACTGGAGCATATTCCTCACCATCAGCCGTGTACCACTTGGCATCTTTTCTGAGCTTGTAGGTATAGGTCAAACCATCTGTCGAAACTGACCAGTCTTCCGCTAAAGCTGGCACGAGGTTCCCATAGCTATCATTTTCTAGCAAACCATCTACAAGATTGGTAATAACGGCAGTATTATCTGCATAATAGTCTAAAAGATAGTTAAATGTCGTCGGATTTGCACTAAATGTTGATGAGAAGGTACTTGTATCTGAGTTGGACTGTCCACAAGCTGTCAGTAAAATCCCTGTAGCTAGGACAAGACCTGTCCCAATCAGTCTTTTTTTCATTTTGATCATCATTCACTCCTTTATGTCACTTTTTATAACATAACTATATTTTATCAAATTTATTCAAAAATGTAAAGTTACTGCTTTTATGACAACTGGTGTCTCAAAAACAAAAAAGGAAGTAGAGATTGCCTACAACTTCCTTTTCTATTTATAGATTACTTGACATGTTTTTCAAGTTCTTTTTGGTATTTGGCATTTGTTTCAATTTTTTCTTTCTGCCATTTCTTGAGAGCTTCTTCGTATTCTTTTGTAGTCACAACATCATTTTGCAACTCCAAACCTTTGAAGACAAATGGATCTCCCTTGATTCCGACTTGAGAGTAAGCTTTTGTAAATGGTACAGTACGGCTAACAGTTGGAGAACCACCTGAAGAAGCAACTGGGATCAAGAGCGAACTATCAGATACCCAGGCTTGAGCTTTAGCATATTTCTCATAACGCTTATTGAGGTCGCTTGTTTCAGCAGCGGCATCATCCAAGAGTTTCTTGTATTCATCTAGACCAACTTGAGCCATCACTTCTGGATCTTTTCCGCGAGTGATACCCAAGTGCTTAAGGGCAGAACCCTTCTTAGCATCAAGAATGTTGAGGTAGGTAGCTGGATCTTGATAGTCTGGTCCCCAACCAGTTCCATTCAAGTCATAGTCTTTTTGTGCTGGAACCTTAGCTTGAGAAGTAATGCTCAATTTTTCATTATCGGTCATTTGAAGGACATCGACAATGACATTCTCAGTACCAAGTGATGATTCGATAGACTGCTTGAGTGAATTGGTTTGTTGGACGGCGATTACATCTGTTTGTTCAACCGGAATATCCAAATGGATTGGGAAGGTAACACCTTTGGCCTGCAATTCTTCCTTAGCTTTAGCAAAGGCTGCCTTAGCTTTTTCAGGACTGTAAATCGTATCCTTGCCATCTGTAAGGGCTACATCTTTCCACTGGTCTCCATAAGAAACCAGCTCTGCCTGTGCCAACTCTCCAAAGGTTTTTTCACCTACTTGAACATAGTCATGAGGTACTAGACTGTTACGGATAATCTTGTTCGCACCTTCTTCACCATTCAACTGAGCAGTATAAGAATGACGGTCAAGGGCAAAGTTCAGCGCTTGACGGAAGTTCTTGTTGAGAAGAGCTTCTTTCGTTGATGTTTTTTGAGCCTCGTCTGTTTTAGCTGTTTTATTGTAAGACTGGCGGTTTACGTTAACAGTGAGGTAGTAGCTTGTCGCTTCTTGTGGACTGTAGACAATCTTATCGCCGTACTCTTTCTTAGTTGACTCAAAGTTTGAGCTTGTTGGGAAGAGACGGGCTGTTGTATAGGCACCTTGTGTAAAGCTACGAATCAAGGATTCTTGGTCAGAACCATCATAGAAGGTTAGTTTGATGTTGTCAATCTTAACATTGTCTTTGTCCCAGTAGTTCGGATTCTTTTCATATTCGATGACTGATTTTGAAGTCAATGATTTCAAGAAATAAGGGCCGTTATAAAGAATACTTGATGGTGTTGGCGCACCGTAGTCGCTCCCTTTAGAATTCAAGAATTCTTCATTAACTGGAAGCATGGTAGCAGTTGTAACTTTAGAGTTCCAGAAACTTTCTGGTTTATTGAGCGTATATTCAACCGTATAATCGTCAACAGCCTTAACTCCTACTGTAGAGAAATCATTGCTCTCACCACTGACATACTCCGCCAAGCCTTTAATAGAATCTTGAAGGAGAGAGAGGCCGTCTGATTTGCCGTCAGCTGCGTGTTTCAGACCAGTAACAAAGTCCTGGGCCTTAACTTCAGCATACTCTTCCCCATCAGAAGTATACCATTTTACACCCTTACGAAGTTTGTAGGTGTAAGTCAAACCATCCTTTGAAACAGACCAGTCTTCTGCAAGTGATGGAATTAAGTTCCCATACTTATCATTTTCCAAAAGGCCATCGACAACGTTGGCTATAACGTCAGAGGTTGAGCTCTTGCTCGTCACACTATAGTCCAAAGAAGATGGGTCCATAGCGTAGACATAAGAGAACGTTTTGGGAGCATCAGCCTTCTTTTCACTTTGCCCACAAGCAGTTAACAGTAGGGCTGCACTCAAAACAGCACCTGCTCCTAAGAGCCACTTTTTCGATTTCATAAGTAATCTCCTTAAAGATAGTATTTTCACCATTATACCCTATTTTTTTATAAAAGCAAGAACTTTCACATAATTTTTTAGAAAATTCTAACAAATATTTTTTAAAGATTTTTCTACACAATTTCTAGTAAAAAACCTCAAGCTTCAAAAGCTTGAGGTTTGCTCATTTTAGTCAGTCATTTCCACACAGAAGGCATCCCATGGAGCCAAGGTCTGCTTCTCAACGGTTTCTTGAGCCACAGTGTTTTCAATCAAGACAGATTTAACTTTTCCTTCTACTGAAAAGTTTTGTTTTTCATTGGACAAATTAGCCACGACTAGGAAGCGACGGTCACCGTCCTTACGGATATAAGCAAAGACCTTATCAGCCGTATCGAGTAATTCAAAATCAGCTCGAATCAACCAGCTGTTCTCCTTACGGATTTGGATGAGTTTCTGATAGGTATAGAAAATAGAATCTGAGTTTGCCAGTGCTTCTTGAACGTTGATTTCTTGGTAGTTTGGATTAACGGCTAACCAAGGTTGTCCTGTTGAGAAACCAGCGTTTTTGCTCTCATCCCATTGCATCGGAGTACGGGCATTGTCACGACCGATGACACGGATGCTGTCCATGATTTCTTCAATCGGAACGCCTTTTTCAAGAGCCTCACGCGCATAGTTGAGGGATTCAATATCTTCTACTTGATCCAGTGTTTCAAATGGATAGTTGGTCATCCCAATCTCTTCACCTTGGTAGATATAAGGTGTCCCTCTCATGAGATGAAGCAAAATCGCAAAAGCTTTGGCAGATTTTTCGCGGTATTCTTGATCATTTCCCCAGATAGATACGATACGAGGAAGATCATGATTGTTCCAAAAGAGGGAATTCCAGCCATCCTCAACTCCTAACTCTGTCTGCCATTTGTTGAAGATTTCTTTCAACTTACTGATATTCAGCTCTTTTTGATAGTGCCACTTAGGTTTGCCTTCCTGATACTGAAGACAAATGTGCTCAAATTGGAATACCATAGACAATTCTTGCCCCTTCGGAACAGAGTAGAGCTTGGCAATTTCTGGTGTTGCCCCCCAAGTTTCTCCCACTGTCAAGAGATCCTTATCTCCAAAGGTCGCCTGGTTCATCTCCTTGAGATAGGGATGGAGCATAGGACCGTTATTGACTACTTTCTCATCAGGAATCTTGCCAATCATGTCAATGACATCCATACGGAAACCACCAATGCCTTTATCAATCCAGAAGTTCATCATCTCATAAATTTTCTGGCGAAGTTTTTCATTTTCCCAGTTGAGATCAGGCTGTTTCTTGCTGAAAAAGTGAAGATAGTATTGATCTGATTTTTCATCGTATTCCCAAGCAGACCCACTAAAGATAGAATCTAGATCGTTGGGCTCATCTCGCCAGATATAGTAGTCACGTTCAGGGCTGTCAGGATTTTCACAGGCCTCGACAAACCAAGCATGTTCATCTGAGGTATGATTGACCACCAAGTCCATGATAATTCGGATATCACGCTTCTTGGCTTCTGCGATCAGTTGGTCCATATCCTCCATGTTCCCGAAAATAGCAGCAATCGCTTGATAATCAGCAATATCATAGCCATTATCATCCATAGGGCTGTCATAAACGGGAGAAAGCCAAATCGCTGTAATCCCTAGCTTGGCTAGATAGTCTAACTTACTCGTAATTCCTGGCAAATCGCCAATTCCATCTCCATTGCTGTCCATAAAACTCTTTGGATAGACTTGATAGACTACGGCATTATGCCACCATTTTTCTTGCATCTTTTCACCTCATTATTTTAATATTCTATAGTCTATGATAGCGCTTTTTAAAATTTTATGCAAGCGTTTGCCTAATCTTTTTGATTCCTTTTTTACCTTTATAGTTTCCTAACTTCCAATTTTTTATTATAATGGAGGTCAGAGGTAAAAAAATGAAAAAACAAGCTTTTAGTTCTGAACAATATTTGAATCTACAACGCGACCACATTTTGGAGCGTATTAACCAATTTGACGGCAAGCTTTACCTAGAGTTTGGTGGCAAAATGTTAGAAGATTTCCACGCTGCTCGTGTACTTCCTGGTTATGAGCCTGATAATAAAATCAAGCTCTTGCAGGAGTTGAAAGAGCAGGTTGAGGTTGTGATTGCTATTAATGCTAGCAACATCGAGCATTCCAAAGCACGTGGTGACTTGGGTATTTCCTATGACCAAGAAGTTCTTCGTTTGATTGACAAATTCAATGAATTGGGTATTTTTGTCGGATCTGTTGTCATCACACAATACGCAGGCCAACCCGCTGCAGATGCCTTCCGCAACCAGCTAGAGAAAAACGGAATTGATTCTTATCTTCATTATCCAATCAAAGGATACCCAACGGATATGGATCACATCATTTCTCCAGAAGGAATGGGGAAAAACGACTACATCAAAACCAGTCGTAAATTAATCGTCGTAACGGCTCCTGGACCTGGTTCTGGGAAATTGGCAACCTGTGTGTCCAATATGTACCACGACCAAATCAACGGTATCAAGTCTGGCTACGCTAAGTTTGAAACTTTCCCAGTCTGGAACCTGCCCCTTCATCATCCAGTCAACTTGGCCTACGAGGCTGCTACAGCAGACCTAGATGATGTCAACATGATTGACCCCTTCCACCTTCAAACCTACGGAGAAACCACTGTCAACTACAACCGTGATATCGAAATTTTCCCAGTGCTCAAGCGTATGTTGGAACGCATCCTAGGTGAATCTCCATACGCTTCACCGACAGACATGGGTGTCAACATGGTTGGTTTTGCTATTACAGATAATGAAGCCGCTATCGAAGCTTCTAAGCAAGAAATCATCCGTCGCTACTATCAAACCGTTCTTGATTTCAAAGCTGAAAAAGTCGGAGAAACTGCTGTCAAGAAGATTGAACTTCTCATGAACGACCTCGGTATCACACCTGCAGACCGTAAAGTTGCTGTCGCAGCACGTCAAAAGGCTGAAGAAACCGGCGGACCTGCCCTAGCTCTCGAATTACCATCTGGTGACATTGTCACTGGTAAAAACTCAGAACTCTTTGGTCCAACAGCTGCTGCCTTGATCAATGCCATCAAGAAATCCGCTAACATCGCTAAAGAAGTGAAACTAATCGAGCCTGAAGTTGTCAAACCAATCCAAGGTCTTAAAATCAACCATCTAGGTAGCCGTAATCCGCGCCTACACTCAAATGAAATCCTGATTGCTCTTGCCATCACAGCTATGGAAAACCCTGACGCTGCGCGCGCCATGAAGGAACTTGGTAACCTCAAAGGAAGCGAAGCCCACTCAACCATCATCTTGACAGACGAAGACAAGAACGTCCTTCGTAAGCTAGGTATCAACGTGACCTTTGACCCATACTACCAATACGATCGCTTGTATCGCAAATAAATGAACAAGGCTGGGAAAAAACTCAATCTGAGGGAAAATCCAGTAAATCTTTACACGATAAAAGATAAAACGCATAATATCAAGGCTTTTTGAACACTTGGTATTGTGCGTTTTATGATTTTTTCCAACCTCACTTATTTCAATGAAATTGTCAACTCGACACATGCTCCTCCTTGGTCTGGATTGAGCAGTGTCAGACGACCACCGTGCAAGAGAGCTACCTGCTTAGAAAAGGCTAAGCCAATGCCATGATGGGGATTAGCTGAGTTGCGACTTTGGTCACTCTGGTAAAAGAGCTGTTCCGCTCCCAGCAGCATCTCCTCTGAAAATGAAGGGCCGTTGTTCCAGATAGCAAAAACCAGCTGGTCCTGCTGCACTGATACCATTAGCTTGACTTCCTTTTGCTCCTGGTCTGCATGTTCAAGCGCATTCAGTAAAATATTGAGCAAAGCCCGTTTGAGATAGTCCAAATGAATCGACAAAATCAGACTAAGATCACAATCTTCTTGGAGATAAAAACAATAGCTTTCCTGTTTGCTGAACAGTGCCCAGTCGTCCTGTAGAGAAGCCAAAAAGTCCTCCAAGGAAAGCTGACTGAACTGATTAGCATCAATCTGAAAAGTCTTGGCGTAATCAATCAAAGAGCCACAATACTCTTCCATCTTGTGACTAGCCTGCAAAATCTCAGCAGCATAGTCTGCCTGTGGCTGGCCCAACTGCGCCAATTCCAAGAGCTCAGCATTCCCCTTAATCACAGTTAGGGGCGTCTTCAAATCGTGCGATGTCGCTGATAGCTGTAAAATCAACTCCTGATTATGCTGTTGCTCTTTTTCTAGAAGACGAGCATTTTCTTGGTGGCTGCTTCGTAAATCGCTATAGACTTCTAGCATTTCCTCAATCCGAAAAAGCTGACTTTGATTTTCTTCTAAAAGCTTCTCGCTCTTTAGCATTTTTATTTCCCTGTCGATTTTTCGGAGCAATTTCAAAATATGATAAAAAGTAATCAGCAGCAAACTCCCTGCCCAAAAGAACAAGGCAAAAAGGGCGTAATCACTTCCTTGCGTAAATTCATAGCCTATAAGCACAAAAATCAAAACATGGAAAAAGACGATTTTTAAACTGGTTGTCCAGACTAGGCTTTTGAAATTTCGGGTTCTAATTGCCATCTATAGCCTACTCCTCTCACTGTTGCGATTGCTTGCAGCCCTTCTTGTTTGCATTTTTGGCGAATCTGATATACGTATTCTGAGATGGAGCGAAGCTGTGTTTCTGAGCTTTCTGGGTAAAGCAAGGTATGCAGGCGTTCAGCTGAAAAGGTCTGCTTGGGATTGCTAGCTAGTAAATGCAGCAACTTAAACTCTCGCTCTGAAAATTTCAAGACTTTACCAAAACAGGCAACTTCATAGCGCTCTGGATAAAATTGACAAGAACCAATTTCAGAATATCGCTCCTCACGTCTTTCCTCCCGCCGAAGATGAGCTCTGACACGCGCCAGCAATTCTTTGGTTCCAAAAGGCTTGACAATATAGTCATCTGCTCCGCGAAAGAGCCCTTCCACCTTGTCCGCCTCCAATTCCTTAGCCGTCAGAAAGATGATTGGACACGAAAGATGAGGACGAATGTAGGAACACAGCTCAAAACCATTAACAGGCTCCATCATCACATCCAGCAGAATCAAGTCATATCCGACAAAATGCGTCAGCTCTAGGTCTTCTATCCGATCAAGCGTCGTCACATCATAAGCATCGAGCTCTAGGACGTTTTTCACCAGCTTCAAAATGCTCCTGTCATCATCAACCACCAAAATACGATACTGTTTCATAAGTTCCATTATAGCATACCTCTAGCGAACGTTTCGTTTCAAGGTTAAGAATATAGCAGAGCTCCAAACCAAAGCTAACCAGATCAGCTGTATTCCCAGCCCTGAGAGATCTATTGAATGCTGAAGTCCTTCATACTCAAAAAGATTTAGTGTAGCCAGATCGGGCAGGTATTTTGCCTCCTTGATGAAAGTTGCCAATAAACGACTGAGACCAATCAAGAGAGGAAAAAGCACCGACACCGGCACAACCCAAGATTGAAATAGCAAAGCGAGGCCGGCAGTTAAAAAAGCCAGAAAAAGATTGCTGAGAAGACCAAAAGAGCTGTAATAGAGGAATTTCCCCAGCAAGGACCAGCTAAAGTCTAGGTCAAAACGAGCCAGCATAACAAGGAAACAGCTGCCTATCATGACACTGTAGAGAACTAAGAGCAGCAAGACCAGAAAAAGGAATTTCCCGGTCAACCAAGCCTTTCTATTTGATACAGTTAGAAAATTCGTTCGCATCCCAGACTTGACAAACTCCTGGGCAAAATAGAGTGAAGTAAAGATGACCATGACAGGCTGCGCTAGATAGAGGGCATGCAAAGCCTCGCTCAGAGCCTTCGTCTGGCCAACTGCTGTCTGACTATAGTCAAGATTCATCAGAAAAAAAGGAACGACTACCAGAGCCACCAAGGCGGCACCAAGAGCGAGATAGTAAGAACGGAACTTAATCCATTCACTTTTAAGCAGAGCTTTGATCATCAGTATCGCCCTCCTAAATCCGTCTTCAAAAAGCGCAGAGAGGTCATGCCGCCGATGACTAGTAACCATGCGCCTAGTATCAAGAGCCCTTGCAAGGGATTGTTGACATATTGGGAAGTTGGCGTTGCAGTAAACAACTCTCCTGCTGGCTGGGGCAAATAAGCTCCCCAACTCGTGTGAGCTGCCAGGTAGTTCCCCAGATTATAGATTTGGGGTACGAGAAAAAGCAGAGGAACTAGCATGGTCCGAGCCAATAAACCCAACAAAAACGAAAGGATTCCCAATAGAGTTAAAGATAAGGTTTTCCACAAAATCAGACTCCAAGCTGCCTGATTGAGCAGAATCGGATCAAGCCCTTCCTTTCCTAAAGCCAGATGCATGACCATATAACTAAAGTAGATTGATAAAAAGCTAGTAGTAAGAGAAAAGCAAGCAAAGGTCATGAGTTTTCCCACAAGCAGCTTCAGGCGGTTATTACAGGTCAAGAGACTGGTTCTCAAGCTATGAGACTGAAATTCCATAGCTCCTAAAATTCCAGCTAAGATGACCAAAACCATGCCCGCCATAGAGGCTCCGTTGAGACCCAGATATTCCAGCGGATCAATGGCTTCTGCCAGACCGGGAACCGTCTCAGGCGTAGCATCCAAGCCAATAGACAAATACTGTCGGCCCTCCAGCCAGGATACAGCAGGCACCAATAGCAGCATGAAGGTCATACTCACTTTAAAAGCCTTGGTTGAGCGGATTTTCAACCATTCTGAATGCAATAAGGACAGCGTTTCTTTCATCTTAAACCTCCTCTGTCAAATCAAAGAAGAGATCTTCTAGACTGTCTGAATCTTGTAGCACCTCTTCCAATCGTCCATGCTTAATAATTCGCCCATGATGAATCAAGACTACATCATCAGTCACCATTTGCACCTCTGATAGGATATGGGAGGATAGAAGTACCGTTTTCCCTAAATCAGCCTGCTGACGGATGAACTTTCTAAACCACTTGATCCCACTTGGATCCAGTCCATTGGTCGGCTCATCTAATATAAGAAACTGAGGATCACCCAGCAAAGCTGCAGCCAGACCCAGCCGCTGACCTTCCCCCAGAGACAGGCTTGACAAGAGGTCCTTCCTCTTATGAGCGATTCCAGTCATCTCCAAAACCTCATCGATCCGAGACTTGGGAATAGCATTACTCGCCGCAATAATCCTCAGGTGGTCATAGACCTTTCGATTTAGCAGACCGCCAATGCCGTCAAAGGCTGCACCTACCGTTCTGAGCGGATAAGTCATTGACTGATAAGTTCGCCCATCAAAAGTCGCAGTTCCTGCTGTCGCCCGATCTAAGCCCAAGAGAATCCTCAAGGTCGAACTTTTCCCAGCACCATTTGGACCCAGAAAGGCTGTAATCCGACCGCTTCTAGCTGTAAAAGAAATATCTTCTAAAATCTGCCTGCTTCCCTGCTTTTTGCAGACTCCTTCTATTTTTACCATATGTTCCATAACGAACTCCTTTATCTTTATTTTCTCCAGTATATCCAATCTAGTTCAGAATTAGTTCAGAGATTAAACAGAAATTTCAGAAAAAGTTGATCCACTTTTCAAAAATCGCCTTAGTTCCACTAGAAAAACTAAACTTTTCTTTCACAAGATACTCTTCTCTCCATTCTTTCTTTATAATTCTGAAGTTTATGTACTGAGACTTTATTATCATTCTAGTACCAAAAAGTCATTTATCAAACTCCATCAAGAACAGGCTTTATGATATAATGAAAGAAGAAAACTGAAAGGAACTACCATGTCAAAAGAAGTTATTGTTGAAAGTTTTGAACTTGACCACACCATTGTTAAAGCACCCTATGTCCGCTTGATTGGAGAAGAAACAGGGCCAAAGGGAGATGTCATCTCCAACTTTGATATTCGCTTGGTGCAACCAAACGAGGACTCTATCCCTACCGCTGGCCTTCACACTATCGAGCACCTCTTGGCCAAACTCATCCGTACCCGCATTGACGGCATGATTGACTGCTCACCCTTCGGTTGCCGTACTGGTTTCCACATGATTATGTGGGGACGCCATACTAGCGCTGAGATTGCAGCTGTTATCAAGGATTCGCTCAAGGAAATTGCTGAGACTACTACTTGGGAAGATGTCCCTGGAACAACCATCGAATCTTGCGGAAACTACAAGGACCACAGCCTCTTTTCTGCTAAAGAATGGGCTAAACTTATCCTGGAACAAGGGATTTCAGATGATGCCTTTGAACGTCATGTCATCTAAACTCAAAAAAAGGAACCAGTTTTTCAGCTGGTTCCTTCTTTTTTATTCTCAAAATCTCGAGTTAGGCTTTTTCTCGAATGACCAAAACGCCATCTTCCATATCTGCTTCCAGATGTTTAGCATCTAGGTGATCCAAGTGGAAGTCCGTCACCTTATCACGGATTTGTTGTTCGACTACGCGTCGGAGAGGACGAACACCCATGACTTCGTCATAACCTTCTTCTGTGATAAAGTCCTTAGCTGCTTGGCTGACTTCTAAATCAATGTCTTTCTTAGCCAAGGTTTGGTTGACTTCAGCCAACATCAAGTCCACAATCTTAGAAAGATCTTCCTTATTTAAGTGTGAGAACTCGATAACTGCATTAAAGCGATTAAGGAACTCTGGACGGAAGAATGGTTTCAAACGATCCATCAATTCTGGCTTATCTGCATCTTCTGTCAAGTTGGCTTCATAGCCAAAGCCAGCATTTGATGTTGCAATAATGACAGTGTTTTTAAAGTTAACGGTATTTCCTTGACCATCAGTCAAACGACCATCATCTAGGACTTGGAGGAGAAGGGTAATGACTTGAGGATCAGCCTTTTCAATTTCGTCCAATAGAATGATAGAGTAAGGATTGCGACGAACACGTTCTGTCAAGGTATTGCTATTGTCATCATAACCCACATAACCGGCTGTTGTACCGATCAGCTTAGATACGGCTGTGCGGTCACTGTATTCAGACATATCCAAACGAATGATCGCATCCTTGGTTCCAAACATATCGAGTGCCAATTGCTTAGCCAGCTCGGTCTTACCAACCCCAGTTGGACCTACAAAGAGGAAGCTACCTATTGGGCGATTGCCTTCATCAAAACCAGCACGGTTACGACGGATAGCACGAGCCACTGCTTCTACTGCCTTATCTTGACCGATAACCTTGTGTTCCAAACGATGAGCCATATCTTTAAGGCGTTCGATATCAGATGCTCCCATTTGAGACACTGGGATACCAGTCATCCGCTCAACAGACTCGGCCACATCATTGACAGTGGCAGTCACTTTCATATCTTCTGTGTGGTTTTCGACTTTTTTCTCCAATTCTGCAATACGTGTCTTGGCATTAAGAGCTGCTTCAAAATCTTCTGCCTCAACAGCTTTCTCTTGCTTGTCTTTTTCTGCCTCAATTTCACGTTCAACAGCATGAACATCTGTTACTGGATGTTGAGCTGCCAAGTGAGCCGCCGTTACATCGACAAGATCGATAGCCTTATCTGGCAAGCTGCGTTGAGGAATATATTGGATAGAATAATCCACTGCTGCCTTCAAGACTTCATCTGGCAAGATAACATTGTGGTGTTGTTGATAGAGATCACGAATCCCTTGAAGAATTTTAAAGGTATCCTCTGCTGAAGGAGCATTGACCTTGACTTCGTTGAAACGACGGGCAAGAGCTGCATTCTTCAAAATCGTGTTACGATATTCGTCTTGAGTCGTTGCCCCAATAACAGTCAACTCACCACGAGAGAGAGCTGGCTTGAGAATATCTGCAAGCCCTTTAGAACCACTGTCTCCACCAGTGCTACCAGCACCAAGGATTTGGTGAATTTCATCAAAGAAGAGGATAATATTTCCTGCTTCTTTCACTTCATTGACTAGATTTTGAACATTTTCTTCAAAGCTACCACGGTATTGAGTACCAGCCTCGAGACCTGAGATATCAATGGAAATGATTTCCTTGTTCTTAATAGCAGCTGGAACATCTCCGTTCACAATGGCTTGCGCCAAGCCTTCGACAACGGCTGTCTTACCAACACCTGCATCTCCGACCAGAACGGGATTGTTCTTGGTACGACGTGAGAGGATTTCAGATGTTTCTTGAATTTCCTTGTTTCGTCCGATAACAGGATCCAACTTGCCCTCGCGAGCTTCTGCTGTCAAGTTACGACCTAGTTTAGCAAGGACACCGTCTTGTTTCATACCTGAAGCGTGTTGTTGCATTTGCGCATCAGATTCTGCATTTCCTGGTAATTTCCCAGTTGCACGATAATGAGCAAATTCCTCAGGTGTCACTTCACGACCATTAATCAAGTAACGACGGTTTTCTGAACTGTATCCACGCATACCACCCATCAATTGGTTAAATAAATCATCCATATTGTTAAAGTTATTAAAATTGTTATTCATATTTCATACCTCGTTTAATTAAAAATTTACTTAGTCAAAACAATTTGACTTTCTCTGACCTTTGTTTTAAAAAATTTAGACTAGCTGTTAGCTACTCGCTGTTGGCTACCCTACGTATAATTTCTGGTTTTTCTCTTTTAAATAAGCCTTTTATCATCTTCTTTTCAAAGTCTGTTAGATTAAACATAGGCCTCACCCCTTTCTAGGGTATCTATCGTACATTTTCAAGAAATAGAATCATTGAAAATGAAGTTTTCTAAGGAATTCATTTTCCTTATGTTTCTACTATATCACATTGGTCAGTAAAAGTCAATAACTTTTTGACCAAATTTGACTATTTTTTGAAAATTTTTCAAGGACACAAAAAGCCAGTCGTTTCCAACTGGCCTTTTCTATTTAATTTAAAATCTTAGCTCAATGCATCATCCATTGAAAGAACTTCGTGGAAGACACGTTGTGTCAATTCAGTTTTTTGTTCTGGAGTGAGGTATTTAGTGTTTACACAGTATCCAGAGATACGTACGATAACATCTTCACCTGACATGATCTTTTCGTAAACATCGTTCAAGTCCATAACGTTCAAGTTAACGTGTTGTCCACCGTTTTCGAAGTAACCATCAAGGATTGTTACCAAGTTATCAACTTGTTCGTCACGAGTTTTACCAAGAGCGCGAGGTGATACTTGAGTTGTCAATGAGATACCATCAGCTGCATAACCAAAGTCAAGGCTAGCAAGTGAGTTCAAGTTTTGCAACCATCCACCTTTAGCTTTGTTAGATGGGTTAGCACCTGGTGAGAAGAATTCAAGTTTAGACAAGTTCACTGAACCATCTTCGTTGAGGTATACACCTTTGTGAACTGGTGAGTTACCAGTTTGTTTAGAGTATGCAACGTTAGATGTGATTGTCAAAAGTGATACTGTAGCTTCTGCGTCTTTGTAAAGTTTGTGGCTACGTAGACGAGTTGTGTAAGCTTCGATCAACCATTCTGCCAATTCGTTTGAACGTGGGTCATCTTCACCCCAACGTGGGTATTCACCGATTGTTTCGTAATCGTAGATGTAGCCATCTTCGTCACGGATTGGTTTAACTGTAGCGTATTTGATAGCTGACAATGTATCAACAGTGTTCGCAAATCCACAGATACCGAATCCCATGTTGGCACGTTGTTTAGTTGGCAAGAAGGCCATTTGAACAGCTTCGTAGTTGTACTTATCAGTCATGTAGTGGATGATGTTCAAAGCATCTACGTAAGTGTCAGTCAACCAGTCAAGAGATTTTTCAAAGTTCGCTTTAACTGATTCGAATTCAAGAACTTCGTCACGGATAGGATCGATGTCAAATACTTTGTAGTCTTTATGAACATCGTCGTAACCACCGTTCAAACCAGTAAGAAGAGCTTTAAGAACGTTAACACGAGCACCGAAGTACTGGATGTTGTGACGTTGTTCTTCGTTTTCTGGGTCAAGTGGAGACACACAACATGAGATACAGCTCATTTCACCGTATCCGTCTTTAGCCATTGTTGTTACACCTTCGTATTGGATAGAAGAGTGTTTGTGGCTCATGTGCATACAGTAGCGACGGAAGTTGTATGGCAATTTGTCAGTCCAAAGAACTGTCAAGTTTGGTTCTGGAGAGTTACCGATGTTGTCAAGAGTGTTCAAGAAACGGTAGTCCATCTTAGTAACACGGTGACGACCGTCGTTACCCATACCAGCCATAGAAGTTGTGATGAAGGTTGGGTCACCTGAGTACAATTGGTCGTAAGCTTTTGTACGAGCAAATTTAACTGTACGAAGTTTCATAACGAAATCATCAACGAATTCTTGGATTTCTGATTCAGTAAATGTACCACGAGCAAGGTCACGTTCTGCAAAGATATCCAATACGATTGGCACACGTCCTAGAGATGTAGCCGCACCGTTGATAACACGGCAGACAGCCATGAAGGCAATGTTTACCCATTGGATAGCTTCTTTAACGTTCATCGCTGGTTTACGAACGTCAACTCCGTAAAGGTCACCCAAGCGAACAACTTGTTGCAATGCTTGGTATTGAAGGTTTACTTCTTCACGAAGACGGATTGTTTCTTCATCAATTTCTTTGATTGCATTCCAGTCGTTTACTTTTTCTTGCATCAAGTAGTCTGCACCGTAAAGAGCAAGACGTGCGTAAACACCGATGATACGTCCACGTGAGTAGGCATCTGGAAGACCAGTTACAGTGTGTGCGTGACGAGCACGACGGATGTTTGAAGTGTAAGCGCGGAAAATACCGTCGTTAACTGTTGTTACATATTTAGTGAAGATTTCATGAACAGCTGGATCTGGTTCGTATCCATTTTCTTTCAAAGTAGTTTCAGCCATACGGATACCACCTTTTGGCATGAAGTTCAATTTGAAGAGTTCATCATTTTGGATACCGAAGATCAATTCGTTTTCTTTGTCGATAAATCCAGCAGGAATATCAGCAATAGATGTTGGACGAGTGTCCATTGGGAAACGAGTTTCTTCGTAGTGAGCCTTCGTTTCTTCTACAATTTTTTTGATGTGAAGTGAACGTTCTGTTGGTCCTGCAAGGAAACTTTCATCTCCATCGTAAGGTGTGTAGTTAGCTTGAACAAAGCGAGAAATACTTGCTTTTTCTTTCCAATCTACGCCTTTGAAGCCTTCCCAAGCTTTATCAAAAATATCTTGTGCTTCAACAACTGTCTTAACAACCATGTTAATGTCCTCATTTTTCTTTCTAGCAACAGTCATCTGTTACATTCATGAGTCAAGTATACCATACAGTAACCGATTTCAACAAGCTAAAAAAGGCTTTTCTGTCACTTTCTTTTCTAATACAGTCTGTTATTTGGCACTATCTGTATTATATATTTGAAAGTAGGATTACTCTTTTCCATTTTTTCAGAAAAAAGGGTATAATAAATAGAAAATGATGGTAGAAAGGAAGCTAAATGCTCATATTTCCATTGATAAATGATTTGTCCAGAAAAATCATCCATATCGATATGGATGCCTTTTTTGCTGCGGTGGAAATACGTGACAATCCTAAGTTAAAGGGAAAACCTGTCATCATTGGAAGTGACCCTAGACAAACAGGCGGACGGGGTGTTGTTTCTACTTGTAGCTACGAGGCACGGGCCTTTGGTATTCACTCTGCCATGAGTTCTAAAGAAGCTTATGAGCGTTGTCCCCAAGCCGTCTTCATCTCTGGAAATTATGAAAAGTATAAGGCAGTGGGTTTTCAGATTCGAGCTATTTTTAAACGTTATACTGATTTGATTGAACCCATGAGTATTGACGAAGCCTACTTGGATGTGACAGAAAATAAACTTGGTATCAAGTCAGCTGTCAAAATAGCTCGTCTCATCCAACAAGATATCTGGCAGGAACTACACCTGACTGCTTCTGCTGGTGTTTCTTACAATAAATTTTTAGCTAAAATGGCCAGTGATTATCAGAAGCCGCATGGTTTGACAGTAATTCTACCTGACCAAGCCCAAGACTTTCTCAAACAAATGGATATTGCTAAATTTCACGGTGTGGGCAAAAAAACAGTTGAACGCCTTCATGAAATGGGCATTTATACTGGTTCAGACTTATTGGACGTCTCAGAAGTCACTTTAATCGATCGATTTGGCAGACTCGGTTTTGACCTTTATAGAAAGGTTCGTGGTGTTCACAATTCTCCAGTCAAGTCCAATCGCATTCGTAAGTCCATCGGCAAGGAGAAAACTTATGGTAAGATTCTCCAGGCTGAAGAAGACATCAAAAAAGAGCTGACTCTTCTCTCTGAAAAAGTAGCTCACAATCTCAACAAGCAGGACAAAGCTGGAAAAATCATTATCCTAAAAATACGATATGCTGACTTCTCCACTCTAACTAGACGAAAAAGCCTCCCACAAGCTACACAGGACGCTAGTCAGATTTCTCAAACTGCCCTTCAACTCTACGAAGAACTAGCTGAAAAAGAAAAAGGCGTTCGTCTACTAGGAATTACAGTGACAGGATTTTAAAAAGCTTAAGGGGAGTTTCATTAGTTTGAATTAAATGAGGTTGGAATAACAGTGTTTCAGCCTCATTCTGTTTTAGAAATAATACTCAGGGCGTGATAGCTAATCACTAAAATAGTTCGAGGAACTATCTTAAATCGCTGGCCAGCATTCAACAGGCTGTTATTCACATTATAGATTCTAAAAAATCCTAATTCAAGAAAACTTCTTTCCCTTAGTTCCCACACTCTTTTGCTAGAAAACTGAATGTTTTTGGAAAATATAGTTTAGTTTGAATCCCTACCGCATTTGTACTAGGATAAATTCTGTAATTTTAGAGAAGGAACATTCTCACACATATACTTGAACTATGATATTTTTTGATATTTTATTAATAAAAAAGCCCACTTGATTTTAATTATGTATTATTTACAGCACTTAAAATAAAAACGGTGAGATTGATTTCAAATAGTTGATAGTAAAAATATTTTTCCGCAAGTGTTAGAAGTTGACACCTTCATTTATATTTGTTAAACTAGAAAACATAAAAATACCGTCTGGTCGGTTTTTGCAGAAGGGACTTAACATGAAAAAATCTATACTAGAAAAAACAATTGATTATATTGCAAAACAAGAGCAACGAGTACGTCAACATCAAATACGTCATCACGAAGCCATTAAAAAGCAAATAATGCAGCAAAAAGAACAGTTTTATCGATTAACACAAGGAGAGAGCGGTATCCGACATTCTCGTTTGGGAGTGAAATGTGGGTATGCTACAATTACTGGCGGGATCATCACTACTTTGTTTAGTCCTTGGAATGGTTTAGGAATAATGACCATCGGTGGAATTACAGTTCTCTCAAACTTGTATCACATCAAACGTATGGAAGCAAAATTAAAAAAGTAGAGTGGTTTTCTTAAGAATGAGACTTGTTAGACTGCTCAAATATTACCTTTTCTTCTTTTTTTGATAAAATAAATTTAATAAAACAGAGAGAAGGAACTTAATGGTCGCAAAAACAGAAAAATCTCAAGCAATGATTGAAAAGATTTTATCAACAGCTTCACAGCTTTTTATTCACAATGGCTATGAAAAAACAAGTGTACAGAACATAGCGCAAACAGCTAGCATTTCAAAAGGGGCGATTTATCACCATTTTCAATCAAAAGATGAAATTTTTTTTGCAGTTTTAAAACAGCGTTATCAATTGATGGAAAAGGAATTGCTAGACTGGCTTGAATCCACCAGTCATTTAACTGGAAGAGAACAGCTCAAAGAAACCTTTCAGTTTAGTTTAAAAAGTCAGAAAACTAACTACGAAATGTTGAATCACGCGCCTCTTGATGCGGAGTTCATGCTGACTATTATCCGTTACAATCTGCGTATAGGAACTCCCCTTATTGCAGATATTATAAAAAAAGGAATAGAAGATCAGTCCATCCAACCCATCCCCTTCCCTAATGAAGCGGCCGAAACAATCTTGCTTTTGACTAACTTTTGGGTAGAAGGAAGTATTTTTGAAAATTCTTCCGAAAAAATTGTCGATCGGATTTATTTTTTACAATTTATGCTTCAATCTATCGGACTGGATATTTTTGATGAATCTTTAATCCACGAAATTTTAAGTCAATCAAATTAAATACAATCTTTTAGTTCACGTTTAAAACCCTGGTCAAACAGAGGGCAAGACGACAGAATAACGTAATAAAAAATAAACTAAATAATTATAAAAATAGGATAGTTCCTCCCAAAATGTTTTTTGGCGAACTATCCTATTTTATTCTATTTTCAACTTATACAAATAAACGCACAAAACTATAGAGCAACAAGACACTACCAAGTACAATACGGTATTTACCAAAGAGTGTAAAGTCGTGCTTCTTCACATAGCTGGTCAAGAAACGAATAGCAACCATGCTGACCGCAAAGGCTACTCCCATAGCAACCAAGAGCAAGAATAGTTGACCAAAACTCAAAAGTTGACCGGCTTTAATAAATTTGAAAATCTTTAAAGCGCTAGCTCCAAACATAACAGGAATTCCGAGATAGAAGGTAAACTCCGTTACGACAGAGCGACTTGTTCCATTCAACAATCCACCAACGATAGTGGCACCAGAACGACTTGTTCCTGGGAAAAGGGCAAGGACTTGGAAGAGTCCGATGTAAAGAGCTGTTTTATAAGGCAACTTGTCTAGCTCTGTCACTGTTGGTTCAATAGCTTGCGCCTTATTTCTTTTTTCAAGATAGATAAAGGCAACCCCATAAATAATCAACATGATAGCAACTGAAACCATGTTGTGGAAGTTGGCATCAAACCAATCATCCAACTTAAAAACCAACAGTAAAGGCAAGGTTGCGACGAAAACTTTTGACCATAACTGCCAAGTTCGACGAACTTCGACCTTGGTTTTACCAGGTTTGAAGGGATTGAGCTTGTTAAAGTAAATCACCATAACGGCTAAAATAGCACCAAGCTGAATGACAACATTAAACATAGACATGAAGGCTTCATTTTGATCCTTGTATTGTACAAATTCTTCAACCAAAATCAAGTGACCTGTACTTGAAATTGGCAACCATTCAGTAATTCCTTCAACAATCCCAAAAAAGATTGACTTCAAAATTTCAATAAAATACATGCATTACTCCTTTTTCTGTCCTCTATTATAACATAATTTCGGATGTTGCGATAGATTTTTTAGAAGGCGCCGATGCTACCACCGCCTCCACCTCCTGAGAATCCCCCGCCAGAACTTCCACTTCCAGAAGATACGGAGTAGGTGCTAGCTGTGTTTGCGATACTAGCATAGTGGCTCATTTGAGCAGTAGAATGATAAAACATACTGTGCCAGCCATAAGCTACGTAAAGATTGATATCTGGATTCTCAACTTGAATCTGATGAGATTTCATCAAATGACTCACCTTGTCCGCATAACCAAATAAAGTAGCATAGACAAGGAGGCGATTCCAAAGAACAATACTCTCTAATTCTGCCTTATCTAGGCGAGCGATATCGCGAAGCATGTTTTCAAAACTAGTCCAGAGATAGTATGCCTCTAGTCCTTCTTCGTTTAAAACGCCATCACGAGTATCAAATCGGGTCGTCCAATAATAGACGGCAGCTAACATCAAGCTCACAAACCCAAGGATAGGAAGTGGCAGAAAAAGGTACCCGTGAGCATCCAAACTATACAAGAACCAGCCAAAACCAACGAAAGCAGGTAGAAGCGTAGAGACGCCTATTGTCAATCGCAAGATTTTTTCTCCGTTACTTAGTGGACGATAATAATCTGGAAGTTGCAAAGAGGAAATCCGCTTTCTCACCCCATCCTGCATCTGCTTCAGTGCTTGCTCGAAAGACGACTTAAGCTTACGTCCCGTTTTCTGAATCCGTTTTTCATCAGCTGCTTTTGCACCTTGGTAAAGACTAGTTGACACTTGGTAATCTGCAAACAAATCTGAAACAAGCACTTCTTCTCTTCCTGAAAAGGCCAAATTAAGGCAATCTTTTTCAAAACTTGCCAGTCCTTTTTCTTTTACGACTTTTAAACGGACCTCATCTCCATTTGAGATGATTGAAACATTTCCACGGTCAATCACATCCAATAAGGTGGCCTGAACGAGTTGGTCAAAGGTGAACTTCCCTCCTCCCTTGGTTAAGGGGCTGACTTCCTCTAAAGAAGTAGAGTAAACAGCTTCCGATAAAACCATCGGTTCTAAGTTCATTGGCGGTTCATAGAGACGGTGATTTTTAGCATATTTCTTTGATGGGGAGGTTTTTCTTCTGTAAATGCAGTATAAAATAACACTAAAGACTAAAGAAAGCGAGAGTAGCAAAGGGATAATCCACATAACCAGAGCTTTGCTCTGAGCTTTTTCAGCAGTAATGGATTCCTCTATTTTTTCAAATTCTGCTAAACGATTGCCCTTCAATCCCTGATCCAAAGCTGTTTCGAAATCTTTTCTAGGCCAATAGGCATGCAATTCAACCCCACGCTGACGAGGTAGGTTCTGTAAATGAACACGATAATCACCATCTATCTTTTCTACCTTGCCCTCTGTAAAGAGTTTCCCTGTATGAAAAAACAATTTTTCTGCTCCATTAAAGCCCGTTACTCGAAACTCAAAATTTTCGATAGGTTCTGAACTATCCGTCAGGGGTTGCCAATTAAGTTCCGCGATATCATCATATAGAAATAGGAGATTTTTTAGCTGCCATGTGATTACCACTTCAACGGTATCCCCCTCTTGGCCTGGATTATACACTTTTACAGTATAACCTTCCGATTCTTCTATCACTTCACTATTGACATTCTCAATGGCACTAGCATTTTTCCATACCTGAATCTTCGGACTGGAATCTATTTCAAAGCCCTTTGGCATCTTACCAGCACGGCCAAGTCCTACTAGTTGTCCATTAAAATCCTCATCAAAATGATAGACTACTTTCTCCCTATATTCTGCCGTATTATCTGCATGAATATACAAATCACCTTGATAAGAGCGAATCTTGAAATCAACCGCAAAAACAGAGAGTGGTAAAATACAAAACAAGCTAAATAAAAGCACGAAAAAAGTCTTTTTCACAACACAATCCCCCTTTTTATCTTTGCTACCATTATATCATTTTTTATAAGTAAAGGCTTACTTGTATTGAAAATCTCACCATTTTTAGATACAATAGAGAGAAGTCATTTTTAGACTAGAAATAGGAGAAAACATGAAAAAATTATGCTTATCTATCCTTGCTAGCCTAGCCCTTACACTAGGACTAGCTAGCCAAGTCCAAGCCGACGAATATTTACGCATCGGGATGGAGGCAGCGTACGCCCCCTTCAACTGGACCCAAGACGATGATAGTAACGGCGCTGTCAAAATTGACGGTACCAACCAATATGCCAATGGCTACGATGTACAAATCGCTAAAAAGATTGCCAAAGACCTAGGCAAGGAACCTTTGGTCGTGAAAACCAAGTGGGAAGGACTTGTTCCAGCCCTTACTTCTGGCAAGATCGATATGATCATTGCAGGTATGAGTCCAACAGCTGAACGCAAACAAGAAATTGCCTTTTCAAGCAGTTACTATACTAGTGAACCGGTTCTATTGGTCAAAAAGGACTCTGCCTATGCCAACGCCAAATCTTTAAACGACTTTAGCGGAGCAAAAATTACATCACAACAAGGCGTTTACCTCTATGATTTGATTTCCCAAATCCCTGGCGCCAAGAAAGAAACAGCCATGGGTGACTTCGCTCAGATGCGCCAAGCACTTGAAGCAGGTGTCATTGATGCCTATGTTTCGGAGCGCCCTGAAGCCCTGACCGCTGAATCTGCCAACGCTAAGTTCAAAATGATCCAACCCCAACCAGGTTTCAAAACAGGAGAAGAAGACACCGCTATTGCCATTGGTCTCCGCAAGGACGATAGTCGCATCAGCCAAATCAATGCCAGCATCGAAACCATTTCTAAGGACGAACAAGTAGCCCTTATGGATCAGATGATTAAAGAACAACCAGTGGAGGCGACAACAACAGAGGAAGAAAGTAGTTTCTTTAGCCAAGTCGCTAAGATCCTTTCTGAAAACTGGCAACAACTCTTGCGTGGTGCTGGTATCACACTCTTAATCTCCATTATCGGAACCATCACAGGTCTCCTTATCGGACTTGCGATTGGGGTCTTCCGTACCGCTCCACTATCTGAGAACAAGGCAATGTACGCCCTACAGAAACTAGTCGGTTGGATTCTCAATGTCTATATTGAAATTTTCCGTGGTACACCAATGATCGTTCAATCTATGGTTATCTACTATGGTACAGCACAAGCCTTCGGAATCAATCTCGATCGTACACTGGCTGCCATCTTCATCGTTTCAATCAACACGGGTGCCTACATGACGGAAATCGTCCGTGGAGGTATCCTAGCAGTTGACAAGGGACAATTTGAAGCCGCAACTGCTCTTGGTATGACCCATAATCAGACCATGCGCAAGGTTGTCCTCCCTCAGGTCGTTCGCAATATCTTACCTGCTACTGGTAATGAGTTTGTCATCAATATCAAAGATACCTCTGTACTGAATGTTATCTCTGTGGTAGAACTCTACTTCTCAGGTAATACTGTGGCCACCCAAACTTATCAATACTTCCAGACATTTACAATCATCGCCGTGATTTACTTTGTCCTCACCTTCACAGTGACCCGTATTCTACGCTTCATCGAAAGACGCATGGACATGGATACCTACACTACAGGTGCTAATCAAATGCAAACGGAGGACTTGAAATAATGAATCAACCCATTCTTGAAATTAAACACCTCAAAAAATCCTATGGACAGAACGAAGTCTTAAAAGACATTTCTCTGTCAGTCCACAAAGGAGAGGTTATCTCCATCATCGGGAGCTCAGGAAGCGGAAAATCAACCTTCCTACGTTCGATCAACCTACTAGAAATACCTACTGAAGGAGAAATTCTCTACCGAGGTGAAAACGTCCTTGCAAAAGGCTATGACCTTACTCACTATCGTGAAAAGCTCGGTATGGTTTTTCAATCCTTCAACCTCTTTGAAAACCTTGATGTTCTCGAAAACACTATTGTCGCCCAAATGACTGTCCTCAAAAGAGAACGCTCTGAGGCTGAAAAAATTGCCAAAGAAAATCTTGAAAAAGTTGGCATGGGTGAACGCTATTGGCAAGCCAAACCAAAACAACTCTCTGGTGGTCAAAAGCAACGTGTAGCCATCGCTCGCGCCCTCTCCATGAATCCTGATGCCATCCTCTTTGACGAACCAACATCTGCCCTGGATCCAGAAATGGTCGGTGAAGTCCTTAAAATCATGCAAGATCTGGCTCAGGAAGGATTGACCATGATCGTCGTCACCCACGAAATGGAGTTCGCCCGCGATGTCTCTCACCGTGTCATCTTTATGGATAAGGGCGTCATCGCTGAAGAAGGCAAGCCAGAAGATCTCTTCACGAACCCTAAAGAAGAACGAACGCGAGAGTTTCTTCAGCGCTATCTCAAATAACAAACAAAGACTGCATAAAACATGTAGTCTTTTTACTAACTCTTTGCCAAACAAAAGGCAGATCCATTTTAAGAATCTGCCTTTAAGCCTAGTTTAATCTTCAAATTTTTCATGATTCTTGTCATAAAAATCAATCAAACCTAGGGCTGTTTCAAATGAAATATTTTTCACTTTTGCACGACCTTGTGCCAAAGCAATGATTGACATTTCACGTGCATTTGTTTCCTTAGAGATACGGTAACCTGTGATTTTCTTATCACGAACCCAGCCAACAACTGATTCTACTTTTTCAAAGTTTGATTTAGCCATGTTCTTCTCCTATTTTGTTCTTTACGATAATGAAGTATATCCATTCTTTTAGGATTATCCACAAAAAACATCTACTTATTGAAAACAAATAATGAATTGTTATTACTTAGCTTTTAAAGCTGATAATATGCTTGTTCGTATATCTTCAACTCCATCAGGATTTGCTGGTAGGAAGATGGTGTTATTGCCCTTATTGTCTGCGAAATTATTCAAAGTATCCAAATACTGATTTGTTAATAGAATGGACATAATCTGGGCTTCCGTGAGTTCAACATTGGCTCCTTTTAATTCTTGAATAGAATCAGCAAGTCCGTCAACAATAGCCTTACGCTGTTCTGCAATCCCTACACCGTGTAGACGATCTTTTTCTGCCTCTGCTTCCGCCGCTGTCACGATTTTAATCTTATCTGCTTCTGCAAGTTCTTGCGCAGCGACTCTCTTACGTTGGGCAGCATTGATTTCATTCATTGATTGTTTAACTTCAGCATCAGGTTCAACCTTCGTAATCAGTGTTTTTACAATGATGTACCCATATGTAGACATTTCTTCTGCTACTTGTTTTTGAACTTCTAATGCAATCTCATCTTTTTTCTCAAATAGTTCATCCAAGGTCAATTTCGGCACGGACGAACGCAAGGCATCTTCAATATAGGATTTGATTTGAGCTTCTGGTCTCATTAGTTTATAGTAAGCATCTGTGACATTGTTCTCATTCACTCGATACTGAGTCGCCACATTCATGGTCACAAATACATTATCTTGTGTTTTTGTTTCCACGACAATCTCACTTTGCAATAGGCGCAACTGCACTCTGGCCGCAATTCTATCAATTCCAAAAGGTGCTCGTACATGAATACCACTATTACTCAACTTTTGGTATTTACCAAAACGCTCGATAATAGCGACAGATTGTTGCCTTACAACATATACAGAGCTGATAATAATCATTGATGCAATCAGCACTAGAAAAAATAGAACAAGTAAAACATGTAAAACCATGGGAATCCCCCCCTTTCGTCACCATCATTATAGCATCATTATATTCATTATGCAAATAATATGATAGCAAATTTATTTTAGACTAGCATATTATACAAGGTTTCGTTTCCGTTCAGATTGATATAAGACGGGTCAAACTTTTCCATCCGATGAATCAAGGCAGCATAATCATGCTTATTGGCAAGAGCAATCCCAATCAATACAGGCCCCGTCCCCTTGCTTGCTCGTTTGATATATTCAAAACGAGTGATGTCATCATTTGGCCCCAAAATGTCATTTACAAACTCTCGGAGAGCTCCAGGACGCTGTGGAAAATTCACCACAAAGTAATGCTTAATGCCATCATAAATCAAGGCACGCTCTTCCATCTCTGGCATACGGTTAATATCATTATTCCCCCCAGAAATGATACAACAGATTGTTTTGCCTTTGATATAGTCCGATAGAACTTCCAAGGCTGCAACACTAGCAGCTCCAGCTGGTTCGGCGACAATCCCTTGCTTGGAATAAAGATCAATCAAGGTCTCAGAAATCAAACCCTCATCCACTCCGATAAGAGTTTCAACATTCTGATGTGTCGCTTCATAGGTCAACTGTCCAACTTTCTGTACAGCTATACCATCAGCAAACTTGTCAATTTCTTTGAGTTTAACTGGTCCCCCAGCCTCAAAAGCAGCCTTCATCGAACGGGCACCATTTGCTTCAACTCCGATTACTTCAATAGCGGGTTTTGTTTCTTTGATGTAAGTTGAAACCCCTGCAATCAGTCCGCCACCACCTACCGGTACTAGTACTGTATCAAAATCAATAGACTCTTTACGGGCTTCTTCAAGAATTTCATAGGCTACAGTCCCTTGTCCTGCCTGAACATGGGCATCATCAAAAGGATCGATAAAGGTTCTATTTTCTGAAACGGTGAATTCTTGGGCTGCCTTTGCCGAAGCGTCAAAAGTATCTCCGATCAACTTGATCGTCACATAGTCACCACCAAAGAAACGAACTTGGCCAATTTTTTGTTGGGGCGTTGTGATGGGCATAAAAATTGTCGCAGGAATCTTCATCTCCTTACAAGTGTAAGCAACACCCTGAGCGTGATTCCCTGCTGATGCACAGACCACACCACGCTCACGTTCTTCTTTTGTCAACTGTGAAATGGCATAATAAGCTCCACGAATTTTAAAAGAGCGAACTCGTTGCGCATTTTCCTTTTTCAGATAGATCTTAGCTCCATACTTTTCTGATAAGTAATGATCATATTCTAGTGGTGTATTCACCACTACACCACTTAAAACTTTGTGGGCTTTCACCACATCTTTTGCACTTAGCATATCTCCTCCTCAAATACTTTACAAGATAAAAAGCGAGTTAGGTACCCCCCAACTCGCCTTCTGTTCTTATTTTTAAGAATTAGTTGTAGATTTTGAAAGCATCGTCATCGTTTTTACCAACGAATGGCATTGCTTTACGTAATTCCGCACCAACTTTTTCAATTTCAAGGTTAGCCGCTTGTTCACGGTAAGCAGTTAATTTTGGACGACCAGCCTTGTAGTCATTTACAAAGTCATTTGCAAATTTACCATTTTGGATGTCTGCCAAGACAGCTTTCATGTTTTCTTTAACTTGCTCAGTAATCACACGTGGACCTGATACATAGTCACCGTATTCAGCAGTGTTTGAAATAGATTGACGCATTTTCTTGAATCCACCTTCATAGATCAAGTCAACGATCAATTTCATTTCATGAAGAACTTCAAAGTAAGCCAATTCTGGAGCGTATCCTGCTTCTGTCAAGACTTCGAAACCTGCTTCGATAAGGGCAGTCAAACCACCACAAAGTACAGCTTGTTCACCAAACAAATCTTCTTCAGTTTCTTCTTTGTAAGTTGTTTCAAGCAAACCAACACGAGCTGCTCCAACACCTTTACACCAGTCCATAGCAATGTTTTTCGCATTTCCTGTAGCATCTTGGTAGACTGCATAAAGAGCCGGAACACCAAATCCTTCTTCGTAAGTACGACGTACCAAGTGTCCTGGTCCCTTAGGAGCACACATGAAGACATCTACATCAGCAGGAACTTTGATAAATTCAAAGTGGATATTGAAACCATGAGCAAATCCAACTGCATTTCCAGCTTCCAAGTTTGGAGCGATTTCTGCTTCGTACAATTCTTGTTGGATTTCGTCTGGAGCCAAGATCATGATCACATCAGCCAATTTAGTCGCTTCTGCTACTGTGTATGTGTCAAAACCATCTTCTTTTGCTTTGTCAAAAGACTTACCAGGACGTACACCAATGATGACATCACGACCTGAGTCACGCAAGTTTTGCGCATGCGCATGTCCTTGTGAACCATAACCGATAACGGCGATTTTTTTACCGTCAA